>JAYTTN010000655.1:0-4110 GCA_043745295.1 Fimbriiglobus sp. | reverse complement strand
GGCGGCGAACACCCGCACCACGTTGCCGCCGAGGATCTTCAGGATGTCGTCCGTCTTGTACCCGCGGTCGAGCAGCGCCTGTGTCAGGTTCGGGTACGTCGCCACGTCTTCCAGTTGGTTCGGGCAGCGGCTGATGCCGTCGTAGTCCGAGCCGATGCCGACGTGATCGACGCCGGCCACCTTCACGAGGTGGTCGATGTGGTCGGCCACGTCGTGGACCGTCCCCGCCGGGTAGTCGTTGTCCTTCATCCACGCCTTCATCGCCACGTCGAACTCGTCCTGTTTCGGGTACTTCTTCCGCAACTCGCGGCCCACGTCGAACATCTTCCTCATGGCCCGCGCGCCTTCGGGCACGACGAACCCGCTGAAGAAGTTGACCATCACCACGCCGCCGTTCGCCGCCACCAGCTTCAGCACGTCGTCGGGCACGTTGCGGGGGTGATCGGCGACGGCGCGGGCGGAACTGTGCGAGAAGATGACGGGGGCCTTCGTCACCGTCAGCGCGGCCTTCATGGTGTCCACGGAGACGTGGGACAGGTCCACCAGCATTCCGAGGCGGTTCATCTCCAGCACGACTTCCTCGCCGAACGGACTCAGGCCGTTCGCCTTCGGCGCGTCGGTGGCACTGTCCGCCCAGTCGAGCGACTCGGAGTGCGTCAGCGTCATGTACCGGACGCCGAGCTTGTGGTACGTCCGCAGCACGCCGAGCGAGTTGTCGATGCTGTGCCCGCCCTCCACGCCGATCAGCGACGCCACCTTGCCGGCCGTGCGGATGCGGGCGATGTCGGCGGTCGTGTACGCCATCACCAGGTGGTCGGGGTACTTCGCGCACAGGCGGTGGATCACGTCGATCTGTTCGAGCGTGGTCGTCACGGCGACGCCCTTCTTGGCCAAGTCCACCGGGACATAAGCCGACCAGAACTGCGCGCCGACACCGCCGGCGCGCAACTTCAGCATGTCGGTGTGCAGCTTCGCCTGCGGCTTGGTCAGGTCGTAGTCGCGGAAGGACAAGTCCTTCTTGTCGCGGAGCGCCCAGGGCAGGTCGTTGTGCCCGTCGAAGACCGGCGCGAGCTTGTGGATCGCCAGCGCCTCGGCGGAAACGACGACGGGCTTGCGGGACGTGGCCTTCGGCTCGTCGGCCGACGCGAACGGGACGAGGACCAACACCAGGACGAGAACGGCGAACGAACGGACCATGTGCGACTCCGGGACGGCGACTCAGCGGAAACCCTGACCGATGGCTTTCATCATACCGCCCTGGCTGACGTTCTTGTCGCGGGCGAGGAACGACTCGAACCGCTCCCGCTCGGCGGCCATGCCCCACTTCTCCAGGTACTGGCAGAGGATCTTCAGCGCGGCGTGCCCGCAGTTCGACCGCATCTCGCCCTCGGTGGCCTGGTCGCCCGGCTTGAAGGTGTAACTGTACGGGGTGGTGCCCTCGGACAGTTTGCCCATGTCGGAGCGGCCGACGAGCGACGCCAGGAACCGGTCGAGCTTCTCAAACTGCGTGTAGCCGACCGGGATTTCGAAGCTGACGGCGGTCGGGTCGTCCGCCATGGGCGCGTCGTCGTACCACTCGCCGGTGGTGCAGAACTGGCGGGTGAACATGGCCATGGCACCGGCCAGCATCATGCTCTTCGGGTTGAACCCCACCACTCGGCTCAGCCGCCCGTAGTGGCGGGTGAGCAGGGCGGTGTGCCCGTTCCACGAGTAACCGCACGCCGCGAGCGGGCTGGTGAAGGTGAAAGTGGAGGTGAACCGGTCGAGGATGCTGGTGCCGAAGCCGGGGGCCTGCGTGTTGGCGTTCCTCCCGCCCACCATGTGCGACCATCCCTGGTAGCTGGACACTCCGACAAGCCCGACGGTGCAAGTGTCGTCGTCCGTCACTCGATCGACTGCCACGGTCGCCTCCGGCCGACGGGGTCGGCTTCGCGGTGAATAGATTGCCTATTCACCTACGCCGGCGGCCGCGCGATTCTTTCCCCTCTGCGGCGAAAGATTCCGCGCCAGCCGAGTACACCCAGGCGCGGGGCGTGGGTGCTGTTGTATCGCCGAACGCCGACGCCATGAGTCCGGCGGGACCGCTTCGGCCGGACGCCAGACGGAAACCGGCGGAGGTCGACGAAGCCAGTGCGAACCGGAGCGGTCAGTTCTTCCCGATCTCCGGGATGATGATCGGCGGCAACCCGCCGGGTGGAGCCTTGCCGACCTCCGAGAGCGGGGGCACGTCGGCCGGCGGGCGAACATCCTTGCCGGCCTCCTGCGCCGGCAGAGCCGGTGGCAGCGGGGGCAACTGTACCATCTGCCCGCGAACGACCACATCCTCCGTCACCACCACCCGGTTCGGCCGTCGGAGTTCGGCGATCCGTTTGTACTGGTCGAGTCGGTCACTCAGCCGCTTGTATTCGGCCGAGTACACCCCACCGTTGGGTTCCGGTGGCGGTGGGAGTGCGCGATTGAATTCCGCCGGAAGCGAGCGACCGCCGGAATGCGATTTGTGGCTTGACAGAACCCCGCTCAGGATCGTCACCGCCCGTTCGGGATCGCCGGTCGCGGCTGCGGCAGAGGCCCGAAGTTCGGAGTAACTGAAATCATTCTCCGGCGAGGCCGCCGCGATCCGGGACAGCGCCCACGCCTTGTCGGCCAGCTCCGCCGCCTTCTTCGCGTCTCTCAGCGTGAGGTCCGGGCAGTCCAGCCGGAGCCGGGCGAGTTCCGCGAAGACCTCCGCCGTCGGTTCCAACTCGGCGACTTTCTCCAGGTCCGCCAGCAGCGCCGCGTGCTTGCCGTCGGCGGAATTCAAGGCCGCCCGTTTGCGGCGCGCGGTCGCGTCCTTCGGGGCCAGTTCGATGGCGCGGGTGAAGCAGCGGACGGCGGTCTCGCGGTCGCCGTTCTTCGCGTGCAGGTCGCCCCGCTGGAGGTGCGCGTGCGGGTCGTCCGGCTTCAATTCGATGGCGCGGGCGAAGTCCACCTCCGCCTTCAAGTCTTGGCCGAGGTGCGCGTGCAGTTGCCCGCGGTTGACGCGCGCCAGATAGTCGGTCGGGTCGAGGCGGAGCGCGGCGGCGAAATCCGCGGACGCGGACTCGTAGTGCCCGGCCGCGAAGTGGGACATCCCGCGCCAGGTCAGTGCCTGCCCGTCGTCCGGTGTCGCCGCCAGCGCCGCGCTCAAGTCCCGAATCGACTCGTCGTACCCGCCGAGCTGGCCGCGGATCGCGCCGCGCAAGCGCCGCGATTCGGTCGTGTCGGGGTCGAGTTCGAGGGATCGCGTCAAGTCCGACAGGGCCAGTTCCGCTTCGCCCAATGCCGCGTGGGCGATGCCCCGGTTCCGCCACGCCACGTCGTTGCGCGGATCGAGTTCGACGACGCTGGTCAGGTCGGCGAGGGCCGCGCGGTGGTCGTTCCGCCGGGCGAGCCAGTAGGCGCGGTGCAGGTAGGCATCGGCGTCCGGCCCGAGGCGGAGGACGCGGGTGAAGTCCGCGACGGCCTGCTCGCCACGTTCGTGCTGATGGAACGTCATCGCGCGGGCGAACCAGGCGTCGGTGTTCGTCGGGTCGAAGTGGACGGCGCGGGTGAACTCCCACGCGGCGCGGAGCGGGTCGCCGTCCAGGTGGTGCGCCACGCCGAGCAGGAAATGGCGGGCCGACTCCTCGCGGGAGATCGCGGCGGGCTTCGCGTGCGGGGCGATCAGGGCGATCAACAGGCTGGACAGCAGCATCGCGGACTCCGTGTCGAGGGGCGGACGACCGGAGGGAAGTTGTAACGGACACCGGCGAAACGACTCAACCCCAATCACCCGCCGATGGCCGTCAGGAAGGCGGCGGTGAAGGCGGGCAAGTCCTTCGGCGTGCGGCTGGTGATGACGTGGCCATCGACCACCACCTCGGCGTCCACCCACTCCGCGCCGGCGTTCACCACGTCGTCCCGGATGGAGTGGAAGCCGGTCGCCTTGCGGCCCCGCAGGGCGGTCGTCGAACACAGCACCCACGGGCCGTGGCAGATGGCGGCGAGGGGCTTCTTCAAGTCGTGCGCGTCGCGCACCAGTTGCAGCATGGCCGGGCTGCGGCGGATGTAGTCCGGGCAGAAGCCGCCGGGGATGACGACGCCGGCGAAGTC
>JAYTTN010000654.1:0-1102 GCA_043745295.1 Fimbriiglobus sp. | reverse complement strand
GGCGGTGTACGTCTTGCGGGTCTTGGCCATCGGTGGGTTCCCTTGTGAAGAGAGCTTACACCGTTAACTGCGTGTCCACCAAACGTGGGGAGGTCCACAGTCTTTTCACGCCGGGATGGACCGTCTGTCGCTCCCGCCACCACCGGTCGAGGCCGTCGGTCAGGAAGTCGCTCGTCTCCCGCGAGTGGCCGAACGGGAACCACGGCTGGTGGATCGGCACCGCCCCGCGGTTCAACTCCAGGACGCCGAACGGCACCGGGATGGCCTCCGGCCGCATGTAGTGGTCGAGCGCCTTCACCGCCGCGTCGCCGCGAGCCTCGCCGCTGCGGGAGAAGTCGCCGACCGTCACCTTCGCATTGGTATCGAGGGGGATCCTCGGCGTGTCCAGGTCGGCGGCGGACTCCCCGCGGGCCTCGTGGACGTGGGCGGAGAGGGCGTCCGTCTAGGGCACCTTTTTTGCGGACGCCCGTCGAGTACCCGGCGGAGCTTGTACCCAAGGCGGTTGAGGATGTCGCCGACGGTCTGGCGGGTGGGCACCGCCCCGGCCAGTTCGGGGATGGCCCGTAGCGCCTCGCGGACGGCCGTGGCGGTGATCCGGGTGTACGCGAAGGCGGTCTGGAACTTGGGGTCGGCCTGGGTGTGCGGATCGAGCAGCCGGCGGATGTGTTCCTCCAGTTCGGGGTGGAGTTCCTCGGTGGTCGGCCGCCCGCGCGACTCGAAGTCCTCGACGCCGCGGATGCCGGAGCGGAGTTCGTTCGGGCCGGTGCGGACGGCGTCCCGCCCCCACCGAAGGTGGTCTCGGCGAGGCGGGCGGAGCCGCGGCAAAACGGGTGGGCCATTTCGGCCGGGACCGCCGCCGCCGGTGCCCGGTGAGCAGGGTGGCAGCCAGCAGGATGGCCCGCCGCGCGTCATCCGTGAGGTCCGTCATGACCGCCTCCTCCGTGCGGCCCAGGTTGTAGCCGATCCCCGACGACGCCGGTAAATCGCCTTCCCGCCACTGCCTTAGGTCGTGTGGACAGAATCCTTTGGGCCCGTGGCCCCCTCCGATTGTACGGAGGGTGTTGCCATGACGCGACATACAGTCAGCACGAAGGACTGGCGG
>JAYTTN010000653.1:0-15597 GCA_043745295.1 Fimbriiglobus sp. | reverse complement strand
CCTCACCCCCAACCCCTCTCCCCCAGGGGAGAGGGGAGCCTGCAAGAACCCGAATCCCCCTCACCCCTAACCCCTCTCCCCCAGGGGAGAGGGGGACCAGAGGAAGATAGCCTCCTGTACCTGAAGCCGCTGTTCCTCGCCGAACTCGGCGTGGCGCGGGCAGTGAAGTCGCTGGCGGCGGGCGGGCACCCACTGCCGGAGATGGATGTCGAGAAGGCACTCGCGTGGGTCGAAAGCAAGATGGGCATCGAGTTCGCGGAGCGGCAGCGCGAGGCAGTTCGGCAGGCGACGACGCAGAAGTTGCTCGTCCTGACCGGCGGGCCGGGCACCGGCAAGACCACCATCGTCCGGGCGATCATCGAGATCTTCGCCGCGAAGCACCAGCGCGTCGGGCTGTGTGCCCCGACCGGCCGCGCCGCCAAGCGGCTCTGCGAATCGACCGGCCGCGAGGCCAAGACCATCCACCGGCTGCTCGAATTCGACGCCGGCATCGGCACCTTCAAGCGGAGCAAGGAGAACCCGCTCGACCTCGACCTGCTCGTCGTCGATGAGGTGTCCATGCTCGACGTGGTGCTGGCGAACCAGCTCCTCCGCGCGGTGCCGCCGTGGGCGTGCGTGGTGCTGGTCGGCGACCGCGACCAACTGCCGAGCGTCGGGGCCGGCAGCGTGCTGGCCGACCTGATCGACTCCGAGGTGGTGCCGGTCGTCCGGCTGACCGAAGTCCACCGGCAGGCCAGTTCCAGCTACATCATCCGCGCCGCCCACGCCGTGAACCGGGGCGACGCGCCCGAATCCGCGCCGAACGCCGGCGGGGATTTCTTCTTCGTCGAAGCCGACACGCCGGACGCCATCACCGCGAAAATCCTGACGATGATCACGGAGCGGATTCCCGCCCGCTTCGGCCTGGACCCGATCCGCGACGTGCAAGTCCTCAGCCCGATGAACCGCACCGACCTCGGCGTGGCGAACATGAACCAGGTGTTGCAAGCGGCGCTCAACCCCGCCGGCCGCGGCGCGAAGGAGGTGGAGAAGTACGGCATCACCTTCCGCGTCGGCGACAAGGTGATTCAGACGCAGAACAACTACCAGCGCGAAGTGTTCAACGGCGACATCGGCCGCATCGTGATCGTGGACGACGGCGAACAGGTGCTGACCGCCGAGTTCGACGGCCGGGCGGTGGACTACGAGTTCGCGGACCTGGACGAACTGCAACTGGCGTATGCCATCACCATTCACAAGTCCCAGGGCAGCGAATACCCGGCGGTGATTATCCCCGTCCACACGCAACACTGGGTGATGCTGCAACGCAACCTGATCTACACGGGACTCACTCGCGGTCGCAAACTGGTGGCACTGGTGGGCACCCGCAAGGCCCTGGAGATCGCCGTGGGAAAGGCCGACCAGAGCCGGCGGTTCTCGCTGCTGCGGTGGCGATTGCAGCAGGCGAGTTCGTAGGTCGCGGTCGAAGTTCCCCGCCGGCGAACGAGGCCCGACAGCCGATCGCGTCGGGCCTTGCTCGCCTCCGGCGAGCCGCGACCGCGACCTTCCACGGCCGGAAGGTGGCGGGTCAGGCGGACCAGAGCCGCCGGTTCTCGCTGCCGCGGTGGCGATTGCAGCAGGGAAATGGGTGATAAAATCGATCCAGACGCTTCCCGGAGACTCGACATGATCGCGACCAAACTCTCGAAGGACGACGCACTCCGCGCGGCGGTGGCGGAGCTGCCGAAGCTGCCGTGGCTTGCTGCCGACTTCGTCGAAGCCGACTGCCGCATCGGGGACGACTCCACCGGCGACCCGGCGGTGTGGATCCGGCTGATCGCCACGGATGAAGCCGTGGAGCGGCCGGGCTTTTTCAGGGAGTTCAATAGCCTCCGACTTCGCGTCCGCGACTACCTGCGCGATGCGGACCTGCTCGGGGACCGGTGGGCGTACTTCGACCTCGAAACCGTCACTGATCGGCGGGAACTCCGGGGGGACGAGGAGTGAACCCCGCCCACCGTCTCGACCAGGCCGAACACCTGACCCGGCGGCAGGCCGTCGGGCGGCCCCGTGCCACCGACCTCCGCGGCGCGGTGTCGGCGGCCTACTACGCCGTGTTCCACACGCTGACGACCGCAGGGGCGGCCCGGCAGCACCCGGACGCCGCCGTCCGAAACCTCGTGTCACGGGCCTTTGAACACCGTGGGATGAAGGACGTAGCCCGACAATTCGCCAACAAGTCCGGCAAGCTGTGGGCGTTCGCCGTCGCGGTCTTCGAGACGGTTCCGACGGAACTGCAGCTCGTGGCCGAGTCGTTCGTGCGCCTCCAGGAGGAGCGCCACCGCGCGGAGTACGACCTTCGTCGGGATCGGGATTTCAGTCGGGCTTCCGCCCAAACTCTCGTTGACGACGCACGGGACGCGATCCGGAATTGGGAGGCGGTTCGCAACACCCCGCAGGCGCAGTTCTTCCTGCTCGCGATGCTGCTGAAAGACCTCGCCCGGTTCGCGGACTGACCGGCGAGAGCCGGCCGTTCTCGCTGCTGCGGTGGCGATTGCAGCAGGCGAGTTCGCAGGTCGCGGTCGAAGTTCCCCGCCGGGGAACGAGGCCCGACAGCCGATCGCGTCGGGCCTTGCTCGCCTCCGGCGAGCCGCGGAAGTCGGCATCGTCGTGCCTGGGTGTGCCTCCGGTGGTAGAACACACGACCCCCGATCACCGGAGAACCGCCGTGCCAGTGGCCCCCGCCCTGCACCACAAGGGCACCGTCCGCTTGCTTCCCCCAGTCGTGCTGCCGGACGACCACCCGATGACGGTTTTCTGCGACGAACCGGCCGCGAAGACCGAACTGCAACCGCGTCCGGCTGCCGAAGTTCCGGAACCGTCCCGCACCCGTCGTTCCGACCTCTCCCCCCTGGCGCGGGGGCGAGGTTCACCGGAGGCCACACCCGTCGCCCACACCACCGCCGGGAGCCTTTTTTCCCGCAACTGCCTTCGCGACGACCACTCAATACCCCTTCGGGTGGGAGCGGTGCCAGTCCCAGGCGGTCTCGACGATCGACCGCAGGTCGGGGAACTTCGGCGACCAGCCGAGTTCCTGCCGAATCTTGTCCGCGCCGGCCACCAGCACCGGCGGGTCGCCGGCGCGGCGCGGCGCTTCCTTCATCGCGATCTTCTTGCCCGTCACCTGTTCGCACGCGCGGATCACCTCGCGGACGCTGTTCCCGGTGCCGGTGCCGACGTTGAACGCGGCCCCGACGCCGGGCACCATCTTCTCCAGTGCCAGCAGGTGCGCCTCGGCCAGGTCCTCGACGTGGACGTAGTCCCGCACGCAGGTGCCGTCGGGCGTCGGGTAGTCGGTGCCGAACACGTCGATGTGCGGCCGCTGGCCGAGCGCGACCTGGAGAACCAGCGGAATCAGGTGCGTCTCCGGGTCGTGGTGTTCGCCGTGCTTGCCGTCCGCGGAGGCACCGGCGGCGTTAAAGTAGCGCAGCGCGGCGAACCCGATGCCGTAGGCGGCCGAGTAGTCGCGGAGCATGTACTCGAACGCCAACTTCGTGTTGCCGTAGGGGCTGACCGGCCGCTGCGGGTGGTCCTCGGTGAGCGGCAGTTCCTGCGGGTCGCCGTAGGTGGCGCAGGTGCTGGAGAAGACGAACCGCCGGATGTCGTGCCGGCGGACCCGCTCCAACAGGTTCAGGCTGTTGAGCAGGTTGTTCTGGTAGTACTTCGACGGGTTCGTGACCGACTCGCCGACGTAGGCGCTGGCGGCGAAGTGGACGACCGCCTCGATGCGGTTGACCACGAGCTGGTGGTCGAGGTGGTCGATGTCCCGCAGGTCGCCGACGATCAGGCACTCGGCGGGGACGGCGGCGCGGTGCCCGGCCGTCAGGTTGTCGAACGCGGTGACGGTGTGGCCCTTGGCCAGCAGCCGGCGGACGGTGAACCCGCCGATGTAGCCGGCCCCGCCGGTGACGAGGATGCGCATGGGAAAACGGTTCGCTCTTCGGGTGGAAATACTGGATTACCTTAGAAGTCGGGGGAGATTGGGGTAGGAAGCAGACGTATTGACATGCCGGGTGTAGGTCGGGGTCGAAGCTTGCCGCAGGCAAGCGAGGCCCGACAACCGATCCCGTCGGGCCTCTCCGACCTTCGGTCGGCTCGACCGCGACCTACACAAGCCGTTCGCGTTTCCGCTCTCCCGGAGGTTCGCCATGACCGACGCCGAAGTCCGTCCGTCGCCGTGGCGGTGGTGGGTGTGCGGGTTGCTGTTCCTGGCCACCGTCCTGAACTACATGGACCGGGTGGCGCTGAACCAAACCGCCGCCCGCATCAAGGTCGCCTTCGGCCTGAACGACCGGGCGTACGGGCTGCTCGAAAGCGGCTTCTCGGCCGCGTTCGCCGTCGGCACGCTGTTCACCGGCTGGCTGGTGGACCGCGTCAGCGTGCGGCGGGTGTATCCCGCCGCCGTCCTCGGCTGGTCGGCGGCCGGCTTCCTCACCAGCTTCGCGTCCGAATACTGGACGCTCTTCGCCTGCCGGGTGCTGCTGGGTTTGTTCGAAGCCGGGAACTGGCCGTGCGGGGTGCGGACGGTGCGGCAGATCATGCCGCCGGCGGAACGGTCGTTCGGCAGCGCGCTGTTCCAGAGCGGCACGGCCATCGGGGCCATCGTCACGCCGGTCATCGTGCTGCTCTGCGTCCGCTGGGCCGACCCGAACGAGTCGCACCGCAACGCGACCCTCGCCGCGACGGGGGGCTTACTCACCCCCGTCGTCGGCTTCCCCACCGACGCCTGGCAGGTGCCGTTCCGCGTCATCGGGGCCATCGGCGTCGTGTGGGTGCTGCTGTGGCTGTTCACCGTCCCCCGCCGCGCGCTGGAGCCGCTGCCGGACAGCTCCGCGAACGCCGCGTCGCCGTTCCGCGACGTGTTCCGCGACCGCCGCTACTGGGTGCTGGTCGCCGTCATCCTCGGCGTGAACACGAGCTGGCACACGTTCCGCGTCTGGCTGCCGCTGTTCCTCCAATCCGAGTTGAAGTATACCGAAGGTGAGATGACGTGGCTGACGACGGCGTATTATCTCACCGCCGATGTCGGCTCGTGGACGGTGGGGTTCCTGGTGTTAATGGTCGGCCGGCGCGGCGGCAACATTCACACCGCGCGGCTGTTGTGCTTCGCCGGGTGTACGGGGTTGGTGCTCGTTTCCGCCGCATTGCCGTGGCTGCCGGCGGGCTGGATCACGACGGCCGGGCTGCTGGTCTTCGGCTTCGGCGCGCTGGGGTTGTTTCCCACCTACTTCGCGCTCAGTCAAGAAGTCTCCGGCCGGCATCAAGGCAAGGTGACGGGCACGCTGGGGTTCATCAACGCCATGTATCTCGCCGGCATGTTCTGGGTGCAGGGCGGGTTGAACGACGCCAACAAGACGTACCTGCCGGTGCTGTCCACGGCGTGGGTCGCCCCGGCGGTGGCGCTCGTCGTGCTGCTGCTGGTCTGGCGGCGGAATCCGGGTTGACCCCTTCGGGCGATCCTCCTAACTTGTGCGGACGCTCCCAGGCAAGGATTCGCCGGGGGCGTCAGGCTTTTCCCGACCGACAGGAAGTCATCACACCATGCGTCTCCTCATCCTCGGCGGCACCGGCCGCATCGGGTCCGAACTGATCGCCGCCGCCGAACGCAAGCACCGCCCGCACCTCGCCACCTACTGCAACCGCCCGCGACACGGCCTCACCCCGCTCGACGTGCGGGACGGCGACGGCGTCCGCGAGTTGATCGCCGACTACGACCCGGATGCGGTGGTGTGGGCCGCGCCCGCGCTGCCGGACGCCGTCGGCGAAGTGGCGGCGGCGGTCGCGCGGACGGCGGTCCACTTCGTCCTCGTCTCCGGCGACGGCGTGCTGGGCGAGTGCAAGACGGCCCGGCGGGAAGAGGACGACCTGAACCCCGTCGGCGAACGGGCCGCCGCGCAGGCCGCGTGCGAGCAGGCGGTCCGCGCCGCACTCCCGGAACGGCACCTGATCGCCCGCACCGGCTTCGTCTTCGGCACGCGGTCGAAGGCCGATCCGCTGAGCCAGGTCGTTCGGCAACTGACCAAGGGCGAGACGGTGCTGGCCGACGACGAGGCGGTGCGGATGCCGACGTTCGCGGCCGACTTCGCCGACGCGGTGTTGACGCTGATCGGCCGCCAGGCGACGGGCACCTTCCACCTCGTCGGCCCGGAACGGCACACCGAGTTCAGCTTCGCCCGCACGGTGGCGATGGTGTGCGGCCTGGATGCCGACCTCGTGCAGACGCGCGCGGCGTTCGAGACCGCCGGCCCGACGCGGGTCGTCCTCGACCGCTTCAAGGCGATGTCCGCCCTCGGCCGCACGGCCTTCCGCAGCGTCGGCGACGGCGTCCGCACCGTCCGCGACCGCAGCCGCGTCGCCGTGCCCGCGCTGAAAGTGGCGTGAGCCTCACAGGCGAGCGGGGGGCGTC
This sequence comes from Fimbriiglobus sp., assembly GCA_043745295.1. Classification (GTDB taxonomy): domain Bacteria; phylum Planctomycetota; class Planctomycetia; order Gemmatales; family Gemmataceae; genus JALHQU01. Next base: position 9,152 of record JAYTTN010000653.1, on the reverse strand, counting down.
AGCCCCCTGTTTCTTCTAGCGTCAACAGGGGGCTGACGCCCCCCGCTCGCCAAGTCATCAGTCGAACGGGCGGATCAACTCCGTCACGCCGGTCAGGTTCTCCAAGTCCCAGCATTGCGCCAGCATCGCAGCGGCCTTCGCCGGGCCGTACTTCGGCTCGACGGCGCGGCGGAACTTGGCCTCCACCTCGGCGTCGGTCATCGGGTTGCCGGCGTGCCCGCGCGGGAACTCGACCAGCTTCTCCAGCGTGCGGCCGTCGGCCAGCGTCAGGACGATGCGGTTCGGGATGCCGGCCGGGTAGCGCGCATCCAGCGTCGTATCGTGATGCACCTTGATCTTCGCCGTGAACGCCACCAGCGCCGGGTCGGTGAACCGCGCCTCGTCGAACGTCTCCAGGTACACGTCGCCGTCGAACAGCGCGGCGGCGGTGCAGTACGGCAGGCTGTGGTCGGCCGTCTCGCGGGTCTTCGGTGCCCACGCCTCCTTGTACTTGCCGATGATGTTGTAGCTCGCCTCGAACGTGTGAACATCGATACTTGCCACTCGGCTCACATCACCGCCGAGTTCCTGTCGCAACTGCAATGCCGCATCGATGGCGCTCTGGCTGTGGTACTCGGCCGGCCAGAACTTGATGTACGTCTTGTCGATCATGAACCCGTCGGCGTTGTTCTCCTCCGCGCCGAAGGCGGCCGGCGAGAACACTTCCCGCGACACCAGCTTGAAAAAGCCGAGGTCGCCCTCGAAGATCGGGGCCGGGCCGGTCATGCCGTCGGCGGCGAGCGTGGCCGCGAACACGCCGTTGCGGGCGGCGTTGGCGAACGCGCACCCCTTCCACATGCTCAGTTCGCCGGAGCGAGTCTGGCGCAGCGCCGCGTTGCACACGCCGGCGATGCCGACGGTGTGCGTCGTCTTCGACACGTCCAGCTTCATCAGCTTCGCCGCCGCCACCGCCGACGAGATGGCCCCGTAGGTGACGTGATCGACGCCGTGCTTCCGCAGGCTGGCCGCGTCGCAGAACCGGCACTGGATTTCGTAGGCCAGAACCGCCGCCGTGATGAGATCGCGGCCGGTCGCCTTCACCGCCTCGCCGACCGCCAGCACCGCCGCCAAGTTGTCCGACGGGTGGGCCGGCTCCTTGCTCAGGTAGGTGTCGTTGAAGTCGAGGTAGCGGATGAGCAGGCCGTTCACGAACGTCGCCCACTCCGGCGAACTGGTGCCGCCGCCGAGGATGCTGGCCGACGGGTTGCCACTGATGCGGCCGGCGCACCGCTTGGCGATGGCGTAGGCGTCCGACGGCATCGCCCCGACCGCCGTGGCGAACGAGTCGATGACGCGGCGTTTGGTCTCGTGGACGGCGGTTTTCGTGAGCTTGTCGAAGGTCAGTGCGGTGGCGTATTCGGCGAGGCGACCGGCGAGCGTGGCGGACATGGATCAACCTTTTTGATGGTCGCGGTATGGATCGGGGAACGTCAAGTCTTCGTCCCGGAGGGACCGCCGGACATAGCCCAGGGCGGAAGCCCTGGGTTCCCGGCGAGACCAAATACACCGCCCCGGAGGGGCCGGCGTCGCCCGACGGCCCCTCCGGGGCGTAAACGAGAAAACGCTAGATTTCCCAGGGCTTCCGCCCTGGGCTGGGGACGACGGTCCCTTCGGGACGAAGAATGTCAGGTCACTTCTTCTCGATCATTTCCAGTTTGATGTCCTTGAACCGCACTTCCATCGGGCCGCCGGAATGCACCTGGAAGGCGATCAGGCCGCGCCGCGCGAGTTTGTCGTCGTTGTGGTAGTCGCACGCGATCTCGCCGTTGAGCCAGATGCGCACCGACCCGCCGACGGCCCACACGACGTACTCGTTCCACTCGCCGTCCTTCACGAGTTTGTCGTTGTCGCCCTTCACCAGCAGCCCACGGCCGGACTCCTCGTACAGCTTGCCCCACCAGCCCTTGCCGATGTCCGCCTGCGGGCCGCGCATCTCGCCGCCCTCGACGTTCGCGCTGCGGAACTGGATGCCGCTGTTCTCGGCGTTCGGCGTCAGCTTCACCTTCGCGCTCAGCTTGAAGTCGGTGACTTCCATCGGGGCTTTCAGGAACGTGTTCTTCTTCAGGCCGGTCTTCGTCTTGCCGACGATCTCGCCGTTCTCCACGCTCCACACGTCCTTGTCTCCATCCCAGCCGGTCAGGTCTTTGCCGTTGAAGAACTCCTTGGCGTTCTCGGCGTTCGCCAGCAGCGGCACCTGCGCGGGGTGCTTCAGGTACGCGAACAGGTCGCGGAGCTGCGCCGCGTTCAACTGCTTGGTCAGGTCGTCGGGCATCATGGACAGGTCCGACGGCGTCCGCTTGTCCACGTCTTTCACGGGTATCGTCAGCGTCTCGTTCGCCGTCGCCACCGTCAGCGTGGCGGCGGTTTCCTCCTTGATGATGCCGATGACGGAGCGACCGTCGGCGAGGTCGAGCTTCGTCGCCGCGTACTCCTTCGGGATGACCGCCGACGGGTCGAACACGTTCTCCAGCAGGTAGCCGAGGTCGGCGCGGTTCGCCCCGGTGATCTCCGGGCCGACCTTGCCGCCGACGCCGTACAGCGTGTGGCACTGCTGGCACACCTTCGCGTACACCGCGCGGCCGGCCCCCAGGTCGGCCTTCGCCAGCGCGCCGGGGTTCAGCGCCTTGCCGTAGTCGGCGATCAACTTCTTCCGATCCGCCGGCGTGTCGCGGACGGTGCCCCACACGGCCGCGGTCTTCGCTGACAACGCCTTGTCACCGAACCCGCGAAGCTGCCGGATGGCCTCGGCCGGGATGTCGGCGGTCGGGATTTTCTTCGCCGCGACCGCGTCGAGCAGCTCGTCGGCGAACGCCGCGCGACTGGCCAGCGTGGCAATCGCGTCCCGCTTCTCGGCTGCCGTCAGGGTCGGGTACAGCGTCAGCAGGAGTTCGGGGAAGGCGGGGTCGGCCACCTGCGCCATCGCGCGGATCGCGTCGCCGCGCATCGCGGCTTCCTTCGCCATCATCACGAGCAGGCAGCCGAGGTCTTTGTGATTGACTTCCAGGAGCAGCGCCAGCGCGCTCCGGCGGGCGGAGAGGGCCGCCTTCAAGTTCGCGGCGATATCGTATGTGATGGACAGCGCGTCGAGGTCGCCGTACTTCGCCCCGAGTTCGACGGCGAGTTGCTTCACCTCGGCGTTCTTGCTCTCGGACAGCGTCTTGTCGTACAGCTTCGCCCACCCCTTCGGCGCGTCGGCCGTCCGTTTGCCCTTCACCGACTCTTGAAGGCCACGGAGGAACGCGAGTTGGTGTTCGGGCGACTTCGCAGCGGCCAAGCCCGACACGAGCGCATCCGCCGCCGCCGGCGTGCCAATCGCCCCGACCCGCCGCGCGGCCAGCGGCAGCAGCGACGGCACCTTGCCGCCGGCCGCCAGCGCCAGCCCCTTCGCCGGGTCTTCCGCGCAGAGCGGTTCCAGCGCGTTCCAGTACAAGTTCGGCAGGACGTGGTCGTCGGCGTCTTCGGGGAATCGGGTCAGCGCCTTGGCGACTTCCCAGCGTTGTTCGAGCGGCAATCGCTGCAAGCCGGAGGCAATGTAGAGCCGCACTACCGGGGAGGGGTCTTTCTTCGCCAGCCCCACGAGTTTGTCGAGGAATTCCGGCGACGCCTGGCCCTCCTGTAAGGCCAGTTGGACCGTCCACGCCCGGACGTACTCGCCGGTGTCGGCGAGTCCCTTCGCCACCTGCTTCGGCTTGAGACCGCCGTAGGCGTGCAGCGCCCACAGGCCGCGCAGCCGCTCCTTTTCGTGGTTGAAGACGGAGTCGTCCTTGAAGTCTGCGATCCCCGCCAGGTAGTCAACGACAGCGTCGTCGATTACGATCTCCCTCGGCTTCTTCCTCGTCACCTTCAACCCTGCTGCCCGCTCCTGCAAAATCCTTCTCGCGTGCCGCACCATCCACTCGTTGCTGCTGGTTTGAAGTTCCACCAACTTCTCGTCCTCCAGCTTCTGCAAGTCAAACGGCTTCAGCGGCTTGGCGTCCTCGTGCGCGATGCGGAACAGGCGGCCGTTGGTGCGGTCCCAGATTTCCGGCTCGTTGCGGTGGCAGACCTGCTTGTCCGACCAGTCGCAGAAGTAGACGTTGCCGTCCGGCCCGGCGTGGATGGCCACGAGGATGAAGTGCTTGTCGTGGCTGAGCAGGAAGTCCGGGTTGCGGTCGCCCTCGTAGCTGCTGCCCTTCGGCTTCACTTCGTCCACATTGATGCGGTGGCCGTGGATGTTGCCCATGAACAGCTTGCCGTGATACTCCTTCGGCCACGCGCCGCCCTGGTACACCATCAGCCCGCTGTGCGCGTGCCCGCCGCCGAGGTCGTTCGACTTCGCGCGGTCCGCTTCGTTCCACTGGCCGCCCAGGAAGTGCCGGTGCTTGGCGATGGTCTTGATCTGCGCGTCGTAGGTGTGCGGGTTGAAGTGCTGCCCCGCCTGCCGTTCGTACCGCCCGCCCTGCACGATGTGCCACAGGTGCGGGATGACGCACGCCTCGATGAAGAAGTCGCCGTTCGCGTTGTAGTCCAGCCCCCACGGGTTGCTGGTGCCGTGCGCGAACACCTCGAACGTGTGCTTCGTCGGGTGATACCGCCAGATGCCGGCGTTGATCTTGGTGCGGTCCTTGGCCGCCGTCCCCGGCTTGCCGACGTTCGAGTGCGTGAACACCCCGTGGCAGCCGTACAAGTAGCCATCTGGTCCCCAGATGAAGCTGTTCAGCGTCTCGTGCGTGTCCTCGTAGCCCCAGCCGTCGAGCAGGATTTTCGGCTCGCCCGGCTTGTCTCCTGGCAGGATCGGAATGAAGACGAGGTACGGGGCGGCCCCGACCCACACCCCGCCGAACCCGAGTTCGATCCCGGAGACGAGGTTCAACCCTTCGATGAACACCGTCTTCTTGTCGAACGTGCCGTCGCCGTCGGTGTCCTCGAAGATCAGGATGCGGTCGCCTTCTTGAACTGCCGCTCCCTTGCGGTCGCGGCTCGCAGGGATCACCGGCCCTTTCTCCGGATTTCGCTTCGGGTAGGTGAAGGCTTCCACCACCCACAGCCGGCCGCGGTCGTCCCATGTGAAGGCGATGGGCTGGTGCAGGTCCGGCTCGCCGGCGATGAGATCGACTTTGAAGCCGGGCGGCACGGTCATGTTCTTCGCCGCGTCGGTCGGCGTCTGCCCGGCGTACTTGTACTGCTCCGGGAGTACCGCCGCCGGCGCGGGCACGTCCGGCTTCTCGGCGTGGAAGCGGAAGTCGTCGAAGTTCACATGCCCCCAGTGGCCGGTGTGCTTGTCCACGACGCGGACTTGGATTTCCTTGCCGCTCAGTTTCGACACGTCCACCGCCACCCGCCGCATCTCCTCGTTCTCGTGGCCGGGGGCCGTGAAGAAGACCGTCTTCCCGGCCACGTCCACCAGCTCCACGCACGTTTCCTTCGGGTGGTTGCCGCCGCCGATGAGGAAGCTGGCCCACGGGTGCGTCACCTTGAACGGCACGCTCGTCAGCGTCCCCGTCGGCTTGTCGGTCAACTTCTCGAACCCGCCGATCCAGAACTGCCCCTGGTGGCCGGACTTCATGTCGCCCCGCCGCGCGGCCACGGCGTCGCCCTTGATCGGCTGGCCCTTGAACGCCTCCCCCTCGGCGGTCCAGTCCTTCAAGGTGCCGGTCTCGAAGTCGAGGTTGAGCGGCTGGCCGTCGGTGCCGACGGGCAGCACGCCGGCTTTCGGGGTCGGGTCGGCGGCCGGCGACAGCAGCGCGAGCGCGAGGAGGAGGGACATCGTGGTTGGCCCGTTGGGAGGAAGCGTATCATGTCTTAGCCGGCGACGGGTTGGGTCGCAAGCCACTCGCGGTTGACGGGCTACACGCGGTCGGTTACTTCCGCTCGGACTCACGGCGAGGATCGCGCCCATGCGCCGCTGGAACCGACTGAAAACGCTCCTGCTCATCCTCGTCACGCTGGCGCTGGTCCTCGGCGTGGTCGGCTGGCTGCTGAAGTCCGAGCCGGGGTTCTACGTCCGCGAGACGGCCGACACCCCGCGGCCCGACGACCCGGTCCTGGCCGGTCAGGTCACGACCCGCCTCGGCGAGTTGCAGGACGACATCTTCGACAAGTCGGACTGGGGCGCGACGTTCACCACCGACGAGGTGAACGCCTTCCTGCGGTCGGGGAACACCGGCAAGGATCCGGTCGCGTCGCCGCTGGTCGCCGGCATGAACCGCCCCCGCGTGGACGTGCGGGGCGACCGCCTGATCCTGTCCGACCGGGCCGGGAGCGGGCTGTTCAGCACCGTCTGGTCGCTGGAGCTGCGGGTCTGGCTGGTGGACAAGGAGCCGAACCTGCTGGCCGTCGAGGTGGCCGGGTTCTACGCCGGGTCGATGCCCCTGCCGAAGCGGTCGGTCATGACCCGCATGGGCGACGCGGCGCGGCGGATCAAGGCGGACGTGACGTGGTACCGGCACGACGGCAACCCGGTCGGCCTGTTCAAACTGTTCGCCAACCAGCCGGCGGCCACCACGCAGTTGCTGGCCGTGAAGGTGAAGGACGGCAAGCTGTCCGTCGGCGGGAAGAACCTGACCCGCCCGTCCGGGGCCGACCCGAAGTGACGGCCTACGGGCAGCGGCGCAACTCCCAACCGGACGCATCGCGGCCAACGATCTCGTACCGCCCGCGCAGCCGTTGCCCGTCGAGCCGCACCGCGATCCGCTCCGGCAAAATCACTTCCCATTCCGCAACGCCCGCGTCCCACCGCTCGACCACACCCCGGTCGCCGGAAATCGGCCCCTCGTAGTCCAGGTATTGCACCCGGTGATCGGCGTTCGGTTCCGCCGGGCAGGGGGTCATTCCATCGCAGTCGGGCGGCAACCGCCACGCCTTCAGCACGCCGTCGCGTTCGATCAGCAGGTCGAGATGAGGAGCCGGCCAGTCGTGGGCCAGCACGACGAAGCGGGGCATGGCGGGCAACTCCGGGCACGAAAAAAAGCGGGCGACTCGTCGGTCGCCAGCGATTCGGGAGTCGTCACGGGCTGTCGAAACTCACTCGTCGCAGCAGTGCAGGACGGGTTTCTTCACGGCAACCGGGGCGTTGGTCAGGGCCATGCCGCCGACGCACGCGCCGAGGCTGTCGGTACTCGTCGTCGCCTTGGCACCGCAGCAGCTCGCGCCTTCGCTCACCGCCGGCACCGCCTTGGCGGCGCAGCAGGCCGAGATCTCGCCGTCGCCGGGGCAGGCGGTGATGTCCGACACCGGCGTCGCCAGGTTGCCGGCCGACTTGCCGCAGCAGCCGGGTTGACTGTAGTCGGGCATCGCGTAGTAGACGCCGACGCCGGTCACCGCGATCGCCGCCACCACCCCGACCAGGATTTTCGCGAGCATCGGACCACCTCAGGTGGAAAGAGTGCAGGAATCGACTCACCCGAAGTATAGTCGAGGACGACCCCCGTTTCCTTACCGAAACGGGGAAAGAAAAGACGGCCGGCGCGGGACATCCCGGCCGGCCGTCGCTACGTCAGCTGTCCCACTACTTCGCGGCTTCGCAGCACGACTTCTTCGCGGCCACCGCCGCCGGCTTCGCGGTCAGGCAGCAGGTGGACTGGTCGTCGCAGCAGACGGAGCCGGGGAAGCAGCAATCGGGGGCCACCACCGGCTGGTTCAGGCAGCAGGTCTCCTGGGCCTCGCAGCACGGCGAGCCGGGGAAGCAGCAGTCCGGCGCGGCGACCGCGACGGGGGCGGCGCAGCACGGCGAGCCGGTGTAGCAGCACTCGCTGCCGGGGAAGCAGCAGTTCTTCGGGGCGGCGTTCGCGCTCGCCAGGTAGACGCCGCCGGCGGTCGCGCCGAGGGCCACCAGCACGCCGACGAGGATCTTGGTCATCATGAGTCCGTCTCCAGAGTTCGGGTAGGGAATGTTCGCGGGTCACCGGCGCGGAGGCCGGTGCCGCAGTCGGGAAAAGTACCACATCGACCCGGAGACGGCTTAACAGCGCAAGACGTGGTGCTTGAACAGGCGGTCGTGGGCGGTCAGATTCGGCAACTCGCGGAGGCCGGGCACGGACGCCACGGCGAGCGAGACCACCGGCGCGGAGAAGGCCGCGAACCCGAACGGTTCGACGGCGAAAGTGGAGAGGTCGGCGGCATCGACCGGCGCTTTGGCCGGCAGTGCCACCAGTTCCACCCCGACACACGGACAGTGGTCCGGGACGGGAGCCGGTTTCGGGTCCGCGGGATTCGACGCGGCGGGCGGACCCTTCTTCGCGGCCTTGCCGCACAGCGGGCAGTGCGGGCAGCCGCTCGTCGCGGGTGCCGGCTGCGCCTCGACGTTGCGGGCGACCGCCGCCGACAGTCGCGCGGCCCCGCAGGAGCACAGCCAGGGGCCGGCCACTTGCGCGACGGCGATCAGGATGACGAGGGCGATCCGCATGGGGTCTCCACCTTCTTAACTTCCCTGATTATATCGCCCCCATTCGGGAAAGGAAACCAGAAATTCCGCCGGGCCGGGTTTCGCGGTGGCCTTTCGCCGGCGGAACGCGCACCTGGTGGCCAGGCTTCCGACGGCGCATGGTGCGGACAGGCACCGACTCACTTCTTCGCTTTCGCCACCGCTCGCGCGCACTCGTAGGCTTCGCGGTAGGTGTCTTCCGGCTCGAAGTGCAGCGGGGCCGCCATCGTGTACGCCTTCGCCTCCGGCTTCGCTTCAAACTTCACGGCAAATCGGGCCGGGTTCGTCGTCAGCCCGGCGTACCCGAACCCGTAGACCGCCCCGTCGGTGTCCCGTAGCACGCCGTACACCTTCTGCTTCGGGTCGTCCCAGACCGGCGTGATAACCACCTCGTCCTTGCCCTTCGGCACGCAGGCGAACACCTTGCCGGAGCGCGTCACCAGGTAGTCGGTGTACTCCTTTTCGCCGACGCGGTACGCGGCGAAGTGGCCGTCGAACCCGGCCGGCAACTTGCCCACCCGGAGCTCGCGGGCGGGTGCCTTCGGCACCTCCTCCTTCGGCGTCGGGAGGGGCAACCCGATGTAGTCCGGTTCGACCGACACGAACAACTTGGTTTTAACGGCGTGGAACAGCCGCACCGTGTTCGGCCCGGCGATCTGAAGGCTGAACCGGGCCTCGCGGATGTACTCATTCATCGCTTCGATTTGGCGGA
>JAYTTN010000652.1:0-4117 GCA_043745295.1 Fimbriiglobus sp. | reverse complement strand
ATCTTTAACCCAAGCCGAGATGCCACTCCCTGGCGGTCGCGGCTCGCCAGAACCGAGGCCACTCCCTGGCGGTCGCGGCTCGCCGGACAACGCCGTCGTGTCGAACACCCCCTCTCCGGAACGGGGAGGGGGCCGGGGGGTGGGGTCTTCTTCCCCGCCCAAACCCCTGCGGCCGATCCCGCTGTGCGAGCGGGTGAAGCTCCAGGACGGCATCCGCGGCCATTTCCACGACCACGACGACTGGAAGTACGACCCCGACCGCGTCGCCATGCCCGACCACATGGAGTAACCCGTGCCCGCCGGTCGCGCCGGGGGAACCGCGCCGGCCGGCCGGAAGTTCGCGGCCGCCGGGCGGAATCCCTTGATCTGAACCCGCCGGCCGGTTATGGTCGGTAGGAATGGGTCTGTCGGCGATTCCCGGTGTTCGGGAGTCGAACGCACCCTGCCACATTACTCCCGCGCCTTGGGGCGGGGGCGGATTGAAACGATGACACCCCCACTCGTCTCCCGCTTCCGCCGCCGACTGGCCGCCGCCGCGCTCGCCGTCGGGGTCACCCTGGCCGGGTCCGCCGCCGCCTCCGACCCGCCGGAGAACCCCGTCCGGGCCGTGGACGCCGAGGCCCTGCCGCTCGACCGGGCCGGCGTCTGGACGCTGCACTTCGCCTACGCCCCGCCCCGCATCGCCAGGGTGAAGGTGCCCGGCGAGAAGGACGAAAAGGTGGTCTGGTACATGGTGTACCAGGTGTACAACAAGACCGACACGCCCCGCGAGTTCATCCCCGAGTTCGAGCTGGTGACGAAGGACCAGGACGGGCCGCTGGGCAAGTTCCTCGACGGCGCGCAGCCGAGCGTGGTGGACGCCATCCGCAAGATCGAAGACCCGACCGGCGCGCTGAACATCCAGACCTCGGTGTCCATCTCGAAGAACAAGATTCCGCTGACCACGCCCGACCTGCCCTTCCCGACGGTTCGCAGCACCTACGGGCTGGCGGTCTGGCTGGACGTGCCGGAGAAGGCGGCGAACGCGAACAACTTCAGCATCTATGTGTACGGGCTGTCGAACGGGCTGGCGGTGAAAGGCACCCGTGCCGACCCGCAGATGGTCATCAGCCGCAAGGCGCTGCAACTGGACTTCCGCCGGCCGACCGATTCGGTGCGGAACAAGGCGTTCGACATCAAGGTGTTCGAGAACAACGGCCTCGGGGCCGAGAAGTGGCAGTACATCGCCGGCCCGCCGAAGAAGAACGACCCGCCGAAGAAGTGAGGCCGGCCGCACGGCGAGGGCAAAAGCGAGCACCGGTCCCGGCGGGCCGGTGCTTCTCGTTTGAAGGCGCTTCTATAAATCAGTCGTCATTCGCACTCCGACTCATCCGCGAGCCTGCCCCATGAGCGACCTCCTCGAGTACCGCGCCGGCCTGGAAAACGTGCCGGCGGCGAAGTCGGCCGTCAGCGAGATCGACGGCAAGCGGGCGGTGCTGGAGTATCGCGGCATCCCCGTCGAGACGCTGGCCAAGGAGTCGTGCTACGAGGAGACGGCGTGGCTGCTGCTGAAAGGCGACCTGCCGACGCAGCGCCAGCTCGCCGACTTCGACCACGCCCTGCGGCACAAGCGGGCCGTCCACTTCCGGCTGAAAGACCTGATCAAGTGCTTCCCGGCCGACGGCCACCCGATGGACGCGCTGCAAGCGGCGGCCGCCGCGCTGGGCATGTTCTACCCGCACCGGAACGTGGGTGATGCCGCCGGCAACTGGGACGCCTGCGTCCGCCTGACGGCCGCGCTGCCGACGCTGGTGGCCGCGTTCGCCCGCGTCCGCCGGGGGGAGGAAATCCTCGACCCCCGCGCCGACCTCGACCACGCCGCCAACTTTTACTACATGCTGTTCGGCAAGGAGCCGACGCAAGCGGTGCGGAAGGTGCTGGACGCCTGCCTGGTGCTGCACGCCGAACACACGATGAACGCCAGCACGTTCACCGCCCGCGTCACCGGCTCGACGCTGGCCACCCCCTACGCCAGCATCGCGTCGGCCATCGGCTCCCTGTCCGGGCCGCTGCACGGCGGGGCGAACGAGGAGTGCCTCGTCCAACTGGAGGAGATCGGCGGGCCGGAGAACGTCAAGAAGTGGCTCGACGGCAAGTTGGCCGCCAACCCGAAGTTTAAAGTGATGGGCCTGGGCCACCGCGTGTACAAGGTGAAAGACCCCCGCGCGACGGTGCTTCAGGAGTTCGCCGAACACGTGTTCGCCGAGACCAGCCGGCCGAAGAACTACGAGACGGCGCTGGAACTGGAGCGAATCACGGCCGGCATCTACGGGGCGAAGGGCGTCTACCCGAACGTGGACTTCTACAGCGGGGTGGTGTACCAGGCGCTGGGCATCCCGACGGACGTGTTCACGCCCATCTTCGCCGTCGGCCGCGTGGCCGGCTGGCTGGCCCACTGGCTGGAGCAACTGGTCGGCAACAAGATCTTCCGCCCGGAGCAAATCTTCACCGGCAAGCAAGAGGCCAGCTACGTCCCGCTGGACAAGCGGCCGTAATGTCTTGCGAGCCGCGACCGCAAGGGAGTGGCATCTTCGGCCAGAGAAGATGCCACTCCCTTGCGGTCGCGGCTCGCAAGGCGATGCCAGTCACTTCGCCGTCCGCTTCAACACCCATTCGCTGACGGCGTCCAGCGCGGCGGGGGCGAACGTCTCCTCGATGGTCCCGTACTCGCTGGGCAGGCCGGTCGTGGTCGTCTGGAACAGGTGGTTCAGCCCCTTCAGTTCCGTCGCCGTCACGTCCTTGTTGCCGCCGGCCCTGGCCGCCTTCTCGACGGCTTCCAGGTTGGATTTGCACGGCACCTGGAGGTCGAACTCGCCGTTGATGGCCAGGATCGGGCAGGTCACCTTGCCGAGGACGGGCCGGGGATCGTGCGTCAGGAAGAAGCGGAACCAGTCGGTCGCCATGGCCTTGGTCTTGGCGAGGATCAGCTCCTTGTTCTCCTCGAACTCCTTCTTCTCGTCGCCCGTCGCGTCCTTCGCCGCCGCCAGCACCGCGTCCTCGATCTCCTTCGGCTTCGCCCCGGCCTTGGCCAGGTCGATCACCTGCCGGACGAGTTTCACCTGCTTGGCCACGGCGTCTTTCTTCTCGCCCATCGCCAACGCGATGAGTTCCCCTTGGGCGAGGACGATCTCGTCGCCCGGCAGCCCCGGCCCGGCCAGCAGGACGATGAACCCGACCTCCTTGTTCGCCGCCGCGACCATCGGGGCGATCAGCCCGCCTTCACTGTGGCCCATCAGGCCGACGGTGCCAATGTCCTTGCGGGCTTTCAGGAACGCCACCGCCCCGGCCGCGTCCTCGGCGAAGTCCTTCGAGGTGGCCGTCTCGAACTTGCCGGTGGACTTGCCGACGCCCCGGTCGTCGTACCGCAGCACGGCGATCCCCTTCCGCGTCAGGTGATCCGCCAGCACGAGGAACGGCTTGTGCCCCAGAAGCGACTCGTCGCGGTCCTGCGGGCCGGAGCCGGAGATCAGCACCGCCACCGGGAACGGCCCGTCGCCCTTCGGCTTCGTCAAGGTGCCGGCCAGCTTCACGCCCTTCGCCGCGCTGTCGAACGCGACCTGCTCCTCGTCGTAGGGGTACGGCTTCTTCGGCGTCTGCGGGCGGTTGTTCGTCGGAGCCTTGTCGGTGCGGTTCAGGGTGAGCTTCAGCTTCGCGCCCTGGTCGAGTTCGCCCGTCAGGGTGTTGCCGTCGTCCTGGAGGGTGGCCGTGTACGTCATCTTCGCCTTGCCGAGTTTGAGCGTCAGCTTCCCGTCGGCGAACTCGGCCGAGTCCATCGGCACCTTCACGTCGCCCTGATCGACGCTGTGCAGGGTGGCCGTCAGCTTGTCGTCCTTCTTCCCGATCTGGAAGCCGAGGCGGAGTTCGATGGCCCCGAGTTTCAGGACGCCGTACCACAGCCCCTCGATGCCCTTCTTGGCGGGCGGGTCGGCGGCGAAAGCAAGAGTGGCGGAGAGCAGAAGGAGAGCGGAGAGCGAGCGGATCATGGGTGGAACCTCGGTGTGGTGATCTGTCAGGGTGGGTCGCTACCTACGGGAGTGACTCTTCGGGTTCTGGTAGGGGCACCCCTTGTGGGTGCCCT
>JAYTTN010000651.1:0-1105 GCA_043745295.1 Fimbriiglobus sp. | reverse complement strand
CCTTCTCGGCGGCGGGGTCATTCTTCTCCGGGGCCTTTTTGGCCTCGGTGTCGTCCTTCAGTTTGATCTCGGCCTGGATGACTTTCTCGATCTTGTCGCGGGCCTCCTTCAGGGCCGTGATGTCGTCCTTCGGCGTCCGGAGGGCGGCGGCGAGGGCTTGCAGTTCCTTCGACGCGGCGAGCTGGCGATCGGCGGCGGCCTTGAAGTCGGCGTTCGACAGCGACATCCGCGACAGTTCCATGTCGGCGACGAGCCGGCCGGCGCGGGTCGGCACGCTGGCGGCGTCGAGCCGCTGCTTCTGCTCCGGGTTCAGCTTGCCGCGGAGGACGACGGCGTCGTTCAGGAACGCGCCGATGCCGCTGCGGAGGTCGGTCTGGGCGTCGGCCATCTCGTCCTTGTCCTCGACCACCTTGCGGGGCTTGTTCCGGCCGGCGTCGGTCGTCGCGATGGCCCGCAGGTGTAGGTCGAGTTGCTCGCGGGCCGACTTGTCCAGCCGGTCGGCGGCGTGGTCGAGGGACTTCAGCACGTCCATCCGCAGGTACAGGTCGAGCAGGGTCTTGACGATCTGCCGGTTCTTCTCGGCGGCCAGCTTCTGCTCGCCGGTGGCGGTGTCCGGGGTAGCGGCGTCGGCGGCCGCTTGCAGGTGCTTCAACACGACCGGCATCTGGTCCTTGCTCAGCCCCTTCAGCTTGTCGGCGACTTCGGCCAGCAGTTTCTGCTGGTTGGCGGTCTCGCCCTTCTCGGTACCGTCGGCGGCGATGGCCCGCAGGGTGGACGTGATGCGGCGGGCCGTCTGTTCGGCGTCGGCGATGGCCCGCTCTTGCAGGCGCTTCTGCACGACCGGGTCGAGTTCGACGGCGACGGCGGAGGCCGTGAACAGGACCGCCGCGGCGAGGGCGGCCAGGGGGCGAAGGGTCATCGCGTCACCTCGGGAGTGGGCGGGTGGGGGAACACCGGCCGCGGGGGTCGTTAGAATTAGTATCGGATGGATTCGGGTCGAATGCAATAGAGTCGTTGCGGAATAGGGCGTGGGTTGGTATTCGGCGGCATGAACTACGACCGCCTCCGCCGCAAGCCGGCCACGTTCCGCCAGTTCACCGGCCTG
>JAYTTN010000650.1:0-4122 GCA_043745295.1 Fimbriiglobus sp. | reverse complement strand
GAAAAGCTCGGTTCGCTCCTCCGCCAGTTGAACGGGCGGAAAATCCTCGTGGCCGGCAACCACGACCAGCCGCATCCGGTCAGCCTGAGCAACAAGAGCCGCCAGCCGGAGGAGCTGGCCGGCTACGCCCGCGCCTACCGCGCCGCCGGGTTCGACGCCGTTCACCTGGGCGGGGCGTTCACGTTGCCGGATTTCGGCCGCGTGCTGGTCTGCCACTACCCGTACTCGCACGGACCCGACCACCTACGAGTGCGGTTCCCGGACGACGGCGAAACCCCGCTGCTGCACGGCCACGTCCACGACAAGTGGCGGTTCAAGGGGCGAATGCTGAACGTCGGCGTCGAGGTGCAGGACTACCGGCCGATGTCGCTGCGGGACATCCGCGACCTGTTCCGCGCCGCGCGCGCCGCCGGGTGGCCGACGCTTTGGGAACCGGACGACGAGAAGATTCCGACCGCCCCGGCGACGCCGGAGTTGCCGCCAGACGAGCGGATGCACGCCCGCCGCTGGTTCGTACTGGCGGACGGCGGGACGCCACCGGAATTGCCCGGCGCGGGACAGCGCACGACGACCGTGGACGGCACCACGCTGCTCGAAGTCTGGATCGACGGATCGAACCCGGACGCCGAGTTGCTCTGGCGGCGGTGTTACCTCTCGCCGGCGCTGTCGCTGAGCGAGCCGGCATAAGGAACTAGTGGGCAAATGTAATACCGCACGCGGCCAGCCGTGATCCGACTCCGCTCCGGTCTTTCGCCCCAACGGGGCGACCGTCAATAGCCTGGGGCGTCAGCCCCAGGACACCGGTGGGAACATCTCCGGAGTCCCGAAGCCGGAACCCAGGCCTCACGGCCTGGGCTATTGGCGGTCGCCCCGTCGGGGCGAAGTGGAACACCGAAACGGCTCATGCCGAACCGCGTGCGGTATATACCGGCGGATGTCGGGGTGGCACCGGCTTCCAGCCGGTGGTGGTCTCCGGGTGGCACCGGCTTCCAGCCGGTGGTCCGCCGTCACACCGGCTGGAAGCCGGTGCCACCCGAGACGAGTCCATCCGGCGACGGCAGGTCATTTCCCGCACTCGCCTAACGGCCGGGGCGTGTGCTACGGTGCAGGGGCGACTGCCCGCGCCTGCCCAGAGGAAACGACGGATGACCCCGCGCTCCGGCCTCGTTCGGTTCGCCCTGCCGCTGCTGTTCGCGGCGACGGCGGTGTCGGTGAACTTCGCCGCCTTCCGCCGGGGGTCGCCCGACCCGCTGGCCGTGTGGCAGCCGGCCGATTCCGTCACGCCCGTGCCCGGCCCGCTGCCGCCGGCCCCGTCCGCGTGGGACAGCCGCTATCAGGCATTCGTCAGCCCGCAGTCGACGGCGGAGCTGGTGTTCCTCGGCGACTCGCTGACGCGCGGCTGGTCGGCCGCACCGGATGCATGGAAGGCGGTGACGACCGGACGAACCGCGAAGCGGTTCGGCGTTCCGGGCGACACCACGAACAACCTGCTCTGGCGGATCGAGGAGGGACTGCTCGACGGCCCGCCGGCGAACGGGGTGGTGATCCTGATCGGCACGAACAACAAGCGGCAGACGGCGGACCCGGCGGACATCGCGGCCGGCGTGGCGGCGGTGGCGAACGCGGTGCGGGCGAAGTGGCCGGCGGCGAAGGTGCTGCTCCTGGCCACCCCGCCCGAAGGCCGCTGGGCCGACGACCCCCGCCGCGCGCTGTTCGCCGATGTGAACGCCCGGACGCAAGCGTTCGCGGCCGCCAACGGGTTCGCCTTCCACGACTTCGGCGCGTGCCTGCTGACCCGCGACGGCGAGATGACACCGGCCATCAGCTACGACGAAACGCACTTCACCAAGGCCGGCTACGCCCGCATCGCCGCCGACCTGAAGCCGGTGATCGACCGAGCGTTCAGCCGGTGACGAGTCGCATGGTTTGATCGCCCGAGGTGATGGGATGAGGAAGACCCCCTCACCCGGAACGGCACCGCCGTTCCGACCTCTCCCCCGCCGTGCGGGGGCGAGGTGTTGGGTGGTTGCAACTTACCCGAAGGCGAACGGACCAACCCCGCCCCACCTCTCGCCCCACGAAGTGGGGGAGAGGTCGTCGCGGGCGAAGCACGCGGCGGGTGAGGGGGCTTTCCTCCGTCGAACGTCTCCTCAGCTCATCGGCAGGTGGTCCTGGCCGGGCAGTTGCACCGGGGCCAGCGACCCCTTCCCGCCGAGGATCAGCTTCTGCAAATCGTCCGTGCCGACCGGGTGCGGCAGGGCGAACAGTTCACCGTACATGAACCCGCACCGAGCGCCCTGATAGCCGTTCGCCGAGCTGACGAAGTGCTTCACCTTGTCGAACCGGGCCATGTCGAACTGCGACTCGTAGGCTTGAATCGCCGCGATCTTCCGGTCCATCGTGTCGGTGATGTCCACCACGAACGTGCTGTGCCACTGCCGCTGCTCGGCGTCACTTGGGAACGGCGCGTACACCAGGTGCGGCACGCGGTACGGGCCGGTGTCGGCGAACCGCTCGTCCCACTTGGTCAGTTGCGAGTAGAACCGCGACGCCTCGATGATCATGTGTCCCTGGTGATGGTCCGGGGAGGCGGCCGGGGTGCGGCCGGCGGTGCAGATGACGGTCGTGGGGCGATAGCGGCGGAACTCGGTGGCCAGGCGGTACCGCATCTCCGGCCCGTCCATCAGCACGCGGTTCGGCAGGTCGATGTTGATCCGCACCTGCACGCCGAGGGCGACTCGCGCGGCCTCGGCCTCCTTCCGGCGGGTCTCGACGGTGCCGCGGGGCGTCGGCTCGCCGCTGCACAGGTCGAAGATGCCGACGCGGTACCCCTGTGCCACCAGCTTGGCGAGCGTGCCGCCGCACAGGATTTCCAGGTCGTCCGGGTGCGGGGCGACGGCCACCACGTCCAGCCTCTCGGTCGCGTCGGTCATCGGTCAGGGTCTCGATGCGTGGAGGAATGGCGTCCGCGACTATGTTAGGTGTCCAGGTGGCTCTCCGCCCCTGGCTACGGCCGACGGTCCCTCCGGGACGAAGAAAGCCACGGCGTCCGACGTGTCCGTTTTCCGCCGCGGAGCGGCCGCCGGCCGTAGCCAGGGGCGGTGAGCCACCTGGGAACTCGAGTACCCCCCATGTTCCGCCTGCTGCCGCTCGCCTTGCTCGTCGCCCCCGTCGCGTTCGCGCACGACGACGACCCACTCCCCGCCCGCCGGCGGCAGGAGGCGAAGGAGTTTCACCAGCGTGCCCAGGAGCGAACCGGGGTGCTGGTGCCGATGTACGTCTACCCCGCCGACATCCACAAGAATGCCGCGTACAACCGCCTGATGGACGTGAAACGTCAGCACGAGACGGTGCCGATGTGGGTGATCGTCAACCCGGCGTCCGGGCCGGGCAAGCTGGTCGATGCCAACTACACCAAGGCCATCGACCGGCTGCGCGGGGCCGGCTGCGTCGTCCTCGGCTACATCGCCACCGACTACGGCAAGCGCGCTGCGGCGGACGTGAAGAAGGACATCGACACCTGGCTGAAGCTGTACCCGAAAACCCACGGCATCTTCTTCGACGAGATGATCTACGCCGACACCGACGCCGGGGTGAAGCACCAGACCGCTCTGACGAGGTACGCCCACGACGCCGGCTGCTGGCCGACGGTCGGCAACCCCGGTGCCGACACCCCCGGCCGGTACTTCGCCGCCGACGCCGTCGACGTGATCGTCGTCCACGAAGGGAAAGACTGGCCGAAGGAGGAGCGGCTGAAGGGCGACTACTTCGGCGGCCACTCGGATTCCCCGCCGCACACGCGGGCCGTGCTGTTGCATTCGCAGCCGCAGCTCGACAAGGCGGCACTGAAGATGGTCCGCAAGTACGCGCGGTGGGTGTACGTCACCGAAGGCGAGTTCCGGCCGAACAACCCGAAGGCCGCGAACCCGTGGGACCGCCTGTCCAAGCACCTCGACGCGCTGTGCGACGAGTTGGGCGGGAAGTGAACGGCCACGACCGTCACGCGCACGCACCGGCGGCGGCGCAGCACTCGCAGCAACTGCCGCCGCCTTCCATCGCGCAGCAGGTCAGGCCGCAGCAGGTGTCATCGCGCGCGTTCGATTTCGACTGCTTGTCGTCGCC
>JAYTTN010000649.1:0-1109 GCA_043745295.1 Fimbriiglobus sp. | reverse complement strand
GAAGAACTTCTGGATCGACCCGGTCAGCCACAACCAGTACTACGTCGGCGTCAGCTACCCGGAGGCGGACATCACGTCGCTGGAAACCCTGCTCGACATCCCGGTGACCAGCCCGACCCAGAAGAAATCGATCCCGCTGCGGAACCTCGCCGAGATGAGGCGGGTGACGGTGCCGTCGGAGATCGTCCACACCAACCTCCAGCCGACGATCGACCTGACACTGGGCGTGGCGGGCCGCGACCTGGGCCACGTCGCCGACGACGTGAACGCGGCGGTGGCGAGGTTCGGCAAGCCGCGGCCCGAGGGCGGCGTCACCCCGTTCGACCCGGACGTGACGGACGTTCCGAAGCCGATGGAGGGGGCCAAGGTTGTACTCAGCGGCGAGTACGAGAAGATGCAGACGACGTTCAAGTACCAGGCGCTGGGGATGGCCGCCGCGGTGCTGCTCATCTACTTCCTGATGGTCGCGCTCTTCAAGAGCTACGTCACGCCGCTAGTGGTGCTGTCCGCCGTGCCGGTCGGGGTCACCGGGGTGGTGCTGGTGCTGTACTTCACGGGCACCGCCCTGAACGTGCAGTCGCTGCTGGGGGTAATCTTCATGGTCGGCATCGTCGTGTCGAACACGGTGCTGCTCACCGACTTCGCCACCAACCTGCGGCGTGACGAGAAGCTCACCCCCACGGAGGCGATCCGCAAGGCGGCGGGCGTCCGGGTCCGCCCCGTCGTGATGACCGCGCTGGCCACGTTCTTCGCCCTGATCCCGATGGCCCTCGGCCTGGACCGCGGCAGCGAGGCCAACGTCCCGCTCGGGCGGGCGGTGCTGGGCGGCCTCGTCGCCGGCCTGCTGACGACCCTGTTCGTGGTGCCGTGCGTCTTCTCGCTGCTGGTGAAGGACACGCCGGACCAACCCGAGGAGCCGCTGCCCGGCGACCCCGGTTCCAAAGTACCCGAAAGCGTGTGACCCGATGCCGGAAGACCCGCGGGTCCGGTTCGCCGCCGAGCGCACGCTGTTGGCCTGGGTCCGCACCGGGCTGGGCCTGATGGGGTTCGGGTTCGTGGTCGCCCGGTTCGGCCTGTTCCTGCGGGAGTTCCCCGGCGCGGCCCCGCAA
>JAYTTN010000648.1:0-4135 GCA_043745295.1 Fimbriiglobus sp. | reverse complement strand
GCCCGACATCTTCGCGACACCGCACACGTCGGGCCTCGAAGACTCGACCGCGACCTACAACCCGAATGGCCGGCGTGCCACCGGGGCCGGCCGACCGCGACGGATTCCGGTCAATCGTCTCGAATCACCTCGCCGCCGTTCGCCGTGATGTACGCCCGAAGGGTGGCCTCTGGCGTCCGGTCGGTGAACGAGCGGACGGACCCGTCGGCCATCGCCGCTTGAAACGCGCCGCGGAAGTAGCCGCCCAACTTCGGCAGCGGTTTGTCGGCGGCGTACTCCAACCCTTCCGGCTTCGTCCAGGGCACCGCCTCCGCCGCCTCCACAACGAGAATCGTGTTGGAGGGGCCGTCGATGATGCCAACGATTCGCGGCCCTTGGAGGCCGTCGCGGAAGATCGCGGTCGGGCCGGTGGCATTCCGAGGCGACACGAACACGCAGTAGTGGGTGTGCCCGACCGGGGTGTCCGGCCCGGCCATCGGGTGGCGGTACACCTTCGGCATCTTCTCCACGAACTGGAGGTTGTGTGGGCTGTCCCACGGTTCGGACTTGCGGTAGTCGCGGAGGACCTCGCGAATGTTCCGTTGATCCTCCTGATCCTTGGGAGCGGTGTATCGCAAGAGTTCGACGCGCCAACTGACGGCCGGTTCGCGGTCGCTCGCCGGTCGTCCGGACGGCGTCCCGTTCGCCGACGGTAAGTGCTGCTCGTTGTCGTGGTAGTCGTGAAAGGCGATGCCCAGCTGTTTGAGGTTGTTCGCCGACTGCATCCGCGCCGCCGCCTCGCGGACCTTGTGAACGGCCGGGAGAAGGAGTCCGACCGAAACGACGGGCAGAAGCAGGGCGAACCCGATGGTCGCGGACGACAGCAGGCGTTCGCGGCCGGACCCGCAGTCTCTCAAATAGAGCAGGAAATACCACACCTGGATGACCCAGAACGCGACCGCGATGAACGTGACAACGACGGACGCCCGTCCGCCCGTGCCCAGTCGCTCGATCAGCCCGACCGTCTGGAGGACGACGAAGCTGACCACGAAGCCGAGCAGCAACTCGACCCACAGCCGGGCCGACCGCTCGCGGGGAACGCCGCGCAACTCGTCGGCCAGCCGGGCCAACTCGCCGGCTTCGTCGCGGAACCCGGCCGGGGTCGCCGGCAGGTCGGCGGCGTACTCGGACACGCGGTGCCGGAAGCCGCGGCGGCCGTCCCGGCTCCGGTTCCAGATCGCCACCCGCACGTCGTCCGGCCGGACCGACCCGCCGACGGCGTCGAGGATCGCGTCGCGCCATTCCCGCTCGGATTTCGATTCGTCCCCGACGAACAGGATGCGGTCGGGGCTGAGGCACCGGACGCACAACTGGATCTCGCCGATCACGTGCGGGGTCAGGTCGGTCACGTCGATGACCGCCCCCCGCGCCCGACCCAGCGACCGCCACAGCCGCTCCTTCCAGGCGTCCCCGGCCTCCAGGTTCATGTACTTGGGCGTGGCGTAGCGGAGGGCGAAGGCGACCAGGAGCGGATACCGCAGCAGTTTCGGCCACCGCCGCCGGGGGTCGCGGATGCCCGACACCCGCGCGGCGCGGCCGAACACCCACTGGAGGTCGGTGCGGACGCCGGCTGAGGCGCGGTCGTAGCGGAACGAGCGGAGGTACAGGACATCCGTCTCGCGGTTCGGCAGAACCCGCCACAGCGACGCCGTGAATCCGACCACGAACAGGACGGTCAGGCCGACCGCCACGACTGCCACCAGCGACCCGCTTAGCAGCGCCACGGCGGCGAACGCAACCACGCCGGCAACCAGACCGATCACGGTCAGCCAGAGGAAGAACGTCCGCAGACCCCACATCGGGTCGTCGAGCGGATCCGGAACGGGGGCGTTTCGCCGTCGCGGCTGACGGCCATCTTCCACGCGCCGGGCCACAACGCGAGCGTCAGTCCTCGTCAGTAGGACCGGCCCGTCCTCTTCTTCGGCCGCCAAGTGGGCGAGGTGACAGGAGTCGCACAGACCGGTCGGGGAATACTCGTCACCGCAAACCGGGCATAGTGAGGGCATGGCGATTCCCGCTGGTTGTTGATTGTGGTAGTCGGAACGTGGCGTCGTCCGTCAGCCGCGCCGCGTCATCGACCCGGAAGGGGTACGGTCCGGGCCGCGCCCGATGACTCCCGCGCGGCGGAACGGGTTCGCGGCCGCGGCGCTTCCGCCGATCACTCGATCAGCCACGCCGTCGCCCAGTTCACGTCGTCCTGCACGTCCCCGCCGGGGCCGAAGTCCACGACCAGCGTCAGCTCCTTCGCCTTGGTCACGTCCACGCGAACGGCCTTCGACCCGGCCGCCGCCGTCAGGCCGGTCAGCCCGTCGAGCTTCGCCTCCTTGCCGTCCACGAGCACCCGCACGTCCACCGCCCCCTTCCGCCCGGTCGCCGCGTCCAGGCCGACGACCGCCTCGAACCGCTTGTATTTGCCGCCCAGCGAGTAAGTGAGCGACGACTTGGAATGGACGCCGAGGCCGGTGTCGAACACCTCCTCGCCGCGCGGGGTGGTCAGCCGGAGGGGGTTGCCCCGCACGCTCCGATTCGCCACCCACGGCCACGCCACGCCGTTGAAGCCGTCCTCCGCCACCGCCGTCGGCTTGAGGTCGGCCAACTCCACCGCCTTCCCGCGCCGGATGTCCACGGCGATCACTTCGGTCAGCGGCAAACTCACCTTCGCCCCGGTGACGGTGCTACCGGTCAGCACGAAGTCGTCGGCCAGCAGGGTGGCGAAGCTGATGCGGCTGCCGTCGGCCGCCGTCACCCGCGCGAACGGTCCCTTCGGGGCCTTCACCCGCGCCAGCGTCGGGTCCAGCGCCACGGCGGCCACGGTCGCCAGCGGGTACGGCTTCGCCGCCGCTTCGCCGTCGGGTTTGAACCGTAGTCCCGCGCCGTCTGCCGCCACGGCTTCCAGCCGGCCGCGCAGCACGTCGCCGTTCCGCAGGAGCAGCGCGTCCTGCTTCTTGCCCGCGTCCAGCCACGAATACCGCGCGACATCCGCCGGCGTGTCGGGCGGCGGCGGAACAACCCACAGCGCGACCACCCCGGTCAGCGGCAGCGACACCGCTTGCCCGCCGCCGGCCGTCGCCTTCAGGGTGACGGACAGCCCGTTGCCACCGGCCGCGGTGCCGGCCACGCGGTCGCCGTTGGCGAGGACGGCGTGCGGGCCGGCGGGGTAGGGCGGGCGGGGCTTGTCGGCGCGGGCGAGGGAGACGAGGTCGTCCGCCGCGACGGCCGGCGCGGAACCGGCGAACGTCACGGCGAACCCGGCCGCGATCTTCGCCACGGTGCCGGCGACCGGCTCGCCGTCGGAGGCGCGGGTGGCGAGGAACGCCGGCAGCGGTTCGGCGGGCGCGAACCCGGCGACGGCGACGAGAAGGGTGAACATGGCGGGCAGCTCCGGGGACCGGTCGGCGTGTGCGATCTTACCGGCTCCCGCCCCATCGCTCAGGGATCGCGCGGCGGTTTGCGAACGCGGCCGCCCGTCACGCGCCGCCGTCGATGACCCCGTTGCCGGCGCGGGCGACCGCCTGGCAGCAGGCGTCCCACCCGCGCACGAGCGCGCCGTCGGCGTTGCCCCACACGACGCAGGCCCACTCGCCCGCGCCACGCCGGAGCGTGACCATGCCGCCGGACACCGACACCCGCAACTCGCGCCAGCCGTCGGCCGGCTCCTCGTCGGGGAACGCGGGCAGGCCGTCGATCATCCGCAGGATCGGCTCCTCGCCGAGGGCGCGGAGCGTCGCCGTCACCGCCGACCACGCCGGTTCCGCGCCCGCGAACCGAATCGCCCTTTGCATGCCCATCGGAGGTCCCTCGGAGTTTTTCGCGGCGTGCGCGGGTCGTTTTATCCCGTCCGCCGTCGGCCGGCCAAAGCCGGCGCACGGAGTGACAGTCGTCCGCGCGTGCGGGCGTGGCGGAGCGCGGGCCTTGACGGCTGTCTATTACCAACATCTCCGATTTCTCTAAGAGACTGTCCCATAAGGTTGGTTAGGCCGCGGTGTGGTACTGGAATTCGGCGTCCGTATTCTTGGGTTCGAGTCGGTTGAGCATGAGGTGGATCATGGCCAACTTGACGAACGCCTCCGACGACGCCACGGTCTTCTCGCGGTCC
>JAYTTN010000647.1:0-1110 GCA_043745295.1 Fimbriiglobus sp. | reverse complement strand
GCGACGGTCTTTCTCGACGACCGTCGCTCACGCTTCCGGCTCGGACAGAATGCCACTCCCTCGCGGTCGCGACTCGCTCAAATCCGTTGCGCCACCCGAAGTTTCGCACTCCGGCTGCGCGGGTTCCGCGCGGCTTCCGCGTCTCCCGCCGCCACCGGCTTTTTCGTCAGGGCCTTCCAGACATCCGTCTTGAACGCCACCTTCACCCGCCTGTCTTCCAGCGAGTGGAAGCTGATGATCCCAGCCCGCCCGCCCGGATTCAGGACCACGGGCAGCGTCGCCAGCAGCCGTTCCAGTGCGCCGAGTTCGTCGTTCACCGCGATCCGCAGGGCCTGGAACGTCCGCGTGGCCGGGTCGAGGTGCCCGCTTCGGGGCACGCAGCTCCGCACCACCGCCGCCAAGTCCGCCGTCGTCTCGAACGGTTTCGTGTCCCGCCGCGCCACGAGTCGCTTCGCCACCCACCGGCACTTCCGCTCTTCGCCGTACTCGAAAATCAGGTCGGCCAGCGCCCCCTCGCTCAGCGTGTTCACCAGATCGGCAGCGGTCTGCCCGGTTGTCGGGTCGAGCCGCATGTCGAGTGGCCCGTCGGTGCGGAAGCTCAGCCCCCGCGCCGGGTCGTCCAACTGTTCCGAACTGAAACCGAGGTCGGCCAGCACGCCGTCCACAGTCGTCACGCCGAGGTATCCCAGCACGTCCCGCAGTTGGTCGAAGTTCGCGTGGACCGACGTCGCGGGGAAGCCGGCCAGCCGGGCCATCGCCCCGGCCAGCGTCGTCGGATCCTGGTCGAAGCAGAACAGCCGCCCGGTCGGGCCGATCCGCTCGGCGATCAGCCGGCTGTGCCCGCCGCCGCCGGTGGTCGCGTCCACCCACGTCTCGCCCGGTTTCGGGTCGAGGAGTCGGAGCGTTTCGGCGGCCAGCACCGGCACATGACCGGACTCGGGCGGTGGGGACATACGGTGAGCCGGAGTGTGAGTCAAGGGGAACTGAAACGCGGGTGCGGCAGCGGATTTAGGCGAGCGGGGGGCGTCAGCCCCCTGTTGTGGTCGAAATCCCCAGGGAACAGGGGGCTGACGCCCCCCCGCTCGCCCGGAGCCGCCAAAATCAATTGCT
>JAYTTN010000646.1:0-4140 GCA_043745295.1 Fimbriiglobus sp. | reverse complement strand
CCCGCTCCGCCAGTGGCTGCTAGGCGGCGTCCTTCTCGGCGCGGGCGTCCTCGGCAAGTACACGATGGGCCTCGCCGGGGTGTGCGCGTTCGTGTCGTTCCTGCTGCTGGGCCGGTCCCGCGTTCGCGCGTGGCTGCCGGGGTTCGTGCTGCACGGCGTCGTATCGCTGGCGGTCGCGTCGCCGATCCTGATCCACAACATCCGGCACCATTTCGCCCCATTGCTGTACCAGTGGGGCCACGCGATGGCCGACGACGAGCCGGGGCTGAAGCCGCTGGCCGAGTTCGTCGGCGTGCAAATCCTCCTCGTCGGAACGCTGCCGCTGGTGTTGCTGCCGTGGGTGTTTCGGCACTGGAAGGGACTGACCGCCGACCCCCGGCTACGGGCGTGCGTCTGCCTGTTCGCGCTGCCGCTGCTGTTCTTCCTGGTCAAAGCCACGCGCGGGCCGCTGGAAGGGAACTGGGCGCTGGCCGCGTACCTCGGCTTCTGGCCGCTGGCCGGCGAATGGTGGCAACGCTGCGGCGACTCCGGCGTGTGGCGGTGGCTGACGCGAGCGGCGTTCGCCATCCCGGCGCTGGCCGTGGCGGCCGTTGCCGTTCACCTCGTCTACCCCCTGCCCTTCCTGCCGTCGAAGCACGACCGCATCCGCCGCCTGTGGGAACGCCAGGACCAGTGCCGGCGGGTGAAGGCGGCTGTCGGTTCGTGGCCGGTATTCGTGCCCACTTACCAACTGACGGCCGCGTTGCGGTTCAATGGTGTGGACGCGCGGCAGCTCGACGGCGTGTCGCGGCCGAGCCATTTCACCCAGACGCCGGACCCGCCGGACGCACACCCGGTGTGGTACTGGTTCGCCGAGTTTCCGCTGCCGGAAGAAGTTTCCCGCCGGTTCCCGCCGCCGGTTCGGCTGGACGATATTTCGCTAACCGTTCGCGGCGAGCGTTATGTGGAGTATACATTGTGGGAATACCGTACTCCCTCGCCCTGACTCGCCCCGGTCGTCATGCCCCGCCGCCCGTTCCGCCCCCTCCCGCTGCCCGAAGTGTCGGTCGCGGATGAGTACGGCCTCGTCGATGCCGTCGCCCACCTCCGGGACGCGGCCGCGTTCGGGTTCGACACCGAATTCGTCGGCGAGGACTCGTACCGCCCCGAACTGTGCCTGATCCAGGTGTCCACGGCCGACCGGCTGATGCTCATCGACCCGTACACCTGCGGGCCGCTGGACGAGTTCTGGGCGCTCATGCACGACCCGAACCGGGTGATCGTCGCGCACGCCGGCCGCGAGGAGGTGCGGATGTGCCGGTTCGCCTCCGCCCGCCCGCCGGCCAATTTGTTCGACGTGCAAATCGCCGCCGGGCTGGTCGGCATGACCTACCCCATCGGGTACGCCGGGGCCGTGCAGGAAATCCTCGGCGTGCGGCTGACCAAGGGCGACACCCTGACCGACTGGCGGCGGCGGCCGCTGTCGGCGTCCCAAATCCGCTACGCCTACGACGACGTGCGGTACCTGCTGCCCATCCACGCCAAGCTGACCGCGCGACTGACGAAGCTGAACCGGCTGCCGTGGGCGGCCGAGGAGTTCGCCGCGTTCGTCCGCCGCGCCACCGGCGACGAGGTGACGGTCGAGCGGTGGCGGAAGCTGAAGGGGATCGGGTCGCTGAACCGCCGCGAGCTGGCCGTCGTGCGGGGGGTGTTCGGCTGGCGGGAGGCGGTGGCCGAGCGGCAGAACCGGCCGGCCCGGTCGGTCATGCGGGACGACATCCTGGTGGAAGTGGCCCGGCGGGGGGCGAAGAACACCGACGAGTTGCAGCACCTGCGGGGGATGCCCCGGTTCGACATGGCCGGCATCGTCGCCGCCGTCCGCGCCGCCGCCGAGTTGCTCCCGGCGCAGTGCCCGGAGCGGGTCGTCAGCGAGATCGACCCGCCGCAGGTGGGAACGCTGTCGTCCCTGCTGTCGGTGGTGCTGGCCGACCTGTGCGAACACCGCAAGCTGGCCCCGTCGCTGGTCTGCTCGCAGCAGGACTTGAAGGACTTGGTGCGGGCGCGGCTGCCGGGCAACGGTCTCCCCGACGACTCGCCGTTCGCCGCCGGCTGGCGGGCCGAGGCCATCCGCTCGGCGCTGGAGGAAGTCCTCGACGGGCGGACCAGCGTGCGGGTCGCCGACCCCCTCTCGTCCGACCCGCTGGAATACCTGGTGGAAGACGACGAGGACGATTCCGGGGACGATTCCGACGTATAATCGGCGCACCGAATCGCCACGCGGACGCACACCTATGACCCCCGCCAAGTGCCCGAACCCGTCGTGCCCGTTCCTGTTCGACCCGTCGCAGGTGCCGCCGGGCGCGGTCATCGCCTGCCCCCAGTGCGGCCTGCGGTTCACCCTCGCCCCCCCTGTCCCGCCGTCGCAGCCGCTGTTCGGCCCCGCCGCCCCGCCGCCCGCGCCGGCCGACGATCTGGGATTCCACGAGGAGCGGCCGAACCTGGACGACGTGCCGACCGAGGAGCGGCTACTGCCCCGCCGTCGCCGGGGGGCGGAGGAGCCGGCCGGCGAACCCGACCGCCACCCGAAGGCCGGGTCGGGCGCGGGCAAGCTGATCGCCTTCTCGGTGATCGGCGTGCTGGTGGTGTGCGGGGCCATCGCCGGGGTGCTGTTCCTGAAGTCGCGGAACCAGGGCCGCGAGGAGACCGCCCGGCGGTCGGCGGAGGTGGTGCTGGACCGCTTCCACCTCGCCTACACGCCGCCGGGGGAGAACTGGGTGGCGGACGACGCGCTGAAAGTCAAGTTCAAGGCGACCGTCGTCGCGTTGCGGAGCCAGGAGCCGGCCGGGTGGATCGTCGTCGATGCCAAGCCGATGGCCTACACCCCCACGGCGGCCGAGTTGACGGAGATGGTGCGGGCCGTCCTGGAATCGACCGGCGAGTTGAAGGGCCGGCTCGACGAGGAGCCGGCCACCCTCGGCGGCGCGGCGGGCCGGCGGTACACCTACGAGTCGCTGATGAACTCCGGCGAAGAGGTGAAGGGCGAGGTGTACGCGGCCGGCTTCCGGAAGACGGCGTACTTCGTCTACTCGTTCGCCCCGGAGAAGAAGGTCGGCGACGTGGCCCAGGCGTTCGTCGATTTCCGCGCCGCCGTCCGCCTCGTCGCCGCGGCCGCGAAGGGCGATGCGGCCGGCTTCCGCAAGGTGTTCCGCAGCAGACGGGGCAGCTACGCCATCACCGCGACGGAAAGCCTGTGGCGGGAGCTGGGCGACCCCGGCTCCCAGGACGAGAAGGCCGACCTCCTGCTACGGGGGACGATCACGCTCGCCGGCGGCGGGGTCTCGCCGGACCCGGCCACCGTCCTCGTGCTGGTGCTGGACAAGGGCGGCGACCCGAAGGCCGCCGCCGCCGCGTACCTGACGAAGACGCTGTTCGACCTGCCCGACAACCCGCCGCAGGTGGCGGAACTGGCGGACGAGTACCAGGGGGACGACCCGCCGGCCGGGCCGCCGCAGCCGACCGCCGCCGTCACCCGGTACGAGGTCCGGTACGCGAACGGCAACGCCGACTCGCGGAAGTTCGTCGCCGTCGCCACGCTCGACGCGGGGAAGCAGCTCGTCGTCGCCGTCGGGTACTCGGTCCTCCGCCAGCGGAAGTCGTGGGAAAAGCGGCTGGTGCAGATCGTCGGCTCGCTCGCGCCGCCGGAGTGACGGCCCGCCGCGACCTGTTTTCGCACCGGAGGTGCGTGTGCCGGTAGCCAGGGGTGACAGGCGAGCGCAGCTCGCGGAACCCCTGGTTCCTTTTTCTGCGCTCGCCTGTCACCCCTGGCTACCGGCCGTCACCGCTCCGCGGTGAAGACGAGTCGTGGCGAATCCCGAACGACCTTACCCTCAACCTCGAACCCACGGCCCTTGCGGGCCGGGTTCGCCAAAATCAGTTGTCGCACCGCCGTCACTTGGTCCACTTGCGGACGGCCTGCTCCATCTTCTCGAACACCGCGTCGGTCGGCTTGCTGGCGTCGTACATGACGTTGATGTGGTTGCGGTTCTTGATCTCGCACACCTCGGCGTCGCACTTGGCCCCGGTCAGCGCCTTGCCCAGGTCCTTGGCCATCGCGTCCAGGAACGGCAAGTCCTTGTCGCCGTAAATCAGCACGCACGGCGG
>JAYTTN010000645.1:0-15718 GCA_043745295.1 Fimbriiglobus sp. | reverse complement strand
GACATGACGGATGCGTCCTTCCACGGCATGGCAGACCCTCCATCGGGGGAACTGCCACGAGGATAGGAAGGTGTCCACCACGTCCCCGAACGCCTGCTAACCATGTCCCCGGTCCAAACACCCCGTTGAGGGGAGGTCGGTCGCTCCGCGACCGGGAGGGGAGTCGTCGCCGGCGTGTTCTGCTCGCTCCGCGAGCGGTCTTGGGTTTATGCTCGAAGACCGCTCGCGGAGCGAGCAGAGCGAGCAGAGCACTTCTCCCCTCGTCGAGGGGAGGTGGGTGGGCCGTTCCGCACGGCCGATTCCTCGGGGCGCGTCGAAATGGATCAATCCACCCCGCTCGCGGTATAAATCGGGCGAGCATGTCCGCCGATGACCTCGACTTGGTGGTCCTTCACAGCGGCAGTTGCCACTCTCCGTTCACCCCGCGGCTGCTCGGCGAAGTGCGGGAACAAGGCATCCTGAAGGACACCCGCAAAGTGATCCGCACGCCGGACCTCACCACCTCCGTCGCGCGGGGGCCGCCCGCTA
Source organism: Fimbriiglobus sp. (assembly GCA_043745295.1). Taxonomy (GTDB): domain Bacteria; phylum Planctomycetota; class Planctomycetia; order Gemmatales; family Gemmataceae; genus JALHQU01. Next base: position 15,190 of record JAYTTN010000645.1, on the reverse strand, counting down.
CGGGTGCCTGTCGGCCAAGCAGGGCAAGCCGCACATCTCGCACATCGTGCCGGAAGACACGTCTATCCTGACTGACGGGAACAACTTCGAGCGGATGGTCAGCGCCGGCACTCAACTGCCTGTTCGGCTCGCCGTGAGCCAACTCTCCCGCGCAATTAAAGTCCAGGCCATCCACCAGCCCGGCGATTCGTCGACGATCACGGAGGATCAGAGGACGGCCTTCGATTGGTCGGCCGATCGCGCCGGCGAAGTCGTCTTCCCGGTCTCGGCAACCATCCGTCGGCCGAGCGGATCGGCTTGACTGGCCGGCGGAACAGAACGCGGTCGAACACGGCGGCCAGCTCCCTGTCGCCCTCGAACGCCGACGGCCACTCGTTGCTGGCCGCCGCGCACTGCCGTAGCGGCACCGGCAGGGACACGCCCGACCCGTCGTCGAACGTGCGCTCGTTGAGGAAGCGGGTGACGACATCGAGTAGCAGTCTCTCGGCGGTGCCGGGCGAAGCGTGGAGTAGGTGTCTCGCTCCACGGATGATGCGGCGGAAGTGGCGGGAATTTACATGGCCTCACACGGGAGTTCCATCCTCATGGCTGTCGGGCCAACGGAGGTTCACACCCGCGCGCGACGCCGATCAAACTCGCCGATTGCTGGCCAAACGGACGGCCGACTCATGGAATGAGGTCCGGAGCCGGAACCGTTGACGGACGGTCGCGACACGACCCCTGCCGGCTTGGGAGTTTCAGATGTGGCCAGCGGACGACACCCTCGCGGACGCCTGGGCGGCCCTGATCGCTGACCCGGACACTGCCGCCGCGTTCGCGGAGTTGGTGCTGGACCCGCTGACGAAGGCGCTCGCCGTCCGGTTCCCATTCGCGGACGAAGGCGACATTTCCACGGCCGCTGGCGACGCCGTTCTTACCATTCTCAAGCGACCGGAACTGTACGACCCGACCCGCCTGCCCCTCCACAAGTACCTGGAGCTCATCGCCCGCCGCCGGCTGATGAACGTCTGGACGGCCGGGAAAAAGCACCGCGCCGGACGAATCCCGTGGGATGCCGTCGAACTCGCCCTTCCCGCACGGAATGAGGGGACAGAGGACGACGACTCGCCGTCGTTCGACGCGCCCGAACTGCGGACGGTGATCGCCGGCTTCACGGTCGCGGAGCGCGCGGTGTTCGACCTGCTGCTCACCGACGAGCGGCGGACGGCGGCGTTCGCCGAAGCCCTCGGCATCGCGGGCCTGCCGGTGCCGGAGCAGGAAGCCGAGGTGAAACGGGCGAAGGACCGGATCAAGGCGCGGCTGAAGCGGGCCGCGGGAGGGGGACCATGACTGACGCGACCCTGCGGTTGGCGGCACGGGCGGGCGTCGATCCGCACTTCCTGGCGTTCGCCGTCGCCGAGTACGCGGCCGGCGAAGGGCTGGACGAGTCGGCGCTGCTCGCGGCACTGGGGGCGACGCCGGCGGCGCTGGCCGCGACCCGACTGTGCCGGATGCCCCGCGCGAACCCGGTCGAGTTCCGCGAGGACGTGGACCGGATCGCGGCCAAGTTCGGATTGAATCGCGACCTGTTGGGGATGATCGCCAAGCGCGGGCAGGTGACGGCCGCGTTGCGCCGCGCTGCCGACGAACAGCCGACCGAATCGGCCGCCCCGGTCCTGGCCGCGCGGGACCGCACGCCATGACCGCCCCGCCCGTCTGGGTGGTCGAGTTGGCCGAGCGGTTCTGGTCCGCCGCCGGCCCGCCCCCGCCATTCCCCCGCGACCTGACCCGCGCGGTGACGGACGCCGCGCCGTTGGGCATCGTCGCGCGGCCGAACCTGTCGTTCCACACCGTCACCGGGTACTTGAGCCAATCCGGCCTGCCGGTGCCCGTCCGCGAACTGGACCGACCGCTCCGCGCCGCCCTGTACTGCTGGCGGGGGAGCGGCTTCGTCTTCCTCGATTCCGCCGACCCGCCGGCCGAGCAACGGTTCTCCCTCGCCCACGAGCTGGCGCACTTCCTCCGCGACTGCGACGACCTCCGTCGGCGGTTGGTTCGAGCGCTCGGCCCGGCCGCGCTGGAAGTCCTCGACGGGCTTCGGCCGGCTACCGCCGACGAGCGCATCGCCGCCGTGTTGCGCACTCTGTCGCTCGGCCCGCACGTCCACTTGATGAGCCGCGACGCCGCCGGCCGGCCGGCCGGCGCTGCGGAGCGAGATGCCGAGGACCGCGCCGACCGGCTGGCCTTTGAACTGCTCGCCCCCGCGTCCGAGTTGGTCGGCGAAACGACCGTCGCCGCGCTCGCCGCCCGGTTGGAATCGGCGCTCGGGCTGCCTGCCGACGCCGCGCAGACCTATGCCGATCAGCTTTTGCCCGCCGACCCGCACGACCCGCTTCTCGCGCGAATCCGAAAATCCTGTTAAACTCGCGTCGAACTTCCCTTCGACCGTCGGAACTACTTCTGGGGAGGACGTTCGAATGTCCGCGACCATCGCACCGCCGTCCGTCGAACTGCCGGTCTCCCGAATCGAACGGGGGCACACGGCCGACGAGTTCTTGCGGACGTTCGGCGAGCCTCTCCTCCAGGCGATGAATCCGGCGACGTGGGACACCGGCATCGACGTGGTGGAGGCCTACGCGCGGATCGAGCGGGAGGTGGCCGAGGCGGTGGCCGCCGAGGCGGAGGTGGAAGGCCGCGTCCGCGAGCGGGTGTTCCCGCGGCTGAAGGGCGCGGTCGGCGCGCCGGCGGAGGCCGGCTTCTACCGCGACGTGACCCTGGAGGACATCCGCGAGGTCCACCAGGGGCTGCTCTTCAACGGCGGGGCGGAGGCGTGCGATGGCACCGTGCAGACGCACGACACGCTGGCGCTGACCGTCCACCAGATCGGCGTCTGCCTCGTGTCTTACGCCGGCAACCAGGGGAGCTGGTCCACTCGCCTGTTCCGCCGCGACCTGCGGGAGGCGCACGCCGACCCGGTGGCCGACATGCTGGCCGTGCTGGAGCGGCGGGGCCGGCGGGCCGGGTTGAACCAGCCGGATCGCCGCGACGGACTGAGCGAGCTGGCGCAGCGGGCGGTCATGAGCTACGCCGAGATGCGGGTGCTGACCCGCGCCGCCACGGCCGCCTGGCGGATCGGCCACGGCAGCCCGGCCCCGTACCAACTGCTGGCCGGGGCCGGCAACCCGGACGTGATGATCGAATCGGTGAAGGTGATGCGGGAGTTGATCGCCGGCCACAAGCGGTTCCTGTTCGTGCCGAGCGAATCGGGCGAACGCGATTTGCTCAGCCTCGGCCAGGCGCTGCGGCCACTCGAGTACCTGATCGTCGGCACGCTCGACGAGCGGCTCGACCGGTTCGTCGGCGACCTGACCTTCTCCACCACGGTGACGGTCGATGCCGACTGGGACGGCGACGGCATCCGGCTGAGTCCGGAGAAGTGGGTGATGCGGTTCCGCGACGAGGTCGCCAGCCAGGTGCTGGTCGGCGTCTACCGCGCGTCGGTGCTGGCCCCGCCGCAGGTGTTCTACTGCCACCGCGACCACTTCGAGGTGGCCGCGCGGCTGGCCCTGGCCGACTCGGTGCTGCTGCCGGATCGCGGCTTCCCCATGCTCATCGACCTGTGCGACCGGGCGTGCAAGAGCGTGTACGGCGGCGGCAGCCTGAAGGAGATGGCCGACGCCGCCTACGCCCGCGTCGGGGCCGGCACCCGCTACGGCAGCGAGCGGCAGAACCGGCCGGGGTGATGAGGCGGAAGAGTTCCAGAAGAGTTCCAGGGGCTTCCGCCCCTGGCTACGTCCGTCGGCCGCTCCGCGGCGAAGAGCGAGAACTCCCGAGCCGTGCGAATGCAGTGTTTCGCCCCGGAGGGGCCGACGGACGTAGCCAGGGGCGGAAGCCCCTGGAACTCATCAGGAGAATTCCCATGCCCACCGCCATCCGCACCAAGCTGGCCGCCGAGATCGCCCACGCCGGCGGGCCACTGGAACCCGACCCGACCGAGGCCGGCTCGGTCGGCCGGACGCTGTTCGACTTGCCCGGCAGCAGCGACATGAGCGTCACCGTCCTGCTGCCGAACGACCACCTGCACGCGGTGCCGGCGCAGTCGCTCGTCCGCATCCTCAGCAAGCGGGACGGCCGCAAGTACCTCGGCGTGGTGTCGGCCGGGCCGTTCGCCGAACCGGACGGGCTGAAGGGCGATTCGCCCATGCTGCAAGCCGTCGCCACCCACGGCGGGACGTACCTGCCGCCGTTCCACGGCCGCGTGCAGGTGACGCTCCTCGGCGAGGAACTGGCCGACGGATCGCTCACCCCGCCCCGTCTCCGCCCGCTGCCGAACAGCCCGGTGTTCGCGCTCACCGACGCCGAATCGGCGGCCGTGTTGCAGTGCGGCGGCGACGTGCGGCTCGGCCTCGCCGTCGGGCACGCGGACGTGGTCGTCGGCATCCCGTCGCGGTCGAAGTCGGTGCTGCCCCGGCACACGGCCATCCTCGGCACCACCGGCGGCGGCAAGTCGAACACCGTCGCCGGCCTCGTGAAGCGGGCGACCGAAGCGGGCATGGCGGTGGTGCTGCTGGACGTGGAGGGCGAGTACACCCGCCTGCACGAGCCGAACAGTGACAAGAAGATGTCACTGGCCCTAGCGGAACGCGGTTTGAAACCCGAAGGCGTGCCGGCCGACACGATGGCCGTGTACCACCTGGTCGGCCGCGACACGTCCAACCCGGACCACCCGCACACGCGGCCGTTCAGCTTGCAGTTCGCCAACCTGTCGCCGTATCAGGCGATGGAAATCCTCGGCCTCAGCGACGCCCAGCAGGAGCGGTTCCTGAAGGCGTACGACATCGCCAAGGAGGTGATGCGGGAGTTGGGCATTTTCCCGTACAAGAACGACGCCGCCACCGAGCAAAAGGTGATGGAACTGGACGAGTTCGAGCGCGGTTACCCGCGGATGAGCCTGGCCATCCTCATGGACGTGGTGCAGGCGTGCCTGAAGCGGGCCGACTCCGGTCCCGCCGCCAAGAAGGGCCGGAAGGCGGACGACGCCGAGGACGAACCGGCGTTCGAGGTCGAGCCGTGGTCGAAGGAGTTGAAGACGGACGCGGGCAAGGTGGCGTTGAAGAAGCGGGTGCATTCGGCGAACCCGCCGGGCAACGCCATCTCGTGGCGGTCGGTGGTCGGCAAGCTGGCCCGCTTGAACCGCCTGAAGGTCTTCTACGACGAGGGCGCGGCCGTCAAGCCGGTGAAGTACCCGGAGCTGCTCGCGCCGGGCCACCTGAGCGTCATCGACCTGTCCGACAGCGGCTTCAGCGAGCTGAACAACCTCGTCATTGCCGACCTGCTGCGCGGCATCCAGGCCGCGCAGGACGAGGCCTACGAGAAGTTCGAGAAGGCGAACGCCGCCGCCCCGCCGCGGGTGCTGATCGTCATCGAGGAGGCGCACGAGTTCCTGTCCGAGGAGCGGATCGACAAGACGCCGATCCTGTTCCAGCAGGTCGCCCGCATCGCCAAGCGGGGCCGCAAGCGGTGGCTCGGCCTCTGCTTCGTCACCCAACTGCCGGCCCACCTGCCCAAGCAAGTCCTCGGCCTGTGCAACGGCTTCCTGCTGCACAAGCTGACCGACCCGCACGTCGTCGGCCTGCTACGGCGGACCATCGGCGGCGTGGACGACGGCCTGTGGGACCGCCTGCCCGCGCTCGCGCCGGGGCAGGCCATCGCCGCCTTCCCCCACCTCACCCGCCCGGTGCTGGTCAGCATCGACCCCGCCCCCAGCCAACTGCGGATGACGGAGTGAGGGGTCAACAAGAACGTTGAACGGACCAATTCGGCCACGCCGGTGAAGGCGTGGAAAAGGGTTGGACACCCACACCTAACCAATACGACGAGTGTGCTTCAATGCAGCCGCCAGCCGTCGACGGAGAACGCCGCTCGCCTCGGCACCAAGTGTCCGGCGTCGGACACGCAAGGGTCACGACGCCGGACGGAGACGACTCGACTTACCACGGCCCGACGTACACCCACAGCCCGGTGCCGGCTCCGTGCGGATCGCGCGGCATCGGTTCCGCCTCATCCAACACGAGTTTCACGGGGCTGAATCCGACCCTCTGCCAGACGCCGGTGCGCGGACAGAGTTGGCCGGTGCGACAGACTATTGACATTGCTGTCTCCGGAAAGTTCCCTCTGGACTTCGGGAGCCATCGCCGCTACAGTACATTTGCTACGTGGTGTGCGGCAGCGATGCCCATGCCATTCGACACCCCGAGTGTCGGAGCATCCGGGAGGCGACCAGTACCTCCCGGTTGTTGTAGGATATCGGGACCGATTCCAGAAGTCAAGTTGTCATTGACACACCAACTCACATGACAAATACAACTAGTGTGAAGTCAACCAACTCGTCCCACTTCACTCAACTTCGGAGACAGCCGATGAATCTCGACTTCGATGCCACCTTCCGCGACTTGACGGGTAAGTCGCCCTTTCCCTGGCAACGACGGCTGTATCGGGACCACTTCTCGAAGGGTGAGATTCGCTCGACGTGCAACCTGCCGACAGGTCTCGGCAAGACCTCGGTCATCGCCGTCTGGTTGATCGCGCTGGCGAACAAGGCCAACGTGCCGCGTCGGCTCGTCTACGTTGTGAACAGAAGAACAGTTATCGACCAAACGACGGACGAAGTGGAGAAGTACCTAGAGCGAAATGTGTTGGGCGTCCCCGCGTTCGCTGTCAGCACCTTGCGGGGGCAACTCGCGGACAACAAAAAGTGGCGAAACGATCCGTCGCTCCCGGCGGTCATCTGCGGCACGGTGGACATGATCGGCTCGCGGCTACTGTTTAACGGCTATGGCACGGGTCTGAACGGCCGCCCGTTGCACGCCGGCTTCCTCGGCCAGGATGTACTGCTCGTCCACGACGAGGCCCACCTTGAGCCGGCGTTCCAGCGGTTGATCGAACGGATTCGGGATGAGCAAGTGCGGTGCAAGGAGTTCGGGTCGTTCCGCGTGATGGAACTGACCGCCACCCCCCTGCACCCCAAGAACGCTTTCTGCCTCGACGAGGAGGACTTGGCGAACGAGATCATTCGGGAGCGGGTCTACGCGAAGAAGACGATCCGCTTCCACGAGGTCGCGGACGAGAAGAAGGACGCAGCGGCTGCAATCACGAAGCTTGCTCTGGAACACGCGGACTCGAACTGCGCGGTCGTGGTATTCGTCCGCACCGTCGCCGATGCGAAGGCCGTCCACGCCAAGCTCAACACGGACGAACATCCAGCGGAACTGCTCATCGGCACCCTGCGCGGGCGGGAGCGTGATTACCTCACCATGACCGAGGTCTATCAGCGCTTCCGACCGGATGCGACGCCTCAGATGAAGACCGTCTACCTCATCTGCACGAGCGCTGGGGAAGTGGGCGTCAACATCTCCGGAGACCACCTCGTTTGCGACTTGACGACCTATGAGAGCATGGCCCAGAGGTTCGGTCGGGTGAACCGCTTCGGCCTTCGAGCCGACACCCGCATCGATGTGGTGATTCCCAAGGCGTTCGACGCGAAAGACCCGTTTCGGCAGCAGCGAACCAACACGCTCGAACTGCTCCGGGAGTTGCCGTCCGCCGTGAAGGGCGAATACTTCGCCAGTCCGTCCGCCTTGGGCGACCTCTCGGAGAAGAAGCGGAGGGATTCGTTCTCGCCCGATCCGCCGTTCGCGGACGCCACCGACATCCTGTTCGACGCATGGGCGCTGACGACGATCACCGACGACTTGCCCGGCCGACCGCCAGTCGAAGCGTACCTCCACGGGATCGAAGAGGACAAGGACCATGAAACCCGTTTCGCTTGGCGGGAGGAAGTTCACCTTCTGGCGAAGCTGGCCGAACTGCCCGACGTCGAGCAGAAGGACCGGCTCAAGCAACTGTCGGCCTACCTCGATGAATACCCGCTCATACCGCAGGAGTTGCTGCGCGAGCCGACGTACAACGCGCAAAAGCAGTTGGAGGCCATCGCCGAGCGAGCCGCCGACATGCCGGCGTGGGTACTGACCAAGTCCGGGAAACTCCGCGTCACAACCGTGGGCACACTCGCACAGGACGAGTACCGGGACTTGATCGACCGCACTGTGATCCTCCCGCCGAACGCCGGTGGGTTGCGCGCCGGCCTCCTCGAAGGCAAAGCACCTTACCGGCCGAGAGAACTGGAATACGACGTGGCGGACGCAGGTTCGGACCCGACTGCCCCAACCCGTGCGCGGTTCCTTTGGACGTTCACCGACGACAACGGGGACGATGGGGACGAAACGAAGACACCGTGGTGGCAGCTGGGGGCCGGGCCGAAGTTGGAGAAGCAACCAAGGCCGACGGAGGAGAACGTACGCACGCTCGCCGGGATGATCCAAGTCGCCAAACTGGCCATCGGCACGGATCCCGAAGAGGACGTGAAGCGGATCGTCGCGTTCGTCCGACCCGACGCCGCCGACGGGAACGAAACCCGCTCGCGTGCGTCCCGCGAGCTGCAACTGCTCACCAAACACCATCTCGCCATCGAGAAATGCGTCGTCGGATTCGCAGAGCGGCTTCAACTGTCCCCCATGATCAGCAACGCTCTCCGACTGGCCGCGCGGTGGCACGATTTGGGCAAAGATCGGCAGCGGTGGCAGCACGGGATCGGCCACTTCGGGTATCCGGACAAACCGCCGTTGGCGAAGTCCGGCAACGCTCGGCCGATCACGGGACTCGATGGCTACCGCCACGAGTTCGGGTCGCTGGTGGATGTGGAGATCGAGAAGTTGTTGGATTCCGTCGAACTCCTCGACGCCGACGGGAAGGAGTTGGTGTTGCACCTGATCGCGGCGCACCACGGGCGGGCGCGGCCGCACTTCCCGGCGGACGAGGCGTTCGACCCGGACGGGCACACCGATATCGCCGACCGGATCGCCCGCGACACGCCGCGGCGGTTCGCCAAGCTGCAACGCAAGTATGGGCGGTGGGGTCTGGCGTACCTGGAATCGCTCCTCCGCGCCGCCGACTGGGCGGCCAGCGGCAACCCGTCGGCGTATCTGGAGAACACGAAATGACCGAAACCGAAGCGTCGATCCGTGTGGCCGTGGACCCGACCAACCCCGGCCAGTTCTTCGCCTGCTGCGGCCTGCTGGAGCTGGCCGACAGGCTGTGGCCCGGTGCCGAGGGCTGGTTCGCCGAAGGGGGGAGGAAGTTCAAGATCGCGTGCGGCGGCACGCTGCGGGAGTTACTAGCGATCCTCGTCATGGACCCACCGACGGCCATTGAGCGGTTGGAGTGCAACGGATTGGAAGTTGCACCGATCATCGCGCCGCTTGCGTTCAGCTTCGATGGAGGTGCTTCGACAGGGTTGATTCTCGATGCGTGGACGCGAATCGCGGTGCTGAGAGGTGTGGCCCAGGTCATCTCGAATTCGCCGTGGAACTTCTGGTCGGGTCAGCAGACTTCGTTGCGAATTTGGTTGGGCCTGCGAGTCGAACTCGCCAAGCAAATGGGCAGCGTGGACCTTGCGAATTGCCCTGAACTGCTCTCGTTGCGGCTGCTACAGAAGGGCCGCTTCGGGTTCGATCCCGGCCCGGCCTGGAACGCGCTCGATGTCGGGTTCTCGCTGAACGAACACGGCGTCGAGGTGGAATCGTCCCCGGCGACGGAGTTGCTCGCCGCTGTGGGGTTGCAACGCTTCCGGCCCGTAATGAACGACGACCGCGATGGGTTCGACTACTTCACCTGGCACAGCGCCTGTTCGCCGTGCGTCGCGGCGGCAGCGATGGCCGGAGCGACGCGAGATTGGCAAACGCTTCGCTTCCGTGCTTCCGTGACTTCTCGCGGCCAGTACGCCGCGCTCGGCTTCGCTTACCCCCTCAACGCAGGAGAGACCGATGAGTGAGTTGACCAAGTTCGACAAGTGGTTCGACGACCACGGCCCGGCCGCGCTGGTGATCCGCCAACAGTTGATCCCCGTTGAAGGGGCCGACGGCGTGTTCTTCCCCTCCACCTACGCGCCGCAGCAAGGCGCGGACAAGGACAAGGAGAAGTTCCAAGGCGGGTACAACATCGACATCTTCGACGACAAGACGAACGTGTGCCTCATCGACAGCGTCGGATCGCAGGCCAACCGGATCGAACCCTTGTTCGCCAAAGAGGGTTACACCGATCTCGTTCCGCAGGTGATCGTGACATTCCCGGAGGCCGGGGAGCGGAAAGGGCTTCGGCTCAACCTGCTGCACGCCAATCACCGCGCCGCCGATGCCGTCATCCGCTGCTCGCCGTTCGAGCAGGAACTTCGAACGGCGTTCACGGAAGTGCTGCGCGGCAACGCCGAGAAGTTGGCGCAGTTCGCGCCCACCTCGCTCGTCTTCGGCGTGTGGGACTCGCGCGACACGTCGGCCAAGCTTCCTCGGCTGCTGTCGTCCACGATCCGCGCGTTCAACGTGTTCCGACACACCCGGTCGGCAAACTTCCTGACGCAGATGACCATCGACCTCGCCAAACTCGGCATCCTTCCCGGCGCGGAATCGAAGGACGGCTTCGCCAACGCGCTGGCGTCGAAGGCACCGGGTGGGATCCAACTCGGCGCGAACGGCTCGATACGACGAGATGCCACCATCGGGCTTGCTCCCCTCCGCCGACTCGTGGTGCTTGAAGCTGATGGCACGTTGTCGGTGGACCGGACGAAGGCACTCCGCCGCTACATCCTCGGGCTGTCGCTCGTCGCCCTCACCGCCCCGCAGGAGTGCTACCTCCGGCAGGGTTGCAACTTGGTACCGGACATCGACAAGCCGCGCGAGTTCAAGGTGGTCAATCTCGACGGCACTCGCGACGACTTGACCCTCTCGCACGACGATGCGCTCAAGTATGCGCGGGCGGCGGCGAAGGAGTTCCGCATCGGGAAGGACCGGGAAGAGCGGTTCAACGCGACCCTCGCGGAGAAGGCGGGTGAAGCGAAGGTCGAGAAGTTCAGCGGGTTCACCGTCGCGGCCGTGGATACCGCCGGCAAGAAGTTTAAAGCGAAGAAGGGAAACAAGCAGTTCGAGTGTACGGTGTCTGCGGCGACCGCGATCACGAAGGGCGACGAGTCGGGGACGTTCGAATCGGTAGTGGTCGGGGCGAGGCTCGACGCCGAGGTGCTGAACGGCGTCGCGATCAAAATCACCATCAAGATTTAACGGAGGCAGTCATGTTGAATGTCCTCCGCATCACCGTTCGCTTCCTCGACCCGGAGCCGTCGTTCCACGGTAAGCGCGATGGTAGTGAACCGGAGTGGCCGCCGTCCCCGTTGCGGCTGTTCCAGGCGCTCGTGGACGCCGCCGCGAACCGGTGGCGCGAGTCGCTGTTCAACGACTTCGCCAAGCCCGCGCTAGAGTGGCTACAAGGGTTGCGGCCGTCGGAGATTGTCGCACCGCCGCATCACGTCGGGACTCCGTTCCGCATCGCGGTGCCGAACAACGACCTCGATGTGTGGGCTGGGCCGATCTCGAAGGGGAACGAACCGAAGAAGCAGCCGAACGAGTTGAAGACGATGAAGACCATTCAGCCGACGAGAATCCGCATCGGGAACGGCAAGGAGGGCGAGGCGGTTCATTACCTCTTTCCCCTGCCGGCCGACGGGTGTCCGCACCTGGAGGTCCTGAAGGCCGCGGCGCGGAGCGTCACGCATCTCGGCTGGGGCGTGGACATGGTCGCGGCGGACGCGGATGTCGTCACCGAAGAGGAGGCCGCGAAGCTGCCGGGGCACCGCTGGCGGGTGGTGCCGACGGGTGGCGTGCCGCTGCGGGTGCCAAAAGATGGCACCCTGGCGAACCTCGTGGAGAAGCACGCGGCGTTCCTGGGGCGGCTGTCGAGCGACGGGTTCAAGCCGGTGCCGCCGCTCAGTTGCTTCGAGGTCGTCGGCTACCACTCGCCGACGGCGGGCGGGGAGACGCCAACCCGGCCGGTCACGGCGTTCGAGATCCACCGCACCATCGAGGACCAGGAGAACCCCGATAACGTCGGCAAGAGCAAGTTCCGGCCGTTCCACCACGTGCGGCGGGTGGCCACCGTCGCCGGCATGGTGCGGCACGCCACCGCCGCCGTCGCGCGGAAGATCGGCTGGGCGGAAGCCGATGTCGTGCGGCAGATTGAGGGGCACGGCGACGCTAAGGACGGGCAGGCCACCAGCGACGACCGGTTCCTGTTCCTGCCGCTGCCGAGCCTCACGCCCGTCGGCGTCAGCGGCATCCGCCGGGTGCTGGTCGTCGGCCCGCCGGGGTTCGACCTGGCCCCGCTCCGCCGGCAACTCAACGGCCAGGAGTTGATCGAGTTGAACGTCGAGAAGCCGGTAGCGATGCTGTCCGAGGTCGCCAAGACGGACAAGGGCGTGCTGCCGTTCGTGGGCGAATCGGAGGTGTGGAGTACCGTCACGCCGGTCATCCTGCCGGGGTTCGACGACCCGGACGGCCTGCGGAAGAAGTTGAAAGAGCGGATCGACGCCGAGGAGCAGAAGCATCTGCTCGCCCGGCTGGACTCGCGGATTCTCGCCTTGATTTGGAAGGCGTTCCATCAGGCCGGGTGGTCGGCCGACGCGCTCGCCGGTGCCGAGGTCGAGTACCGCACGGTCGGCTGGTTCCGCGGGCTGGACCTGGCTAAGGCTTATGACCTGCCGCCGCTGAAGTACCCGCGGTATCACCTCCGCGTGAAGTTCCCCCGCAAGGTGCGCGGCCCCATCGCCGTTGGGGCCGGGCGGTATCGCGGGTTCGGCCTGCTCGCCGTCGATTCCTGATCGCCGACACCCAGTTGTCACTCATCCCCCGCCGCACGGACGCGGCCCTTCCCCTCGGAGGTCTGGCCATGCCGGACACGCCGCCGGACGGGCACGTCCCCGCCCGCATGCTGAACGAGTTCGCCTACTGCCCCCGCCTCGCCTACCTGGAGTGGGTGCAGGGCGAGTGGGCCGACAACCCCGACACCCTGGACGGCCAGTTCGTCCACCGCAACGTGGACCGCGAGGACCGCCGGCCCGTCCCGGTCGCGAACGCGCCGGCCGAGGAGCTGCCGACCCTGCACGCCCGCTCCGTGCGGCTGGAAGACGCCGCGCTCGGACTGGTCGCGGTCGTGGACGTGCTGGAATCGGACGGCCAGACCGTCACGCCCATCGACTACAAGCGCGGCACCGCGCCGGACCTGCCCGAAGGCGCGTGGGAACCCGAACGGGTGCAACTGTGCGCCCAAGGCCTCTTGCTCCGCGCCGCCGGGTACGCCTGTCCCGAAGGGGTGCTGTACTTCTCCGCGTCCAAGCGCCGCGTGACGATCCCGTTCGACGACGCGCTGGTGACGCGCACGCTCGCGCTGCTCGCCGAGTTCCGCCGGGTGGCCGCCGACGGCACCATCCCGCCGCCGCTGGAGGACAGCCCGAAGTGCCCGCGCTGCTCGCTCGTCACCATCTGCCTGCCGGACGAGACGAACCTGCTCCGCCTCGGCCTGCCCGAACAGCCCGCCGACGATTCCCCGGCCAAGCCGCCCGGTGCCGGCAAGGTCCGCGCGCTGCTCGCCCCGAACGACGACGCCCGCCCGCTGTCGGTGAGCGAACCCGGTGCCCGCGTCGGCAAGTCCGGCGACCGGCTCGTCATTCAACTGAAGGACGCGAAGCTGGCCGAGGTGCGGATGGCCGACGTGTCGCACCTGGCCCTGTTCGGCCCGGTGCAGGTGACGGCCCAGGCGCTGGCGGAGCTGGCCGACCGCGACATCCCCGTCTGCCACTTCACCACCGGCGGCTGGTTCAAGTCGCTGACGAGCGGCCTGTCGCATAAGAACGTCGAGCTGCGCATCCGCCAATTCGCCATCGCCGCCGACCCCGCCGCGTCGGTGAAAATCGCGTCGGCGTTCGTGGCGGGGAAGATTCGCAACAGCCGTACCCTGCTCCGCCGCAACGCCGCCGCCGACATCGACCGCCTGCTGCGGGAACTGGCGGATTCCGCCGACGCCGCCGAGAAGGCGGACTCGATTCCGACGCTGATGGGCATCGAGGGGATGGCCGCCAAGCGGTACTTCGGGGCGTTCGGCGAGCTGCTGAAGGACGCCAGCGGGTTCGCCTTCGACGGTCGCAACCGCCGCCCGCCGACCGACCCGGTGAACGCCGTGCTGTCGTTCCTGTACGCATTGCTGGCGAAGGAACTGACGGTCGCCGCGCAGGCGTCCGGGTTCGACCCGATGCTCGGCTTCCTGCACGCGCCGCGGTACGGCCGGCCGTCGCTGGCACTGGACCTCGCCGAGGAATTCCGCCCGCTGCTCGCCGACTCGGTGGCGCTGGCCCTGGTGAACACCGGGGAGCTGAAGCCGGACCACTTCGTGAAGCGCGCGATCGGGGTGAACCTGACGCCGGCCGGCCGTCGCGCGGTGCTGGGGGCGTGGGAGCGGCGGCTGGAAACCGAAGTGACGCACCCGCTGTTCGGCTACACGCTGACGTATCGACGGGTGCTGTTGGTGCAGGCCCGGCTACTGGCCCGCGTGCTGACCGGCGAGATCCCGGCGTACCCCGCCTTCCGCACCCGGTGACCGCCCATGCGCAACTTGTTCCTGGTTAGCTACGACGTGGCCGACGACAAGCGGCGGGCGAAGGTGTTCAAGAAGCTGAAGGGCCGCGGCGAGGCGGTGCAGTACTCGGTGTTCCGGTGCAAGCTGTCGGCGATGGAACGGTTGACCCTGCGCGGCGAACTGTGGGAGGTGCTGAACCTGAACGAGGACCGACTGCTGCTGATCGACCTCGGCCCGGCCGACGCCAGCGGCAGTGAACGGTGGGAGACGTGGGGCTGCCCACTTTCCGATCCGGCGAACTTCGACGGCCCGATGGTGGTATAATGCCCCAGGGGAGGATTGCGAGCGGCCCGGTGCCGGCGAAACCCCCGCACCCGCTCGCGGCGCGGAAAGCTCTTTGACAACACGGTTTGCGTCCGAAACCATTCTTCGAGTTGGCTGCGATTGCACCCGCCAACCCCACCCGCTCGAAATCCGACGCGCAAGCGTTGGGAAAGTAAGGGTTTGCAATGCGAGCCGTTTCCACGGCCGAAAGGCCGTGGCCGAATTGAAGCGTGTAGTACCACAGTCTGAATGATCCTTTGAACGTCAGTTTCCACGGCCGAAAGGCCGTGGCCGAATTGAAGCGGCAGCGCCGCCACAATCGCGGGCATGACCCGGACCCGGGTTTCCACGGCCGAAAGGCCGTGGCCGAATTGAA
>JAYTTN010000644.1:0-4151 GCA_043745295.1 Fimbriiglobus sp. | reverse complement strand
GCCCCGGAGGGGCCGGCGAACGTCGAATCCAGGGGCTTCCGCCCCTGGCTACGTCCGACGGCCCCTCTGGGGCGAAGCGATGTTACAGCAGGTCTTTCACCGGCTGGCGGTCGTCGAGGACGTACATCGGGCGGCCGGCCCCGTTGTTGAACGTCTGCGCCGGGTCGATGCCGATGGCCCCATACAGGGTGCTCATCAGTTGCGGGACGGTGATCGGGTTGTCCTTCGGCCGCTCGCCCTTGGCGGTGCTGGCCCCGACCATCTGCCCCATCTTCAACCCGCCGCCGGCGACCATCGCGCTCATGACCGGCGACCAGTGGTCGCGGCCGGCGTTCATGTTCACCTTCGGGGTGCGGCCGAACTCGCCCCACATGACCGTCACCACGTCGTCCGCCATGCCCCGGTCGTGCAGGTCTTGCACCAGGTTGGCGATGGCCCGGTCGAGCGGCGGCAGTTGCTTCTTCAGGCTGGCGAAGTTCTGGCCGTGCGTGTCCCAGCCGCCGTAGCTGAGCGTCACGAAGCCGACGCCGGCCTCGACCAGCCGCCGGGCGGTCAGGAATTGCTCGACGCCCTTGTACCGCTCCAGCGTCTTGGCGTCTTCCTTCTTCAGGTCGAGCGCCGTCCGCACCACCCCGCCGGACACCATCTCGATGGCCTTCTCGGTGTAGCTGTCCATGCCGACCATCGTGCCGGTGCCGTCGATGTCGCGGCGGATGTCGTCGAAGGACGACAGCAGGTTCTTGCGGTCGTCCAGCCGCTCGGCGGTGACGCCCTGGGCCAGCTTCAGGTTGGCGTTGCCCTGGCCGCTCGGGGTGAACGGCCGGTGCGACACGCCGAGGAAGCCCGGCTCGGTGCCTCGGCTCATGCCGCGCAGGGACACGAACGGCGGCACCGCCCCGCTCTCGCCGCCGCGCACCTTCGACACCACGGCCCCGAAGCTGGGGTGCGAGGCGGTCACGTTCACGCGGTCCGGGTACCCGGTCATCACCAGGCTGTCGGAGTGCTCGTCCACCGACACCAGCGACCGCACCGCCGCCAGCTTGTCCCACATCTTCGCCTGCATCGGCATGTGTTCGCAGATCTGCACGCCCGGCACGTTGGTGTCGATGGCCTTGAAGTCGCCGCGGAACTCGACCGGGGCGTCCGGCTTCACGTCGTACATGTCCATGTGGCTGGGGCCGCCGGGCAGGTAGATGAAGATGGCCGACTTCATCGACTTCGACCGGCCGTCCGGCGTCTGCTTCTTGTTGGCGGCCTGGACGCGGAGGGCGTCGGCCAGCGTGAGGCCGGCCCCGAACGCGCCGATCTGGAGGAAGTTGCGGCGGGACAGGCCGTCGCAGAACCGTTGCGAGGAGCCGAAGACGGGGAGCATGGCGGGAGACCTCGGGCGCGGGAAAGTGGGTGGTGGCGGGAACCGGCGGCAAGCACGTCGCGGGTCACTACAACTTTTGCACGAGCGAGGGGCGGAAGTCAACGGAAAAATGAAGAAGTCGAGAGAACGGGAGGACGACCCGCGGGCCGGGCGACCGGTCTCAGTTGATTATCTCGTCAAGGGATATTCGAGAATCGTCCGATCCGCGCCGTCCATGTGCAGGTCGAAAATCGCATCCTTCCGCCGCCGCAGGAGCCGCTTGATTCGCGACAAGTGGTGTTCGTATGTGCGAAGGATGTCGAACTGGCTGGACGCGAACGCTTCTCGGATGACGGGCAGCGGGTCCACGTCATCCGCCTTCGCCGATGCGGCGAACTCCGCTGCCCACTCCCGTTCGACCCACCGAATCCACTTGTTCGGGTGATAGTGGCGGTAAAGGAATTCGAGATAGTCCAGGACGATGTTCCCGCTGCCGCCGCCGTCGAGGGCGAAGCGGGGCGAGAGGTCGCCATCCACGTGGATGTGGGCGAGCGGGTGCGAGAACGGGTCGCCGAGGCTGCCGTAGTCGAAGTCCATTCGCAGATACATCGCCTCGCCTTCGGCTGTCAGGTAGTAGGTGTCCAGATCGCAATCCGCCACCACCGTTTGGATGTTCGCGTACTCCAGCCCCTTTCGATCCCGCCAGCGGAGGCGGGCAAACACGGCGATGTTGTCCTCGAGTTTCACCGGACCGGTGTCGCCGTCGCAAAAGGTGTCCACCATCCGGATGAACCACGACCTGAGTTCCTCCCCCGCCTTCCGTCGGGATGTGCCGTCGTCGAGCTTGTCGGGCACGCAGGATTCCCGACGACCGTGCGGGCGGAGCTTCTCCAACAGGTCATCCACCCCGGCCGAGAACGATCGGCTCTCAGGCATGTTGACCACCTGCCAGGAGGGCACGGTACTGGTCCAAATCGGACGGCTCCGACGTGCCGGCGATGCAGGAGAACAGGTCGTCCTCGCCCTCTCGGTTCTCCGCGAACAGCAGTTTGGAGCAGCGATCCGAACCGAGGTTCATTGGCTTGCGGAAATCGAGCCACATCTGGTGCGCGGCGCTCAGCGGTGCACAGGTGATGCAGTCGAAGTCCCGCGCGAATCGCGGCGGGTATTCCCGGAGTTGCTTCGACACCGCGCAAAAGAGTGGCAGAATCGTGACGCCGAGGGATTTCGCCAGGTCGGCGTGCAGTCGTTGGCAGAAGCTGTCGTGGTCGGAGAACGTGCGGAACTTCAGCCCCGGCAGGTTGGGCACGATGTCTTCCGCGAGCGACTTCGCGATCAGTTCGGGGTACACGACGTAGCGGGACGGTCGCATGCCGAGGTCGGGAAGTCTCGCCAAGACTTCATCGAGCGCGGGTTCGGTCATCCCGAATCGGGCGGCCATCCACTTCTTCGGAAGCAGACCTTGGTGCTGGAGGAAGGCCTCCAGCTCGTAGCGCGAGCCGTACCCGTCGCTGCATGTTCGACGCCGCGGCAGTTGCGCTGTCCACGTGTTGAAATCACGGCCCGCGTCGTGCGGTAGCGGCCAGGGCAAGCCATAGAAGTCAGTGACGTATTCGGCAGACACACACGGTCCGGTTCGGAGCATCTCGAAGTTCAGTCGCTCGCGTGCCGTCATCGCCTTCCTCCGCCGTCTCGGTCGTGGGGCATCAGGGCCGTTATGGATCGGTATCATTCTGACCGTCCGGGAGGCGCTGTCAAGCGAGTTCGCCTTCCCGTCGCCGCCCCAGAGAACGCCTCCGGCAGGTCTGGCAGAACGTTCGGGCACCCAGGGTGCGCTCCGCGACCCCGGGCTGTGGAGTGGAACCCCTTCGGGGTTCGAGATGCGTCTGCTACCTCCTGGCCGAGGAGCAACCCGCCCGTCCTGGCAGGACTCGGCGAACTCTTCGATGTCCTCGAACGTGGTGTCCCCGCACACCGGGGCGGACAGGGCGATCACCGGGATGTCGTCCAGGCGGTGCTTCTCGGTGCGGTCGATGCGGGGGTCCGTCAAGTCGGCGAAGTGCTCGACGAGCGGGCGGGCCGGGCGGGCGTCCTCGGGGATTCCCGCACCCGCCCGCCCCTCGGCGCGGGCACGCTCCACGACGCCGGCCAGCACCGCGAGTTGCTGAAGGACGTTATCCCGGCGGGCGGCCAACCCGCCCTCCACTGGCCACTCCTCTGGGTAGCCCGCGACCGCATGGCGGAGCAACCCGACGAGCCAACCGAATTCCTCCAGCACCGGCCCGTCGATCACCCGATACCCGTATTCGTCGAGGTTGTCGGACAGCCCTTGCCGGAACGCCTCGCACTGCTCGCAGAGGAACGCGAACGCCGCCCCCTCGAACACGGCAACCGGCCCATCAAAGGCCATCCGTCGCCGGGTACGGTCGGTGGGAGGTACGCCCAACCAGACGATGCCCATCCGGTGCGCCCTCCTGCCACCGAACAGGTACTTATCCCAATGCACGCGATCGGGATGACCCGTTCTCCATCGCGACAGTACGGCAGGCCTCACATCGGGTCAACGACGTTCTCCCGTAGCCCGACAAGTAATTGTGAGCGAGGTGGCGTCCCTGTCCCGTCGGTTTTATCGCATCCGGGTTCAGGCCACGAAACGGGTCAACTTCCCGGGTGCGGCTACGGGTTCGTCAAGACGGTCGCGGCTCGACCGGAACGTCGGCTCCATCCCCCACTTTTATCTCCGATACCGAATCCGATTGATCCGCGACCGTTGGGAGGCCCATCGTGTTCGCCCGCCGCG
>JAYTTN010000643.1:0-4156 GCA_043745295.1 Fimbriiglobus sp. | reverse complement strand
GACGGATGCCGTGCCCGAACTGCGCGCCGCCTGGGTGGAGGCCGTCAGTTCGCTAACTTGACGTGCAAGTAGACGGTGTCCTTGCCGCGCTGCACTTTCAGCACGGCCGCGCCCTTACCGACTTCGGCGCGGCACAGCTCGCGGCCGAGTTGCAGCGGGTTCTTGACGGCGAACCCGTTCACCGCCGCGATCACGTCCCCGACCGCGACACCGGCCGTGCCGAGCGGCTTGCCTGCGGCGACCGTGGCGATGACGGCCGCGTCCTTCTCCGCCGTCGCGGTGACGCCGTAGTCGGCGGGGGAGGACGCTTTCACCGCCGTGAGCCACTCCGCGTTCGTTCGCTGGAGGATCGCCCCGCTGTGTGCCTTGCATGATGTTTTGTCCAATTCTGTCGCAGTCGCGAAGACGCCGCCGCTGATACGCAGACTCCCGCCATTGGGTCGGATTTCGCCCTGGCAGATGACGAGTCCGGAAATGCTGGTCAGATGCCCGCCGCACTTTTCCTCGTCGAGGCTTCGCTCGATCGTGATATCGCCGTTCACCCACAGGAATCGCGGCAGGGTGTTCATGTGAATTGAAATGTCGCCTTCGACGAACATCGCGCCGACACCGTGCAACGAGAGCTTATCGGCACCGTGCCCGCGAGCCTTGCCGAGCCCGCCGCGCCCGAACACAGCCGTGCAGAGAAATCGGGCGTCCGGGGTGCCTGGGAGTCCCGCGTCGGACACCGACTCGACACACAGGTTCAACTCGTTCGGCCGCTGACGGCCGAACGGGTCCGGGTACTCCTTGACCGCTGTCGAATAGAGGTGAGGTAGCAACTGTTCCGAAAGCTCTTCGCCTTGGTCCCAACCATCGTAAGTGAGTGGCCTGCCGTCGCATTTCGTCCCCGTCGCCTTGTTCGCGGCCGCGATCAAGGCGTCGCGCGCGGCCAGCAATTGAACGCCGGGGTCGAGGTCGGCCCCTTTCGGCAATTCCGGTTCGGGGTCGTTGCGGCCCCGCTTGACGGTGATCGGCTTCAATCGCTGCTTGTGTTCCAGCGTGGCACAGACGAGCCGACTGAGTTCGCCGGCCTTCCCCCACGCGGCGAGTTTCTCGTCGGTCAGCGCGGGCTTGTTCGCCTGCCAGACCGTGACCCAAGCGGCCGCTCGGTCACGAAGACGTTTGTCGTCCGAATCCGCGACCCGGAACAGCCAGCGGATCGTGTCCGGCTTCTCCAACTCTGGCGTGACTTTCGCCCGCCGCGCCGCGTTCGCCGGGTCGCCCAAGCCGTCCAGGAGTTCGCGGTCGGTGATCGGTTTGGCGGCAGGCAGCCAGTGGCCGACGGCGAGGACGGCGACCAGTCCGGTCATGACGGTTCGGCACATGGGTCACCGCGAGGAAAGTGTCGGTGGTTGACGGCGCGCGGCCGCGCGCGCCGTCCAATTGGCCACTACGGCTGGATCGTGTTGCCGCCGTTGTCCGTGAAGTTGCCGAGGATGCCGTGGCCGTTGTTGCCGGTGATGGTGGATTGGCCCACCTCCAGGTTCGCCCCTTGCCGGACTGTGCCATCGGTCCAGATCGCCGCCGTGTCGCCGACGGCCGGGCCGCCGGGCTGGGGAATGTACACGTTGAGGCGAACGGACGCATTCAGCAGAACCATCTTCGTCGTCCCGGTCGCCGCGTTGAAGATGCCGAACCCCGTGGTCCAGCCGGAGTTCTTCTCCACGAAACTGTCCTTGATGGTCGTGGCCGCGTTGCTCCAGACACCACCGCCCTCGCGCTCACTCCGGTTCTCATCGACGTGGCATTGCCCCTCTATCATGACCGTGACAGCGTTGGTGCCTTGGTGGATGTGGATACCTCCTCCGTCCTGTTTGGCGAGGTTATTGAACAGCTTGCCGCCGGTGACCTTCAGGTTGCCAGTCAGGGCGTAGTTGTGAACACCAGCGGCCATGTCGATGCCACCACCGTTCTGTTGCGCGGTGTTAGTCAGCAGTTCGCAGTCGTTGACCCACGTGTCGTAGGAGCGGACGTAGAGTCCGCCCCCGCTACCCAGCGCGTTATTGTTCTCTACCTTGCTGCTCTCCATCACCAGCCGCCCGAAGCAGGCGACCGCCCCGCCATTGCGACCCGCGTTGCAGTTTGCGATGACGAGGTTTTTCAGGGTGACCAAGGGAGCAGCCGTGGTCTGCTGGATCCGGATGCCGCCACCATCTTCGCCGACATCGACCTTGCCGTTGGACAGTTTCAGTTTCTCGATCTTCGTGCCGTCGGCGGTGCTGGCGATGTCGAAGATGCGGAAGAACGGGGTTCCGTTCACACTCGGTCGTGCGAGAGTGATCGTGTCCGCGCCGAGACCGGTGATGCTGATGTTCGGTCGGGTGGTCGAGAGCGTCTCATTGAGGTTGATGACGCCGTTCAGCCCCGCCTGGAAGTCGATGGCAACCGCTGCCTGTCCGGCGGTGGCGTTCGCGTCGAGAAATACTTGCTTGAGGGATCCCGCACCCGTTGCGTCGAGGTTGGTGACGGTCGCCGGGTTCCAGCGGTCTTCGAGTTGCTCCAGTCTCAAACTGTGCGGGTCGTGCCGTCTACGCGGGGGGGGGGGGCGGTGGTAGCGGTGCGGACGGTCTTGAACGGGGTCGAGAAGGTGCCGACGAGCCAGGAGAGCATGGCCGCCTCCGGAAAAGTGGGGACAAGTTCCGAACTGTTGCGGGAGGGCAGCATCCGCAACACCGCTAGAGTCTAACCGAGTGGCACGGTCGATCAAGTGTTATCTTTGTCGATTCGCACAAGTGATTACCCCCGACAGGACTTGCGACGACAAATTTCCACCCGGCCCCAGCGTCCCAATCGCTCATATGCCAATTTTTCCTGTTCGGGATGTGGCGGGGGCGAGTCACTCTTTGCCCGGCGGGTCGGCCTTCGGCTCCTTCTGCTTGGGAGTCGAATCGGTCATCGTGATGGCCCCCTGCTCGTCGATGGTGACGGTGATCCGCCCGCCGCGACAGCCCCTCCGGGTACCGCCGGCGTCGCCGAACCGGCGGTCCAGTTATCGGGGCCCACTATACACCGTGCAACGGCAATAAATCGCCACACCCGTTACACTCCCGTCGTTGTCTCGCGTCCGTATCGCGGGTAGGCTGGTTGACGGTATCGCACCGTTCCCCGTCCGAGGTTCCGCCATGTGGGTCCGTCTGTTCGCCGCGCTGGTGGTGGCCGGAGGCGCGCACGCCCAGGAGCCGAAGGCCCCGGCCAAGCCGGTCGTCGGCACCTGGGAGGTGAAGTACACCGACGACAGCACCATGAAGTTGACCCTGCTGGAAGACACGATCAGCCTGCTCACGCCGCACGGCACCCTGCAAATCCCCGTCCGCGATATCAGGAAAATCGAGTTCGGCGTGCGGCTGAGCGAGGCCGACCAGAAGGCGGTGGACGCCTCCGTCGTCGACCTGGCCGGCACCGACAACGCCAAGCGGGAGGCGGCCAAGGGGCTGCTCGCCGAGATCGGGCCGAAGGCGTTGGGGGCGCTCCAACGGGCGGCGCGGCCGCTGACCGGCGAGGCGCGGGCGCAGTTCGCGCAGGTGATCGACAAACTCACGGCCCAGTTGCCGACCCGCAAGCCGGCCCCCCGCGACACGGACGTGATCCACACCGACGAGTCGGTCATCGCCGGCCGCCTCGCGGTCGCGTCGCTGCGGGTGAATACCTTCCAGTTCGGCGAGCAGAAGTTGAAGACGGGCGACGTGACGGTGATGCAGTTCGGCAAGTTGGCCGCCGCCGCGCGGAACGACACCATCGAGCTGGTGGACGCCAACACGCTGACGCAGATCGCCCTCCTCCGCGTCGGGCAGACGGTCGGGGTGCGGGTGACGGGGGTGAACAGCGGGGCGGTGTGGGGGAGCGGGCCGTACACGTCGGACAGCACGCCCGGCATGGCGGCCGTCCACGCCGGGGCGCTGAAGGTGGGCGAGACGGGGGTGGTGCGGATCCGGTTCGGGCCGAACCTCCAACTGTACGGCGGGTCCACCGAGAACGGGGTGACGACGATGCAGTTCGGCCCCTTCCACGCCGGCTCGTTCGAGATCGTGAAGCAGCCGTGAATGGAGGACATGTAGTGGTGTTAGCCCGCCGCGCCAGCAAGGGGCCAACCACTTCGGGGGTTCGCCCCTTGCTG
>JAYTTN010000642.1:0-15760 GCA_043745295.1 Fimbriiglobus sp. | reverse complement strand
AAACGGGGGGCTGACGCCCCCCGCTCGCCCGAACCTGCCAAAATCAATTGCCGCACCGGCCGGGTCGAGTGCCCGGAGTGTGCTACAATCGACCCGTGCCGGTCGGCGACCGGCGGGAGGACGAGCCATGAGTCTGTCGAGATCCCTGCGGGCGTTCGGCCTGCTCGCGCTGGCGTTCGGCATGGTCCTGCTGGTCGGGGCCGACGGCGCGGACGCCGCCGGCAAGGCGGACGACGCCAAGAAGTTCACCGAGGACTTGAAGAAGGGGAAGGACACCAAGACGAAGGTGACGGCGCTGGACGAACTCGGCCGCCTGGGGCAGATCCAGTACAAGTACGCCGAGGACGCCATCCCCGACCTGTTCAAGTACCTGACGGACAAGGACGCGGGGCTGCGGGCGGCGGCGGCGCGGGCCATCGGCTTGGTCGGGCCGGACGACGAGAAGACGGTCGGCGAGCTGGTCGCCGTGCTGAAGGAGGAGAAGGACGAGGGCGTGAAGTTCGCCCTGGTGGTCGCCCTGGGGCAACTCGGCACGCGGGCCAAGGACGCCGTCGGCGAGCTGCGGGCCGTGCAGAAGACGGCCGACGCCAAGAGCAAGTTGGCCAAGCAGGTGACGGCCAGTATCAAGAGCATCACCGGCGCGAAAGGGAAGAAGAACTGACCGCCGACTCCCAACTCGCCTTGCGATTCCGCGACTCTTCCACCTCCCCTCGTCGAGGGGAGGTCGGTTGCGCAGCGACCGGGAGGGGAGAGTCCGAATCGCCGGGCGAACACGCCCCTCCCGCCGCTGCGCGGCGACCTCCCCTCGACGAGGGGAGGTGGGAAGACGCGGCTCCACTGCCCGCATTTCCTCGGTGGCTCGGCATGCGCATCGCGGTGGACGCCCGATCGGTTTTTCAGGACTCGTCCGTTCGCGGCATCGGCAAGTCGCTCGTCGGGCTGTACCGCGCCCTCGCCGTCGCCCGCCCCGGCTGGCGCTTCGACCTGTATTTCCAGGACTCGGCCGGCCGCGCGAACCCGTTCGGCGACCTCTCGAACGTCACCCCCCGGCCGGTGTCCGGCCCCGGCGACCGGTTCGACGCCTGGCTGCACCTGTGGCTACCGCTGGCCGCGTGGCGCTCCGGCGCGGCCGTCCTCCACTGCCACGGCAACACCGCCCCGCGGTTCTCGCGCACACCGGTCGTCACCACCCTGCACGACCTCACCCACCTGGCGTACCCGCCGCCCGACCCGAACCTGCACAAGTGGGTGAGCAACGTCCGCCGGGCGGCGCGGTCGGCGCGCCGCATCCTGACGCCCAGCGAGGACGCCCGCGCCGACATCGCCACCCGCTTCGGCGTGCCCCTCGGCAAGATCGAGGTGGTCCGCTGGGGGCCGACCGGCGACGTGACCCGAACGGACGACGCGGAGCGCGTGCGAGCGGTGCGTCAGGAGTACGGCCTGACCGGGCCGTACCTGTTGCACTTCGGGCAAACCATGCCCCGCAAGAACACGGGCCGGGTGATCGCGGCGTGGGGTCGCCTGACGGCCGCCGAGCGGGGCACCGCCACCCTCCTCGTCGTCGGCGTCGAATCGCCGGCCGGGATCGACGCCTTCCGCGCGACGGCGGCCGCCGCCGGCGTGTCGGACTCGTCCGCGATTCGCGGGTATGTGCCGGAACCGGACGTGGCCCCGCTGCTCACCGCCGCCGCCGGGCTGGTGTACGTCCCGCTGGCCGAGGGGTTCGGGCTGCCGGTCCTCGACGCCTTCGCCTGCGACACGCCGGTACTCGCCGGGAATCGCACCAGCGTGCCGGAGGTGGCCGGCGACGCGGCCGTGTCCGTGGACCCGGCCGACACCGCCGCCATCGCCGCCGGCATGGCTCGCCTGCTGGCTGACCCGGCGCTCCGCGACCGCCTCCGCGCGGCCGGCCGCGCGCGGCTGAGTCAATTCACCTGGGGACGCTGCGCCGAGCAAGTCGCCCGCGTCTTCGAAGAGGTGGCCCGCCGATGACCGCGATCGCCGTCGATGGCCGCCAGGCGTACCGCGCCGACCGGCGGGGCATGGGGAACGTGCTGGTCGCCATCCTCCGCGAACTGGCCCGCCAGCGACCGGACTGGCGGTTCCGCCTGTTCCACCAGACGCCCGCCGCCGCCGACCCGTTCGCCGATCTGCCGAACGTCTCCCGCAAGCGGATCGACATCCCCGCCGGCGACCGCCTCGACTTGTGGGAGCGGGTCCGCCTGCCGGCCGCCGCCGCCCTGTCGCGGGCGGACCTGCTGTTCAGCCCGGCGAACACCGGCCCCGGCCGCGCGACCGGCCGCCGCGCGGTCCTCGTCCACGACCTCATCCCGCTCGAACTCGACCCCGACTCGGCCGCCACCCGCGACTGGCTCCGCCGGGTGGCGCGGGCCGTCCGCCGCGCCGCCGCCGTCCTCACCGCCAGCGAGTACAGCAAGAGCCGCCTCGTCGAGCACTTCGAGCTGCGGCCGGAGCGGGTGACGGTCCTCCACTGGTCCACCGACCTGACCCGCGAGACCGACCCCGACCGCATCGCGGCGGCGAAGGCGAAGTACGGCCTGAACCCCGCCGACCGGTACGCCTTCGGGTTCGCCGCCGCCGACCCGCGGAAGAACACCCGCCGGCTGCTGGACGCCTTCGCCGGCGTGCCGGGGCCGGTGCGGCTGCTGCTCGTCGGCGTGCAGGGGAAAGCGCTGGACGAGTTCCGGACGCTGGCCGACCCGCGCGTGGTGCTGCACGGGTTCGCCGATGCCGCCGACTTGCCGTCGCTGCTCAGCGGGGCCGACGCGCTCGCCTTCCCGTCCCGCACCGAGGGGTTCGGCCTGCCGATCCTGGACGGCTTCGCCTGCGGCACGCCGGTGCTGGCCGGCAACCGCACCAGTTTGCCCGAAGTGGCCGGGGACGCGGCCGTGCTGGTGGACCCCGACTCGACCGAGGCCATCCGAGACGGCCTCACCCGGTTGCTGTCCGACGCGGCACTCCGAGCCGACCTTTCAGCGAAGGGAACCGAGCGGCTGAAGCTCTTCACCTGGGCCGACACCGCCCGCGTCGTGGCCGAAACGTTCGAGGCCGCGCTGGCGCGGTGACGGTGTTCGCCCGTTCGCCCGCCGCCCGAGCAAGGGGCGAACCGCCGAAGTGGCTGGCCCCTTGCTCGCGCGGCGGGCGAACAAGAAAGACCACCCTCCAACGCCGTCACCCCCCGGTCAGCCGCCGTTCCATCGCGGCGAAGGCGTCGGTCACGTCGAACCACACGTCGCCGCCGTCACCTGCTGCCGGTCCAGCATCCGCCCCTCCTCGCGGTGCAGCGATTGCCTCGTCGAGGACTTGGACAGGGCATTCAGCGCGTCGTACTCGTCGGCCGTGCCGGTCACGAGGTACGGCCGTTCCCGGCTGCCGTCGCCGGTGCCGAGGATGCCCGACACGCAGCGGAAGGCGAGGAACTTCTCCATTTTGCACAGGTCGTCTTCGCCCAGCTTGTCGTGCGCCAGCGCGACGATGAAGTGCGCCTCCCCGCTGAGCAGCAGCGTCGGCACCCGTTCGGCGAACAGCTCCCGCACGCGGGCGTATTCGCCGGCCTCGTAGGCGTCGCGAAGGTGTCGCAGGGCGTCGCCGTAGGGGTCGTAGTCCGGGTGCGTCACCGCCGCCCGCCGCACGGCGAGGTAGTGGTCCGCTGTCGGCTCCGCGACGAACGCGAAGAAGGCGTCTTGCATGGCGGAGACTCCGGGGTTGGCGGTATTCTACCGGCCCCCCTTCACCCCGGCACCCGCATGACCCCCGACCGCGCCGCGCTCCTCGCCGGCATCGCCGCCGACCCGGACAACGACCTCCGCCGGCTGGTGTTCGCCGACTGGCTGGACGACCACGGCGAACCGGAACGCGCCGAGTTCGTCCGGTTGCAAATCGAAGGGCGACGGATCACCGACCCCGACGCGCTGAAGCCGTACGACGCCCGCGTGCGGGAGTTGTTTCGCGACCACGTGGCGGACTGGTTCGCGCCGTTTCTCCAGGCACTGGACCCGCAACGGCACATCCCGACCGGGTACGCCGTCTTCCCCGGCGGCGCGCGGCAGTGCGTCATCAGTGCCGCCCGCGACACGCCGCCTGTGCCCGGCTACCTCCGGAGTGCGTCCGTCGGGCGCGGGTTCATTGAGTCGCTCTCGCTCGACCTCGCCGCATTCCCGGCGGGAAGTGCGATCGGTGCCGCGCTGGCGCACGAGCCGGTGCCGACACTGTACGCCTTCCTGTCCGGGGATCACCGCGAGTGGACGCGGTTTAGCGAGCCGGGCCTGCGGCACGTCACGGAGTTGACGCTGTGCGAAGCCACCAACAGCGCACCGCTGGTGGCCGCACTCGCCGCCTTCCTCGACTCGCACCTGCCGGCGGTGCGGACGTTCGCGCTGCGGACCCGCAACCCGGACGCCCAACCGCGACGGTTGCCCGCCGTCCCCGCCGCCACCGTGCAGGCGTTCGCCGAATCCCCGCTGGCGTACCGGGTGACGAATCTGTCCCTCGACCTCGACGACGCCGGCTTACGCATGCTGTGCCGCTCCGACTGGCTGCAACTGGACAAGCTGACGGTCACCGGCACCATCACCCGCGCCGGCGTCCTGGCGCTGAATGCCGCCCGCTTTGCCCCGACACTCCGGTCGCTGGAGTTGTCCGCACGGATGGGCGACGAAGGCGTGGCCGCTCTCGCCGCCGGAACGCGGTTCGCCAAACTCGTGGAACTGGACCTTTCCGGGAACGATCTGACTGACGCCGGCCTCCGCGCCCTGGCGGCCGCCCGGTTCCTGCCGCAACTGGAAGTGCTGGACCTGTCGGAGAACGGGATCGAACTCATCGCCGACGCGCCAGGCCTACGCGCCCTCGCCGACGCCCTGAACCCGGACGCCCTCCGCACGCTGCGGGTAGGGTACGCCGGGTACGTCACCGCGCCGGCCTACCTGACCGCCCGCTTCGGCGACCGGGTGACGGTGTTTTGACGCCCTGCGGGATCTACGCCGCGCCCAGCCGGGCGGTCACGTCGCGGGCGACGGCGTAGATGGCCTGCTCCTCCAGTACGGCGCGGGCGTTCCACTCCAGCCACAGGTACCGGCCGTCGGCGTGCCGGTAGCGGTTCGCGAACCGCACGCAGCTCTCCCCGACGGCCAGCCGCTCGCACTCGACCAGCGTGCGGTCGCGGTCGTCCGGGTGGACGAACTCGACGAACGGGCGGCCGGTCAACTCGGCCGTGGAGTACCCGAGCAGCCGGGGGAAGTTGTCGTTCACCCGGCGGAAGTACCCGTCCGTGCCGGCGATGCAGAACAGGTCGAGGGTCAGCTCGAAGAAGCGGACCAGGTCCAGTTCGGCCCGCCGCTGGTCGGCCTGCAGGTAGCTCGTCATCACCTCCACCACTTCCGCGGCGTCGGTCGGGCGTGCCGCGAGGTCGGCGGCCAGGCACCACTTCGCCAGCGACACCAGGTCTAGCGGAACCGGGCTGGCGTCCAGGCGGGCGAACGCCTCGTTCAGGTCCGCGGCGGCGGCCCGGCGGAGCACCTCCCGGCCGTCGTCCCCGCCGTAGGGCGGGTGGCCGGTGAGGATCTCGCACAGGATGCTGCCGAGGCCGAACACGTCGGCCCGGCGGTCCACCCGCTCGAAGTCCCCCGTCGCCTGCTCCGGCGGCAGGTACGCGGGCGTGCCGAGCACGGTCCCCTGCCGCGTGAGGTGGCCCGGCCCCCCGTCGTCGGCCCAGTTCGGCGGGCCGGTGTCCTCCGGCCGGGCGGCCCCCGCGATCAGTTTCGCCAGCCCCCAGTCCATCACCTTCGCCGTGCCGAAGTCGCCGACCATGATGTTGCCCGGCTTCAGGTCGCGGTGGATCACCCCGGCGGCGTGCGCGTACGCCACCGCCTGCGCGACCTGGTGGAACACGGTCAGATACCGGGGCAGGTCGTCGGCCGGGCCGGGCCGCTCGTGCAGCAGCCGGTCGAGCGACTGCCCGTGCACGAGGCTCATGGCGAAGTACGGCCGGCCGTCGGGCGTCACGCCGATGTCGTGAACCGGGACGATGCCGTGGTGCGGCAGCCGGCTCGTGATCCGCGCCTCGCCCACGAACCGCCGCACCACGTCCCGCCGGTCCCGATGCGCCTCGAGCAGCACCTTGACCGCCACCTCCCGCCCGAGCAGGGTGTCCCGCGCGAGGAGGACCACCCCCATCCCGCCGCGGCCGACCTCGGACAGGACGCGGTAACGGGGCGGCGGCGCGTCGGTGGCGAGCGGGCGGGCGGACGCCTCGCCGCCGAGACGAAGGTCCACGGTGGCGGTGCCCGCCGACAGTTCGACCAACTCTCCTTCCGGAGACAGGGCGGCGGGGTCGAGGGAGAACGACTTCGTCAGGCCGCTGCCCGGCCACGGCTTCGCCGCGGGCGAAGGGTGGAGTTCGCCGGTCGGAACCGCGTCGAGCGGGCAGCCCGGCGGGCGGAGGAAGAGCGAGGAGGTAGCCATACGGTGGATACCTGAGAAACCGAGACGGAGGGCCGTATCGCCACCGCGACTGGTTTCACCTGGATCAGACTATACACGCAGTTGAGCGGTAAGTCATCTGCCAGGCTACAAAAATCGCGGCGGAGCGGAACTGCTCCCGCACCGATGTGTCTCGCCGTTTTGAATGCTCACTCAGGCAGTGGCGGGAGAATGAACTCCCGGCGTGCGCAGTTGGACTTGTTAGCCCGCCGCGCCAGCAAGGGCCAAACCGCCGTGGCGGACAATCGGGGACGGTGACACCGCGTCGGCCAACGGCCCTTGCTGGCGCGGCGGGCTAACAAGTCCAACTGCGCACGCCGGGAGTTCATTCTCCCGCCAATGCCTCACTTCCAGCGGTTCTGGCGTTCCACTTCGCGGACGTGGTCGAGCGCCTGATCGACGGTGCCGACCCGTGCCCCCGGCACCCGGCCGCCGTCGTCGCACTCCCGCAGCAGCAGCAAGTCCTCGAAGTCCTCGTGCGCCTCCAGCCGCTTCCGCGCCCGCGCGCCGAGGGTGCCGGTCTTGTACTCGTGCGCCGTCATGTGGTGTTCGATCAGCCACGCCGTGCGCGCCGAGATCAGCCCGTCCAGCGATTCCAGCGCGGCCGCGACGTGGTCGAACGGGTCGATGGCCTTGCCCACGTCGTGCAGCAGCGCGGCCAGCAGGAACTCCTCGTCGTACCCCTGCGCGTCCTTCGCCTTCTCGAACACTTGCAGGGTGTGGTACAGCGCGTCCCCTTCCGGGTGCCACTTCGGGCTTTGCTTCGCCTTCTCCAGCGGCAGCAGCAGGATGCGGAAGACGTGGTACGGGTCCACCGCGTCGGCGCGGTCGGCCAGCTCCTCCTCGACGTTCGTGTCCGGGTACTCGCGGGCGATGAGTTCCTCCAACTCGGCGATGCCGGCCCGCTCGATGGGCTTGCCGGTGATGCTGGAGGTGAACGCGAAGTGACACAGCTTCTCGGCGTACACGGTCAGCTCGAAGGCGAACTCGTCGTCCACGTGGACGTGGGTGAACACCCGGCTCTCGCCGGCCTTCGTCACCTGCTTGCGTTCGACGACGTGTTCGATGCCGTCGGCGTCCAGGGCGTGCGTGACGGCGTCGATGTGGTCGGCGAACAGGTGCAGGTCGATGTCCGACCCCTTGCGGACGTGGCCCGTCAGCACGCTGCCGATGAGCCTGGGGCGGAACCGCCGGAAGCGGTGCATCATGGCCAGCGCGGCGAGGCGCATGGCCTTCAGGTTGTCGGTCCGCTTGTCCCCCTCGTGGGTGCGGGCGAACATCTGGATGAGGTCGCGGATCTCGGCGTTGCTGGGCAGGTCGGCGGGCTTGACGTACCCGCGGGTGAGCCGTTTGGCGGCCTTCAGCTTGGCGGTGAAGTACTCGGACTCGACCCGGTCGTACATGAGGCGGGCGGCGTCGAACGCGATCGCGTGCCGCAACTTGGCATCGGCCATGAGTGGGGGTGCGGCGGTGTTGTTTAGCGAGCCTGTCCGTTGCCGCCGCGAGGCTCGTGGGTGAATGATACCCGAAGTGCGAGCCGGGTTCGCGGGCAAATGCGGAACGATTCGCAGCGGCGAATGGGTGCGGCAATTGTTGCTGGCGAGCGGGGGGCGTCAGACCCCTGTTGTGTTCGACATCCCCACGGAAACAGGGGGCTGACGCCCCCCGCTCGCCTGAACCTGCCAAAATCAATTGCTGCACCCATTTCGCTTGCGTCGCGCGGCGAGTCGAGTTAAACAAGGAGTACCCGCCGGTTCGACCCTTCCGCCGAGATCGCACATGGTCCCGCCCGCCCGCCCGTCCCGCCGCGGCTTCCTCCAGATCGGCGCGTTCGGCCTCGGCGGGTTCACCCTGCCGCAACTGCTCCGCGCCGAATCCAAGGCCGGCATCCGCTCGTCGAACAAGTCGGTCATCCTCATCTACCTCGTCGGCGGGCCGCCGCACCAGGACATGTTCGACCTGAAGCCGGACGCGCCGGCCGAGGTCGCCGGGCCGTGGAAGCCGATCGCCACCAGCGTGACCGGCATCCGGATCGGCGAGGCGTTCCCGAAGATCGCCGCCATGATGGACAAGTTCGCCATCATCCGCAGTCTGGTCGGCAACCAGGCGGACCACGACGCCATCCAGGTGTTCAACGGCCGCAACCCGAAGAAGCTGACGCCGAGCGGCGGGTGGCCTCAATTCGGGTCGGTGGTGGCGAAGCTGCACGGCGCGACCGACCCGGCGGTGCCGGCCTACGTCAGCCTGTGCCACACGTGCAGTCACGGGCCGTACAACGAGCCGGGGCCGGGGTTCCTCGGCACCGCCCTGTCGCCGTTCCGCCCGACCGGTCCCGGCCGCGACGACATGACCCTTCGCGGCATCGGCGTGGACCGACTGGCCGACCGCAAGGCGCTGCTGAAGGCGTTCGACGACACCCGCCGCGACGCCGACCGCACCGGCGGCATGACGGCCATCGACTCGTTCACCGAACAGGCGTTCGGCCTGCTCACGTCGTCCAAGCTGGCGACGGCGCTGGACCTGTCGAAGGAAGACCCGAAGACGGTGGCGCGGTACGGCACCGGCGACCCGAAGGTGTTCATGGACGGCAACGGCGCGCCGCGCGTGCCGCAGAGCCTGCTCATGGCCCGCCGGCTGATCGAGGCCGGGGCGCGGGTGGTGACGCTGAACTACAGCAAGTGGGACTGGCACGGCGGGCGGAACGCCGAGGGGCGGGGCGACAACTCCATCTTCACCCGCGAAAAGGAGGACTTCCCGGTGTTCGACCGGTGCGTCAGCGCGCTGGTGCAAGACCTGCACGACCGCGGCCTGAGCGACGACTGCACCGTCGTCATCATGGGCGAGTTCGGCCGCACGCCGAAGATCAGCGCGCAGGTCGGCCGCGACCACTGGCCGGCCGTCAACTGCGTGCTGCTGGCCGGCGGCGGCATGACGATGGGGCAAGTGATCGGCGCGACCGACCGCAACGCCGGCGAGGCGGTGGCCCGGCCGGTGACGTTCGGCGAACTGTACGCCACCCTGTACCGGAACCTGGGCATCGACGCCGGCCGCGCGACGGTGAGCGACATCGAAGGCCGCCCGCAGCACCTCGTCGAAGAGAACGCCCAACCGATCAAGGAGCTGGCGTAAGCGAACGCGCACGGGCCGCCGGGACCGGGTAGAATGGCGACGGCAATCGACCCATCCGGAGGACACCGCAATGGTGGCGGCAACCGTGGAAGAAATGGGGACGACGTTCCCCGCGTATCTCGACCGGGCGACGAGCGGCGAACAGGTTCTCATCCTGCGCGACGGGGTCGTCGTCGCCCGACTGACGGCCGAACCGCAACCGGGGGAGTTACCGAAGGGGGTGCCGATTCTGGGCCGCGGGAAGGGAAAGGTTCTCTACATGGCCCCGGACTTCGACGCCCCGATGGACGAGTTCGGGGAGTACACGGAATGAGGCTCCTTCCATCCCTCAAGAACAGCGCTTTCAAGATGTGCGGATCCCCGGTGCGAGGAGACGGTGTTGCGTTTTCACGGCGGAGCGGTGAGTGCGTGTAGCCAGGGGCGACGGGCGAGCGCAGCTCGCCGAACCCCTGGGACGCATGGCGAAACGAACTGAGTCCCGGAGGGACGACGGATTCGCCCCACCGTTCCACCGCCCCTCAGGGGCGTGTCCCCTTTTCGCTGGGGCGTCCAGGCGTCCAGGGGTTCCGCTCACTTCGTTCGCCGGTCACCCCTGGCTACCGGCACCCGCCCCTCCGGGGCGAATACCCTAGCCCGCCAAAGATTTTCGCACCGTGAACGCCCGCCCCCTCCTGGAACTCGCGTGAACACTCTCCCCCTCTCCCGCCGCCAGTTCGTGGCGACGGCCGCGACCTCCACCCTGCCCGCGTTCCTCCGCGCCGAGGAGCCGAAGCCGAAGGACGAGACGGTCGCCTTCTTCCTCGTCGGGGACACTCACTTCCTCGCCGACAGGACGGACGCGGCCAAACTGGACGCGCGGTCGAAGCCCGTTACCGGCCGGCTCGTGGACGTGCTCAACGAGCTGCCCGGCACGGACATCCCGAAAGCCGCCGGCGGCGGGACGGTGCTCGCCCCGAAAGGGGTCGTCCACGCCGGCGACTGCATCGACACCGGCGACAAGGCGGACCCGAAGCGGCAGGAGACCGAGTGGGCGGCGTTCGCCGACGAGTACGGGCTGACCGGCAACGACGGCCGGCTGAAACTGCCGGTGTACGAGGTCCACGGCAACCACGACAGCCCGCGCGGGGACGGCCTCGCGGTGAAGAAGATCGCCGCGCGGAACAAGACGCGGCCGGGGGTGACGAACGCCTCGAAGAACGGCGTGCATTACTCGTGGGACTGGGGCGGCGTCCACTTCGTCAACCTGGGCATCGTCGTCGGACAGACGGCGGCCGTCACGCGGAAGCGGAAGTACGCCCCGCTGGACAGCCTGGAGTTCCTCGTCGCGGACCTGAAGGACAACGTCGGCACGTCCGGCCGGCCGGTGGTCCTGACGCACCACGTGGACCTGCTGCGGTACGCCCAGCCGCTGCCGGTGGACGACAAGAAGGCCGAAGGGATGGAGTGGGATCCGGCCGACGTGAAGGGGTTCCACGACGCCATCCGGGGGTACGCGGTGGCGGCCATCTTCTACGGCCACACGCACACCCGCAACGTGTACCGCTGGGACGGGTCGAACAAGGCGGCGAAGGACGGCGTCCCCGTGTTCAACGTGGACAACAGTAGCCACTTCGCCATGAAGTCGCAGGCGTTCTTCTACGTCGAAATCCGGGGCGGCGCGCTGACCGTCCGCGAGTACGCCACCGCCGACTCGTGGGAGACGAGCGCCTGGACGGCGCAGACGTGGACGACGCCGGTCTCCGCCGCCGCCAAGATGTGACGGCAAGTCGTCAGCCGGCGGCGGCGCGGGCGCGGAGGGTCTGGGAGATGCCGCGAACGGTCGCGTCCACCTCGCCCCGGACGGCCACCGGGTCGCCGCCGCCTTCCACCGCTCCCAGGTGCGCGTCCATCGCCCGCGACCACTCCTTGCACTTCTCGATCAGCCACGCCTTCTCGTCGGGCGGCAGCGGGCCGTAGCTCGACAGGATCAGTTTGGAGCAGCCGGCGCGGAGTTCGGCGATCCGCTGGCCGACCGCCGCCGCCGCCGTCGGCCGCTGCTCGAACCACTCGTCGGCCGACTTCGCCAATCCCTTCAGGTACGCGGCACGATCCGTGGCGTCGGCGGCGAGGCCACCGGGTCGGCCCCACCCCCAGGCGACTTGCTCGAACTTGCCGCGCGGCGTCTCCTCCGACGGCCAGACCAGCACGCCGACGGTGACGAGCAGGCAGGCCGCCAGCGCGGTCGCGGCCATCGCCCAGACTTTGTACGTTCGTCCGCCCTTCGGCGGCGTCGGACGGCGCTCGGCGACGGCGGATTTGACGGCCAGCTTCTCCAGGGCGAACTTTCCCCGCTCCTCGGCGTCGGCGAATCCCTCCTCGGCGTCGGCCACGGCGTCCCAGTGCGGGCTGCCCTCGATCAGGATCGCCTCCTGCAAGTCGAGCAGGCACGACGGGCAGCGGAGCAGCTTCCGCAGCCGCTTGGCCGGCACCTGGGCGAAGCCGTCTTCCAGGACGTGCGGGTACCAGTCGCCCAGAAGTTTTTCGGCCGATTGCGTGCCGTCGTCCGGGTGCGCGGCACTCAACTCGGAGACGAACCGGCCGAGGTCAGGGGCGAGCAGCCGCCGCTCCAGCCACGCGGGCAGCGCGGTCGGGTCGTCCGGGAGGGTGAAGGCGACGAGGGTCATGACGGCACCTGCTTGTCCACGCACGCCTGCAACTGGGCCTTCGCGTGGTGGAAGGCCCGGTACGCTCTGTCCGCCGGCATCCCCGTCCGCGCGCAGAAGTCGTCGTAACTCTCGCCGCCGACCCGCGACCGCACCAGGTCGGCCAGTTTCGCGTCCAGCCGTTCCAGCTTCTGGAGGCACTTGGCCAGCGCGTCGTGCAACTCCACCTCGGCCATCGCCTCGTCCGTCGCCTGATGCCGGTGATCGACCACGTTCCCCTCTTCGGGGATCGCCTCCAACTGCCGTCGCCGCTGGAAGTCCGTGACCGCGTTGCGGGCGACGGCGTACAGCCAGGCGCGGAAGTTGCCGCCGCGAAACCCGGTCGGCAGCGACTGCCAGATCTTCTGCCACACGTCCTGCGCGGTGTCCTCGACGGCCACCTCCTTTAACCGCCCGGCCAGGAACGCGAGTAACTTCCGGGCGTGGCGGTCGTACAGGGCGGCGAACGCCGCTTGCGCGGCGGTCGCCTTGTCCCGCTCGGCGGCGGCGGCGGCCAGCTCCTCATCGGTGACGGCGGCGGTGTCCATGCCCCGATTGTCCGCCGCGCGGGTCGGCCGTCAACTGGGAACGAGCGTTTCGGAGGCGCACCGTGTCTGGGTAAACGGACCACGCCCGCCGATCTCCGAACCATTTTCGGATTCGTGTCGGAAACGACGCCACCCCCGCGTTTGCGGGGGTGGCGGTGGCCGGCGATATCAACTCAACTCTCTGGCAATCAGAAATCTTCCGTCGCGGCTCAGTTCGGCGTGAACTTGGCCACGATCTTGATGCCCTTGATGGTCGGGTTGCCGTTGTTCGTCAGCCGCACCTTCCACGTCAGCCCCTTGTCCAGGTCGGCCTGGGTGACGGTGTGCAGCAGCTCCAGCCCGCTGTCCCCGCTCTTGGTCGTCACCGCCGTCCCGTCGCCCCGGATCAGTTGCGCCACCATGTCCTTGGTGTTGAACACGCCGTCCTTGAAGGTGATGTCCACGTCCAGCTTGCCCGGCTTGTTCGGGATGGCGAAGCCGACTTCGGTCTTGGCCCCTTTCCCGGCCAGATCGATCGGCTTGGCGGAGTCGTTGAACACGGTGACGGTGGCGATGGGGAACGTCACCTTCGCGGTGCCCTTCACCTTCTCGTCGTCCTGGCCGGCGACGTTGTGCCGCAGCACGATCTTGTAGTTCTTGCCCTTGTTCTGGGCGAACTCGGCGGCGGTCAGGGCGAACGCGACCGGGAGCGGGCTGCCGCCGGTCGCCTCTTTGGCCACCGACCCGTCCGGCCGCAGCAGTTGCATCTTCAGGGCGATGTCCTTCTTGATGACGCCGGTCCCCTTCCAGTCGGCCTCGATCTTGATCGGCCCGGCCGCGCCGGGCTTGAACGACAGTTCGGTGAAGTCGCCGCGGGTCATTTGGAACTCGTCGGTCTTGGTCTGGTTGTCCGCCGAGGCGAGGCCGGCGGTGAGCAGCAGGACGGCGGCGACGGCGCGGCGGGTGAGAGTCGTGAACACGGGGTATCTCGGATCGGGCGTGTGTTGATTGGTGTGGGACCGGATCGCCCATCGGCCGGTCCCGCGTGTGTCGGGTCGTTTGCCCGTCACGCGACAGAGAACGGAGTCACCTCCCGCTTCTCCGACACCTTTCCGAAATTCGCCCGGTATTTCTTCGCCCGCTTCGTCGCGCGGAGTACACCGAACCCGTCCCACCCTACCCGTCGCGGTTCCCGTCATGCCACTCCGGACCCTCCTCGCCTTCGCCTGTTCGATGTCGCTCCTGCCTGCCGCCGACCCGCCGAAGCCGGTGAAGGTGTTCGTCCTGGCGGGTCAGTCGAACATGGAAGGGCAGGCGGTCGCGGACCTGACGGGCAAGGACTACAACGGCGGCAAGGGCACGCTCGCGGCGCTGCTCGCCGATCCGGAGAAGGCGAAACTGGTGAAGCACCTCCGGGGCGACGACGGCAAGTGGACCGTCCGCGACGACGTGTGGGTGCGGTACCAGCGGGAGAAGCGGCCGCTGCTCGCCGGGCCGCTGTCGGTCGGGTTCGCGGTGTACGGCGGCACGCACCACTTCGGCCCGGAGTTGCAGTGCGGCCACGTCCTCGGCGACCACTTCGCCGAACAAGTGCTGCTGATCAAGACCGCGTGGGGCGGCAAGAGCCTGTTCAAGGACTTCCGCCCGCCCGGCTCCGGCGGGACGGTCGGGCCGTACTACACGAAGATGGTCGCCGAGGTGCGGGCCGCGCTCGACAACTTGAAGACCGACTTCCCCGCGTACCAGGGGCAGGGGTTCGAGCTGGCCGGGCTGGTCTGGTATCAGGGCTGGAACGACGGCGTGGACCCGAAGAACGCGATCCCCGAGTACGAGGCGAACCTCGTCCACCTGATCGGCGACTTCCGCAAGGAGTTCAAGGCCCCGAAGCTGCCGGTGGTGGTCGGCGAACTGACCGGCGCGTGGAAGGACGCGCCGAAGGAGTGGGAGGCGCTGCGGACGGCGCAGGCCGCCGCCGCCGCGCGGCCGGAGTTCAAGGGCAACGTCGTCTTCGTGCCGACCCGCGACTTCGTCCGCCCGGCGGCGGAGTCGCCCAACCCCGGCCACGGGCACCACGAGTTCGGCAACGCCGAGACCTACTTCCTCGTCGGCGACGCCCTCGGCAAGGGGATGGTGAAACTGCTCGCGCCGCAAGCGAAAGGCAAGGACGACGAACCGCTGAAGGCGTTCCAGCCGAAGGCGAAAGAGGTGCCGCCGCAGGCCGCCTCGCGCACCGACCGTACTCTGGAAGGCTGGACGATCCGCGTCGATGACCGGCTGCTGAAGGGGCCGGACGCCGAACTCGGCACGAAGGCGCTGCGGTTCCTCGAAGGCAAGCTGGCCGACATTGCGGTCGTGGTGCCGGAGGACAAGGTGAAGAAACTCCGGGCCGTCACGATCGTGCTGGACCTGACGTGCGGCGACATCGGCCCGATGCAGTACCACCCGTCCGCCGGCTGGCTGAAGGCGAACGGCTACCCGACGAGCCTGGAGAAGTGCGTCCACCTGCCCCGCGCGGCGGACCTGATGACGGAGCGGAACGTCCGCGAGCAGCCGTGGGTGATCCTGCACGAGCTGGCGCACGCCTACCACGACCAGGTGCTGACCTTCGACGACCCGCGCGTGATCGCCGCCTACGAGGCGTACAAGAAGGGCGGCCGGGGCGAGAAGGCGCTGGTTCACAGCGGCGCGCGGGTGAAGCACTACGGCCTGACCGACCACAAGGAGTTCTTCGCCGAGATGACCGAGGCGTACTTCGGCAGCAACGACTTCTTCCCGTTCAACCGCGCCGAACTGAAGGACAGCGAGCCGGAGATTTACGAGCTGATGCAGCGGGTGTGGGAGAAGCCGAAGGAGAAGAAGTGAACCCGGACGGTTCGATCCGAGCCGGAAGCGTGAGCGACGGTCTTACCTCAGACCGTCGCTCAC
>JAYTTN010000641.1:0-15762 GCA_043745295.1 Fimbriiglobus sp. | reverse complement strand
CGAACGCGGCCATGCGTTCGGCGGCGCGGGTGAGGCATCCGTTCGAGGCCGACCACGTCGTCGGCGGGGAAGTGGCCGTCGCCGTCGGGCGAGGTGCGATTCGCGCGGGTGAGGCGGACGGGCCCGAGGGCGGTCAGGAGGTTCCGCGCGCGGCGGCCCTTGCCGCGCTGGCCGGGGACTTATTTTTGGCGTCGGCGGTGTCCAGTCGAGCCTGGACGGCGCGGGCGAGGGAGTCGCGGAGGAGTCGGCGTCCGCCGGTCGGGGCGAGGGCCTCGCAGGCGTCGATGACGGTGCCGTGGGGGGCGGTGTGGGCGAGCGCACGGAGGTCGGCGAAGTAGGCGACGGCCCGTTCGAGCAGGAGGCGTTCGGCGTCGGTGGCGTACTCGATGGTCGGGGTCGGCATCCGTGCTTCGCGGTCGGGGAAGGGGTGCGAAAAGCATACCAATCCCCAGGTGCCAAAATCAATTGCTACACCCGCTCGTCGAGGGGAGGTCGGTCGCTCCGCGGCCGGGAGGGGAGTCTTCGCTTGAGTGCTCTGCTCGCTCCGCGAGCGGTCTTCGAGTGCCAAGCCGAGACCGCTCGCGGAGCGAGCAGAACACATCTCCCCTCCCGGCGGCTGCGCCGCCGACCTCCCCTCGATGTGGGGAGGCGGAAATCCGCACGCGCCCACGTCCAGCGGTTCGACCGCCGGCGCGGAGCTGCCGGCCGTGGCGTGGGTTTCGTCCCCGTCGTCCGGCCATTCGTAGACCGAATCCAGCGACCACTTGCCCCGCATCCGCTCCTTTTCCTGCTTCAGAATGGCCATCGCCGCGCGGAACCGGTCGCCGGGACAGCGGGCGCGCAGCCGCTCCCGCCGCGCCTTGGCGACGAGCAGCAGGCAGGCGATATCCACGGGTTTGGGAGCGCTGACGGGCACGGGACGCCCTCCGGAGGGATGTCGAAACCGATTGGCGAGCGAGAGTCCTGTTAGCCCGCCGCGCCAGCAAGGGGCGAACCCCTCCGGCGGCTGGCCCCTTGCTGGCGCGGCGGGCTAACAAACGGAGACGGCCGCAGTGCAACCCGGTTGGTCCGGGGTCACGTCACAAGTATGCGCTACACATAGACGGAAGTCAAGTAAAGTGAACGGAATTGCAGAAATAGTTGCCGTGCGAACACAACCCAGGCCCGGCGGCACGGTGCGGTTGTCCTTCGCACCGGTTCGGCGGGCCGGCTATACTGGCAGGCCCGTCCTCCGTGGGTTCGCCGATGCCGCCGGGTTTCACTTGGGTCGATCCGCCCCACCTCGCCGCGCTGGCGTTCCCGGACGCCGCCGACCTCGCGTGGCTGCGGCGCAACGGCATCGATTTGCTGCTGTCCCTGACGGAAGACCCGCCGTTCCGCCGGTACGTCAACGACGCCGGTCTCATGACGGTTCACATCCCGGTGCCGGACCTGTCCGCCCCGTCCGCCCGCCAGCTCGACCTCGCCGTGGACACCCTCACCCGCGCGAAGGCGACCGGCCTCGGCGTGGCCGTCCACTGCGCCGCCGGCAAGGGCCGCACCGGGACGATCCTGGCCGCGTTCTGGGTGGCCCAGGGGCTGACCGCCGCCGCCGCCCTCCGCCGCGTCCGCGACCTGCGACCGGGGTCGGTCGAGACGGCCGACCAGGAACGCGCCGTGGCCGACTTCGAGAAGCGGAAGCGGGAGTGAGGCGCTCCCCGCCTACACCCCTGTCTCGCCCATGTCCTTGACGAGTTGACGGGCCAGCTTGTAGGCGTTGCGGACGACGGTGACGCGGACCTCCATCTGGCCGTCGTTGAACAGGGTGCCCGGCGCGCACTTCGGCAGGCCGGCCAGCTCCAGCGTCAGCGGCAACATGCTGAGGAACTCCTTCATCCGCTGCTGCCGCACTTCGGGGGTGATTTCGTCGGCCATGGCACGCACTCCGGGAAGGGAAGGACCGACGGTAACTTACCCGGCCGGCGGACGGTCCACAAGTACGCGGCGGCCTACGATACTCGAAGATCCTCGGAGGAGTGAGCCATGCCTATCCACGACTGGACGAACGGGACCGCCGGCGACTTCCACCACTTCCACCAGCGGTGGGTGGCGGCCATCGCCGACGCACTCAACGACGGCCTGCCGGACGAGTTCACGGCCATGCAGGAGCAAGTGACCGGGCGGCCGATCCCGGACGTGGTGACGCTGCAAACCCGCCCCCGCACCGCTGGCGGCAGCGGGGTGGCCGTCGCGCCGGCCAAGCCGTCGGCCAAACTCATCGCCAAACTGGAATCCGTCACCTACGCCAAGCGGAAGGACCGCGTGGTCATCCGGCACGGGCGGGGGCGGGTGGTGGCGATCATCGAAATCGTGTCGCCGGGGAACAAGGACAGCCGGAACGCGCTCCGCTCGTTCGTGGAGAAGTCGGCCGACATTTTGAACCAGGGCATCCACCTGATGGTCGTCGATTTGTTCCCGCCTACGCCGCGCGATCCGGAGGGCATTCACGCCGCCATCATGGACGAGTACGGCCACGTCCCGTTCGCGTTCGACCCGGCGAAGCCGCTGACGGTGGCGTCCTACGAGGCCGGCGACCTGCCGACCGCCTACGTCGATCCGCTGGCCGTCGGCGACCTGCTGCCGTCGTCGCCGCTCTTCCTGACCGAGGACTTCCACGTCCCGGTACCGCTCGAGGCCGCGTACATGGAAGCGTGGACGGTCTACCCGCGGTTGCTGAAAGCGATCATCGCTCCGCCGCAGACACCGTAGGTGGACCTGTGGGGATGACCAATGCTTCCCACCTCTCCCCGCTGGGGCTGTCAGGGGTAGGTATTCGGTTTTTCCCGAGTTTTCGAGACCCCACCCCCCGTCCCCCTCCCCGTTCCGGAGAGGGGGTGTTCGAGCGAGAATCGTTGCCGCGAATGCCCTGTGGTGCCCGAAGTCCTCGGCGAAACTTCGACCGCGATGCCCTGTCGAACACCCCCTCTCCGGGACGGGCAGGGGCACGGGGGGTGGGGTTTCTTCCCAGACACCTACCCCTGACAGCCCCAGCGGGGAGAGGTGGAAGAGTCGGCCCACTCGCATTCCGGTTGTCTTTGCGACCGTCCCGCCCGCCCCCACACCGCCTACAATTCGGATACCCTCCCCCTCTCTCCCGCGGGGTTCCGCCATGGCGCTGACGCAATCGCAGATCGACGAGCAGAAGAAGCAGGTCGAGGAAATGCTCGGCCCGGACCTGGACAAGCTCGGCTTCGCCAAGTCGCTCTTCTTCGGCCGGTTCAAGGGCGACGTGCTGTTCCCGTACCCGAAGCTGTCGCCCGACATGCAGGCCGCGTCGGACGACATGGCGGCGAAGGTGCGGGCGTTCGCCGACGCGCACATCGACCACATGAAGATCGACCGGGAGGCCCACATCCCCGATTCGGTCATCGACGGGTTGGCCAAGCTCGGCCTGTACGGCCTGACCATCCCGACCGCGTTCGGCGGTCGCGGGTTCAACCAGCAGCAGTACCTGAAGTGCATGGAAATCCTGGGCGGGCACTGCGCCAGCACCGCCGTGTTCGTGAACGCGCACCACTCCATCGGCGTGCGGGCGCTGGTGCTGTTCGGCAGCGAGGACCAGCAGGCGAAGTGGCTGCCGGGGCTGCTCGACGGGTCGAAACTGTGCGCCTTCGCGCTGACCGAACCCGAGGC
The DNA here is from genome assembly GCA_043745295.1 of Fimbriiglobus sp. Lineage (GTDB taxonomy): Bacteria > Planctomycetota > Planctomycetia > Gemmatales > Gemmataceae > JALHQU01. The sequence goes on along the minus strand of JAYTTN010000641.1, from coordinate 12,090 downwards.
CGGGTCCGACGCCGGCGGGGTCCGTACCACCGCCACCCCGACCGAGGACGGCACCGCGTACATCCTGAACGGCACCAAGCACTACATCACCAACGGCGGCATCGCGCACATCCTCACGGTGATGGCCCGTACACCCGACCCGAAAGACCCGAACGGCAAGGTGACGGCGTTCCTCGTCACGCCCGACATGCCCGGCTTCCATGTGGTCGAGGCCCGCGCCGAGAAGTGCGGCATCCGCGGCACCGCCACCGGCAAGATGACGTTCGCCGACATGCGGGTGCCGAAGGAGAACATCCTCGGCAAGCTCGGACGGGGGCTGCAGGCGGCACTTACGGTGCTGAACTTCGGCCGCACCACCTTCGGGGCGACCTGCACCGGTCACGCCAAGGTGTGCGTCGAGGCGATGGCGACGCACGCCAAGAACCGCCGGCAGTTCCAGCAGGCGCTGGCCGAGTTCCAGATGGTGCAGAAGAAGGTCGGGTTCGCCGCCGCGCACACGTTCGCGATGGAGGCGATGACGGCGCAATGCGCCGCGTTCATCGACCGCGGCGCGGACGACTACATGCTGGAAACTGCAATGCTGAAGGTGTTCTCCACCGAACACCTGTGGACTATCGTCAACGACACGCTCCAGGTGTGGGGCGGGAAAGGGTATTTCTGCGACCAGCCCGTCGAGCGGTGGATGCGGGACGCGCGGATCAACACCATCGGCGAGGGGGCGAACGACGTGCTGAAGGCGTTCATCGCCGTCGTCGGCTGCCGCGCGCCGGGCGAGTACCTGAAGACGCTGCGGGACGAGGCGCTCGGCGGGGTGAAGGGCTTCTTCCGCCGGCTGCCCGCCGCGCTCGGCGTCGGCACCAAGCTGCTCGCCCCGTGGCTGACCACCAGTGCCCCGACGGTGCCGGTTCAGTCCGCCGCGCTGAAGGACGACGCCTACATCTTGGCGCGGCTGGTCCGCGAGTTCGGCCTGAAGCTGCCGCACGTCTTCATGAAGCTGAAGGACGAGACCACGTTCGTGCAGGCGCAGCTGGTACACGAGCGCCTCGCCGACATCGCCATCGATCTGTACGCCGCCGCCTGTACGCTGGCCCGGCTGGACGCGACGCCGGCGCAACCACAACCCGACAAGTTCGCCGATGCGACGGCCGGCCAGGCGTTCTTGAAGATGGCCTTCCGCCGTATTCGCTACAACTTCGCCGCGCTGGACGACAACGACGATGCTGCCTGGCTGGACGCGGCCAAGAGCGCGCTGGCGAAGTGGTAAGTGATGTCAGCCCGCCGCGCCGGCGAGGGGCGAACCACCAAAGTTGCCGGCCCCTTGCTGGCGCGGCGGGCTAACATGACCCGGCGTTTCCAACGTGAGGTTCCCCATGTCCGCACTCGCACCACCGCCAGGCCTTCGCGCCGCGCGGCCGTTCCGCTTCACCCGCGAGCAGTATCGCCAGCTCACGGAGCTAGGCTACTTCCAGGGCCGACGGGTGGAACGCATCCGCGGGGAGATCGTCGAAATGAGCGCCGTCAACTGGCCGCACACGATCACGAAGAAAGCGATTTCCGTCGCCCTGCACGCGACCTTCGAGGCGACCGGCCTCGGCTGGGTGAACGAACAGTCGCCCGTCACCCTGCCCGACTCCGACCCCGAACCGGACCTCGCGGTCTATCGCGGCAAACCGTTCGATTACTCCGACCACCCGACCGCCGCCGACACGCTTCTCGTTGTCGAAGCGGCGGCCACGTCGCTCTTCTACGACACCACCACGAAGGCCGAGTTGTACGCCGAGGAAGGGATCGCCGAGTACTGGGTCGCGGACGTGAACGCCAAGAAACTCCTGGTGTTCCGCGACCCGGCCCCCGTCGCGGCCGGCGGACATGCGTACCGAACGACTCTCGCCCTCGGCGTCGGCGACACGGTCGTCCCGCTGAACGCGCCGGCGCACGCGCTGCGAGTGGCGGACCTGTTACCGTAATTCCACAGGCTCCGCCACGGTGCCGTTCGCGGCGCGGGCGACGTACACCGCCACCGGCTTCGTCGCCGCCTTCAGCACCCGTTTCGCCGTCGCCAGTTCGTCGTCCGAAGCGTCCGTGATCCAGATGACGTAGTCCGCCCCGAGCGTGATCGCGGCCCGCAACCCGACCTCGTGCGCGCTGCCGCCTTCGGCCTTCAACTCGGCAACGGCGTCGGCGACATCCGCCAGCACATCGTCCTTCGAGACGAGCAACTTCCCCGCCGTGCCGCGCAGCACTGGGGCCGCGGTCGCGTGGTACGTCAGCACCTGGAACTTCGACCCGCTCGCCGTCGCGGTCGCGGTGGCGATCAGTGCCGCGCGGGCGGCGTCGAAGGTGTCGCGGTTCAACCCCATGCTGGCCGAGCGGTCGAGCAGGTACACCGCGACCGCCCCGTCCGGCAGCGGGCCGTGGAGCGGCTTGCCCCCGGCGAGTTTCGCAGCGCCCTTGATCGGCGGGGTTGCGTCGGGCTTCGCGGCGGTGACGTGTTCGACCGGTCGCACGTCCGTGGCCGGCTGCACGTCCGGCGGGACTGTCGGCAGGGGGAAGTCCTCGGCCGGTGTCGGTCGCGCGGCCAGATCGCGGAGGAGCGCCTGCAAATCGACGGGAACGGCGGGCGGAACGGCCGTCAGGAGCGGCCGCCGGCCCGGTTCGGCCACCGGATCCGGTTGCGGGTTCCACTGCGGAACGGGCACCGTGTCGGCCGGCGGTTCATCGCCCGGCAGAGCGAGGCTGAGGCTGAAGGTGTCGGCCGGCGCTGCGCTCGACACCTCGGCAACGGAGCGCGTCGCGCCGGTCGGCAGCAGCAGGTACAACCCGCCGGCGAGGGCGGCGTGCAGGGCCGCCGACGCGAGCCAGACCCGGCGCGGGATGCGGGTGACGCGGGGGCGCATGATCACCTCAGAAGCGGAGGCCGTAGAAGAAGCTGGCAATCGGGTACAGGTTCGAGTTGAACATGGTCTTCGGGACGCCTCGGGTCCAGGGTTCGATTTCCCCGCTCACCCGCACCGCCAGGCCGAGCTTGAAGCCGAGTTCGACGCCGAAGTGCGGGCTGAAGTCGTGCAGCCACGAGATGTCCACGTCGGCGGCGAGGGCGACGGCCGTGTTCTTCTCGTAGCGATCCTGGTAGTAGCCGAAGGAATAGTACCCCCCCTCGTAATACCGCCGCTCGACCAGCCGCCGCTGATTGGGCAGGACGTGCGCGCCGAGGCCGGGCGCGATCATCAACTGGTCGCCGTTGCCAAACTCCTTCGCCGTGAACTGCATCCGCGCGCCGCCGCCGTACATCCAGTTGAACAGTTCGCTGCCGCCGTAGGCTTCCAGCCACAGGGAGCCGTTCGGCCGGTCCCACACCTTCACCCCGACGCGGGTGGTGAACGGCTGGAGGGTCGTGATGCCGAGCGACACCCAGTGCTGCTGTCCGGACTTCGCCGGCGTGCCGGCCAGCACGTCGGCGGCCACGACCGGCTCCGCAGGGGTTCCCGGCGGCGCGAGGACGTTCGTGGCGGCGGCGGCCGGCGGCGGGACCGCCGGGCCGAGGACTTCGACTCCGCCGGGCGACAGCCGCGGCCCCATCTGGGGCTGCGCGAACGCGGGGCCGGCGAGGAGGCTGAGCGTCATCACGGCATGGCGGACGAGCGTCGTCATGTCACACATCCTTGCGGCCGAAGCCGATCAGCCCGATGACGGCCCCGACGAGGCCGAGGGCGACGAACCCGCCGGCCACCTTCACCACCTCCGCCTCGTCGAAGTGCCCCCGCAGCACGGCCCGCATCTTGGCGATGACGAACGTGGGCGACGGGAACGGGTCGGGCAGGAACGAGCAGACGACGATGACGCCGTACAGCACCAGCCAGAACAGGGTGATGCCGATGACGGTGCCGCTGGCCAGCGCGCCGACGGTGACGCCCCAGGCGACGACGGCGGCCAGCACGGCGGCGGCGATGGCGGTGGCGGCGATCCCGCCGCGCCAGGTCACGTCCGGGTCGAGCAGGAAGTGGTAGCCGGTCAGGACGCCTAGCGCCATGAGCGCCAGCGTGACGACCACCACGAGGGACCGCGAATGCCACTTGGCCAGGAAGTACTGGTGCCGGCTGATGCCCCGGCTGAGGACGGCGTCGGCGACCGTCGTGCGCTCCATGCTGACGGCGCTGACGGCGAGCAGCGCGATGAGCGCGAGGCTGGCGGCGGCGACACCCCGCATCAGGTCGCCGGTCTGCATCGACGCGGATTGGACGATGCCCGCTTCGCGGTGGATGCCGATTTTGTACAGGCCGTACCCCGCCGCCGCGATCAGCGACAGGATCACCCACAGGCGGAACACCCAGCTCCGCAGCGTCTGGCGCACGTCCGTTTGCAGCACCGCCCAGTACGGCAGCAGGCGGTTGAAGCGGATGATCGGGGCGGGCGCGTCCATACGAGAACCCTACTGTGCGGGTCGGGTTGTAGGTCGCGGTCGAAGTTCCCCGCAGGGGAACGAGGCCCGACATCCAGCCGCCCAAGCGAGGAAACTTCCGCCGGGGTTCGTCCCCCGACGTGGTCGGCTGTCGGGCCTCGCCGACCTCCGGCCGGCTCGACCGCGACCTACTTCCGATTCACGCGGCCGGCGCGGGCATCGATTTCATCCACTCGTCCATGGCCGCCTGCATCTCGGCCGGGGTCATGTCCTTCTGGTGCGTGGCGACGGTCCAGACGTGGCCGAACGGGTCGGTCACGCTGCCGCTGCGGTCGCCGTAGAACTGGTCGGCCACCGGCATCTTGACCGTCGCGCCGGCGGCCACCGCCCAGGCGAACACGGCGTCGCAGTCGTCCACGTACAGGGCGAACCCGGCCGACGTGCCGCCGAGCGTCTTCGGGCTTTTGTTCCCCCACGCCGGGTTCTCGTCGGCGAACATCACCTTCGCCCCGAAGAAGTCCATCTCGGCGTGCGCGATGCCGCCGTCGGGCGTGGTCAGCTTCAGCACCTCGGTCGCGCCGAACGCCTTCGCGTAGAAGGCCATCGCCTCCGCCGCGCTGCCGACGTACAGGTACGGGGTGAGGGGGGTGTAGCCGGCGGGGATCGAGTTCGCGGCCATCGGCGGGTCTCCAGAACGGGGCAAGGGCCGGGGAAAGTCCCGGTCGCATACATGTACACTAAGTGTACGTCGGTTGCAATGAAAATTTGACCCGTGGACTGGTTTTTCCCCCGAACCCCGCGCCCGGTTACGCCGCTTCGGCCGGCGCGTACAGGCGGGTGAACCCCCGCTGCTCTTCCTTCTCCACCATGTCCAGGTACGCCTGCTCGGTCTGCATCCCGACGCTGCGGACGCTGACCAGGCTCACCTTGTTGTCGCACAAAGTCTGGAAGATCATCGCCATCACGGCGGTGTTGATCACGTCGTCGGTCAGCTTCAGCTCCAGCCGTCGGTGCCGCAGCAGCGCCGACAGGACTTCCTTCATCGCCCGCACCTGCTGCACGGACTTCGTGATCGACTTCTGGTCGCCCTCGATGTCCAGCTCGTAGTGGTTCTTGCGGATGCGGCCTTTCAGTTCCTGCAAGCTGCCGTGGAAGATGAGTTGCCCCTTGTTCAGCACGGTGGCGTGGTTGCACACCTCGTCCACGTCGCTCAGGTTGTGGCTGCTCAGGATCAGCGTCTTGTCGGCGGCCAGCCGCTTGATCAGTTCCAACATGCTGCGGCGGGCTTCGATGTCGAGGCCGTGCGTCGGCTCGTCCCAGATGAGCAGGTCGGGTTCGTTGATCAGGCTGGCGGCGACGGCGAGGCGGGCCGTCATGCCGGGGGTGAAGTAGGCGATGGGTTCGCCGGCATGACCGAGCAAATCCACCGCGCGGATGAGGGCGGCGAACTTCGGCTTGCGGTCGTCGCGGGGCATGCCGAACAGCCGGCCGATGTAGTCCAAATACGTGATCGGCGTCATCCCTTTCGGGAATTGCGGGTTGGTCGGGATGTACCCGATCCGCCGGCGGAGGTCGGCCGCGTTCGGGTGCATGGGCCGGCCGAACACCTTGGCCCAGCCGGCGGTCGGCCGGTGCAGGCCGAGGATCAGCCGCAGGAACGTGGTCTTGCCGGCCCCGTTCGGGCCGAGCAAGCCGACCACCGTGCCCGGCTCGATGGAGACGGTGGCGTCGTTCAGCGCGATGTGGCGGTTCTGGTAGATCTTCGTCAGGTGCGACGTTTCCACCACCAGCGCCGACGGCTCGACGGCCACGGCGTAGCCTCCGACGGGCGGATCGGGGATGCGGTTCGATGGCGGTCGATAGCCGGGCGCGGGAAGTCTGGCAAGGCGAGAATGCGAATGTGCGGCGGGGAAGGTCGGGGCGATTCCGCGACGACCGCCTCTCTCGGCAGCGGTGGGGGGCACCGGTGAGCTTGGAGTTCCAGAAACGAATCATGCCCCGCCGTCGGCTGAACTTGTTCGTTCGGCACTGAGAGGCCACCGAGCGCGCTAAGGCAGCGAAGGTGCAGAGATGACGAATGTGCCTGGGCAGTAGCCGGACGTGGTGTACTGCCCGAGAGATTCGCCGCACGTCACCGCTCTTCGATCAGGAACATCGGCACGGTGCTGCCGCCGCCGGCGGTCACGTTCAGCAGCGCCTCGGTGCTGATGCGGGTGAGGCAGCCGTGCATGTGCGTGCCGAACGCGACGAACGGGTTGGTGTCCAGCATCCGCGGCAGCACTTGCAGCTTGCCGCCGTCGAACCCGGCGAACGGCTCGTAGGGCAGGTTCACCTTCTGCTGCACCACATACGGCGCTTCCAGCGCCGACTTCACCGCCTGCTCCCACACCGGCGGATCGACCGTCCAGCCGAGGACGATCCCCCTGCCGCCGTAGTCGTCGTTCGGCTTCAGCACGAGCCGGTCCTTGTTCGCCAGCACGAACGGCACGAGGTCGATGGGGTCGCCATCGATAGTGGACTTGCGTTCGGTCAGCACCCGCGTCCACGGGATGTGATCGCGGATGGCGGCCAGCTGCTCGGCGGTGAACAGGCTCGCGTTCGCCTCGTCCGACAGCACCGCGAAGCTGGCCTTCTTGAACAGGATTTTGCAGCGGAACGTGTTCGCCATACACACCGCCCCGTCCCGCACCGCCCGCACCACCGGGTGATCCGTGCCGCCGCGTTCGATCAGTTCCGAGATCAGCACCCGCTTGTAGATGAGCGTGATGTGGTACTCGCCGCACATCAGCTTGCCGTCCACGTACTCCACGTCGCGCGGGTCCACGTTCCGCACGTCGATGCCCAGGCTGCGGAAGTAGTCGTAAAAGAGGACGAACTCGGAGAACGTCGGCACCTCGCGCCAGTCGAGGATGGCGATCCGCGGCGGGTCGTTCCGGGTGCCCCGCCACTGGTGGTAGGCGTCCAGCAGCGCGTGCAGCACGCCGGGCTTGTCGGGGATCGGCTTGCAGTCGAACTGCCGCTGGAACTCCTGGAACACCGGCATGGCGTAGAAGATCTCGGCCAGAGCGTCCGAGTACCCGGCCCCGGCCGGCGTCTCGGTGTTGAACTCGGTGAACTTCAGTTCGGTTTCGGACACGAAGAAGCTGTCGAACCGGCTGGTCGGGCTGGGATTCTTGAACCCCGGTTCGATGTCGAGGAGTTGCTCCTCCCACGGCAGCATGCCGAACTGCTTGCGGAACTGCGGGTCGGCCATCGCCCGGTCGTAGGCCGTCTGGAACGCCGGCAGCAGCACCTTCACGCGGTCGCGGAGGAAGGCGTACTGCGGCACCGACAGGAACCGCGGCCGAAGCACCGAGCAGACCGGGCGGGTGCCGAAGAACAACCCCCGCGCGGCTTGCAGCGTGTCCAGCCTTTCCTGCGAGTCGGCGGCGACGGTGCCGTCCGAAAGGAGGTCGTGGTAGCGGGCGATGGGGTCGGACATCGGCGGTTCCGGGTCGGAGCCGAGAGGCGCTGGGGATCGGTACTGTTGTACCGGATTTCCCCCGCGCGGGGGGAGTGGAGCGGACGACGAATCCCTGCCACTCGGTATGACAGGGGGGCGGGATGAGAGGCGATGCCCGACGAGACAAGACCCATGCGGGCACGATCAACGACACCCGAGGAGCCGCCCGTGCGCCAAACCCGTTCCCCGTCGTGGGTGCTCACCGGCATCTGGCTGGCACTGCTCTCGGCCGCGACGACGGCGGTGGCCGCCGCGCTACTGTTCTACGTGCCGGGGCAGAAGAGAATTTTCGACGAGTTCGGCCTCCAACTGCCGACGCTTTCGCGGTGGGTCATCCAGGCGTCGAGCTTCGTCGTCGCGTACTGGTTGGTTCTGCTGCCGGCGGTGTTGGCGGGGTTGTGCGGGACGGTCCTGCTGGTGCGGCACGCCTTCGGCCTGCGGACCTTTGGCAGCGCGATCGCGGCGGTCTCGCTGACGCTGCTCGTCGGCTTCGGCCTGCTCATCCCGTTCGCGATGGCCAAGCCGATGGACGCGCTGACGCGCGGGCTGTCGAAGTGACGGGCGGATTCACCGGTTGGTCGACGGGGTCGGCTTCGGGCGGTCGAGGTCTTGGTTCCCGCCTTTGGGTGTACCACCACAACCTGCCGCGAGCGAGGAGAGCAACAGGAGCAGAAGACTGGCGCGGCGGAGCATGGGAAAGACTCCCGGACGGGTTAAGCGATGTGGTCAAAATACGACGAGCCGACCGGAAGTCCCGGTCGGCTCGTCGTGTCTCGCGTGGGCGAGAAGTCGATTTACGCCGGCTTCTTGGTGGGCTCGGTCTTCTTGTCGCCGCCGCAGCCGACGCTGGCGACGAAGGTGGTGCCGAGGGCCAGGACGGCGAGCAGGGACAGGATCTTCTTCATGGTCATTCTCCAGAAGCAGGGTCACAGGTTTCGGACAGCCGCCGCGTAAACATTGGCTACCCGGAACTCTCCGGGGTGTCCTCACGCTCATAGATACACAAGGCGGGGGTTTATTCCCGCGAAATTCCTTTTCGACCCCGATTCGATCCGTATCCTCTTGTCGGGGTTTCAGTTGCGAGTTTTGAAAAGTCTACTCCGGCCGTCCGGGTATTCGGTTCCCGCCAGATTCTCCGGCGGCCGACGAACAGCTTTTCGGCGGAGTCGGGAATAAACCGTTCCCGGCCGTGTCGAACATCTTGAGGGCGGTGCCAGCATGGGATCACCCGGCGTGCGGGAACTGATCGACTCGCATTACGAATCGCTCTACCGCTATGCGTACCGGTTGTCCGGGGCGGCGGCCGACGCCGAGGATCTCGTTCAAGAGACCTTCGGGAAGGCCCTCACCCGGTTGCATCAACTCCGGCAGGCGGACCACGCCCGGCAGTGGCTGTTCCGGATTCTGCGGAACGCCTACTTGCACCGGGTGCGGGACGACCGCAAGCGGCGGACGGTGCCGCTGGATTCGGTCGCGGACGTGGCGGCGGCCCCACCCGACGAGGTGCCGGCCGTCGATTCGAACGACCTGCAAGCGGCGCTGAACGACCTCGACGAGACGTTCCGCACCCCCTTGATCTTGTTCTATTTTGAAGACTTCAGTTATCGCGCCATCGCCGAGCAGTTGGATTTGCCCATCGGCACGGTGATGTCGCGGTTGGCCCGAGGGAAGGCGTACCTGCGGAGCCGGTTGGCTCCGCACGAACCGGACCTTGAGGCCGACGCCCCACGGAGGGCATCCGATGGATTGTAACCTCTCTCAACTGCTGCTCACGCTCGGCCGCGCGGATCGCGGGATCGACGATCAGGCCGCGCTGGATCGCCACGTCGCCGGCTGCGCCGCGTGTGCCGCGCTGGCGACCCAACTGTCGGGGTTCGACTCGGCCCTCGCGTCGGCGATGACCGCCGTGCCGGTGCCGGCTAACCTGCACGACAATCTCCTGATGACGGCCTACGCCCGGCGCGGGGCGCTGTGGCGGCGGTCGGCGTATCGCACCGCCGCCCTGGCCGCTGGCGTTCTCCTGGCCGTCGGTCTGGTGGTCGGCGGCATCTGGCGATACCGCCCGGTGGTGGACACGGCGGAACTCGTCCTGGCCACCGAACAGGGCTGGGAGTCGCGCGAGCGCGAGACCGCCGTCCGCGACTGGCTGACCAAGCAGGACTTGCCCGCCGAATTCCCGTTCGCGGTGGACCTCGACTTCCGGCACTACGTCTTCCACGGCAAGGGCGAACTGAGTGGGCGGGACGTGCCGGTGGTGGTGTTCCAGAACGGCCCCGAACAGGCGCGGCTGTTCGTCGTCCGCGAGGGGCAACTGAACACGGCCGACGCGCGCGGCTTCGAGGGGAGCGTCTGGAAGAGCTACGTCGTGCGGCACCCGACGGAGAAGGGGATCACCTACGTCGTGCTGTACACGAACGGGCTGGAGCCGTTCCTCCGCCGGGTGCCCGGTATCCCGGCATGATTCCGGCGAGTCGGCCTACAATGCCTTTGAACGCCCGCGGGGTTCCGCGGGCGTCGTTCGTTTTCCCCCGAGGTGCTCTGATGAACGTCGAGTTGAAGTACTGCACGATGTGAGGGTATTACCCCCGCGCCCTCAGTTTGAGGGAGAAACTCACCGCCGCGTATCCCGGCAAGATCGACGGGTTCGAACTCGTGCCGTCCAAAGGCGGGTGCTTCGAGCTGACCGTCAACGGGGAGCTGGTCTACTCCAAGTTGCAAACCGGCGTCTTCCCGGACGAGGACGAGTTGGTGGACGCCCTGGAGAAGTTCGCCAAGCTCGCGGCGTGACCGTCGAGAACCTCACCCCGGCCCTCGTCGGGGACGGAGCGGCGGTGTCCGAACTGCTCAACTTCTTGTGGCACCGGCCCGGCGGCCGGTGCCACAAAATGGAAAATCGCAAACGTCATCGCCGGGGCCAACAACACTCCTTCTCACCTTCCGAAGGTCGCAGCGGCCAGTTCGCGGCCGGTAGGGGTTAGCTTCCACAGCGGGCCGGCGCGGGTGACGAGGCCGTGCCGCTCGGCGCGCGTCGTGACCGTCTTCACCTCGCCCGGCAGCCAGTGCAGGTGCCGGTGCAACCCGTCGTCCCGCGACTCGTCCGCCTCCACCGCCGTCCCCTCGTGCTGGTACAGGTGGATCGCCAGCATCGTCTCGTGGAAGGCCCGTCGCTGGCGCGTCCGCCGCACGACGTGGGCCAGCAACCCCCGCCGGGGCGCGACGACGAACACCGCCGCGAACACCCCGCCGAGCAGCGTCGCCACCGCGCCGGCCACGTTCGCGTTGGCGGCGATGGCCAGCAGCGTGCCCGCGACGGCAGACCCGACGCCGATCAGCACCGCCAGTATCAGCATCACCGCCAGCCGATCCGTCAGCAGGTAGGCCGTGGCCGCCGGCACCACGAACAGCGCCACCACCACGACCGGGCCGACCGCGTCGAAGGCCGCTACCGCCGTCAGAGACACGACCGTCATCAGTCCGTAGTGCAGCAGCCCCGGCAGGAAGCCGAGCGCGGCGGCGAGGCCGGCGTCGAACGTGGACAGCTTCAACTCCTTGTAAAAGGCCAGCACCAGCAGCGCATTCAACGCGAACAGCCCGCCCATGACCACCATCGACCGCGGCCCCAAATCGACGCCGAACAGCGTGAGTCGGTCGAACGGGGAGACGGTCGGATTGCCGAGTAACACGCGGTCCACGTCTAAATGCGTGTTGCGCAGGAACAGCGTGGCCAGCAGCGCGCCGACGCTGAACAGCAGCGGGAACACCAGCCCGATAGCGGCGTCCGCCTTCAGCCGCTTCGTCCGCTGAAGCGCTTCCACCAGGGCCACGGTCAGCACCCCGCTGGCGGCCGCGCCGACGTAGAGCCACATCGACGACGAGTCGCGGACGAGGAAGTACGTCACGACGATGCCGAACAGCAGGACGTGGCTGATGGCGTCGGCGACCATGGCCATGCGACGCAGCACCAGGAACACGCCCGGCACCGCGCAGGCCGCGCCGACGGCGGCCATCAGCAGCAGCAGGTCGCGGTATTCGGCGATCATTTCCCCCTCCCTCTCGCTGTCGCGGGTCGCTTGGCCGATTGTATCGGAGTCGGATCGGCTTGCCGCCACCCCCCGGACTCCGAACAACAACCGCATCCCCCCCGCCGCGCGCTCGAGCGCCGCGGGATGCGGCCCTCACCCGGTTGCTG
>JAYTTN010000640.1:0-1119 GCA_043745295.1 Fimbriiglobus sp. | reverse complement strand
GGGTACATCCCCTAAACCGCCCGCGCCGACGGAACATCATCCCGAACGGATCCGTTGACGTCTCGCGGAAACGGGTCGTCGAGACGCGAAGGGGAGGGGCGGGTGGGGAGGGAGCCGGAGGCCTCGTTCCGCCGCCGCAAGGGGCTTTCCCGCGGCACGGCCGAGGGGGGTTGAGCCGAGTCCCGACCTTCCCTTCCCCCGAATGCCCCTTTCGCACTCTCCGCGAACGCGCCACGCGAGACGATCCGCGAACGCCGCGACACCCGCGACCCCGGACGCGGCGAGTTATCCCCAGGCCGCGTCCGTTAGAAGCGTTATAAGAGATGCTTGAGTTAAGCAGTTAAGGGTCGCGCAAGCCGCTGACTTGTCGCGCGAATCCGACCGCCGGTGCGCCTGATAGGCCGAATCGCTGCGCCTAATCGGCCGTGGGTTCGTGCGCCCGATCGGCCGTGCCGGTTGCGCCTGATCGGCCGTGCCCCTCCGACCGGCCTGTGGATAACTCGCCTCCACATCCGCCCCGGAGCGTGCGCCCGAAAGGCCGTGTGGCGGGACGCGCGCGAATCCGCTCGCCGACGGGCCGAGGAGGGCGATTCGGCGGCGGAAAACGCGGTTCCGCCCGGCGTTTTCCGCCGTTTCGACGCGTCCGGAGTGGAAAGTCGTTCCGTTTCGAGGGGGAGGGACGCGGATCGCGGGCGTCGGTGCGCCTAATAGGCCGTGTCCGGGGTCGGGCACGCCGTCGATTCGTCGAGGATGGCGTCCATCGCCGGGACGACCGACCGCCGCGGGTTCCGCTCGCCGCGGTGGGCCGGGTCGGTGACGGCCAGCCGGCTCCGCCGCAGGAAGTTCGCGAACTCGTCGCCGGCGTCGTTGCGGTGCAGCGTCATCGCGTACTCGGGCAGGCCGTTCGCCTCCACCAGCTTGCGGATGTCCAGGGCGAAGTCGGAGAAGCGGGCGGTCGAGCCGGACTTGTCGTACAGCTGCCTCATGGTGAACTGCCAGCCGACCTCCTGGCGGCCGGCGTGCTTGCGGGCGACGCGGTACAGCCACCGCTCGATGCCGCCGGTGAGCAGGAAGTAGTCCTCGTGGATGGTCAGCACGCCGCCCTTCATGACGATCCCC
>JAYTTN010000639.1:0-4173 GCA_043745295.1 Fimbriiglobus sp. | reverse complement strand
GTGCCGCTGCTGCTGTTCAGGCCGGCGAGTGCCCCGCCCGTCGGCAGGCCGACGACGTAGGTGCCCTGGCCGAGGTTCGTGAACAGGTAGTTGCCGCTGCCGTCCGTGACCGCGCTCGCCAGGGGGGCAAAGCTGTCGGGCACGCCGTCGGCGTTGGCGTCGGCGTACAGGTTCACAGTGACGCCGCTCAGGCCCTTCTCGCCGGCGTCGAACGCGCCGTTGTTGTTGGCGTCGATCCAGACGAAGTCCCCCAGTGAGAGGGGCACGAAGCCGCCGAAGTCCACCGTCAGGTTGCCGTTGGTGCCGCCGGCCACCAGCGTCACCGGCGAGCTGCGCACCGTCCGGCCGGCGGTCGCGGTGCCGTTGTCGTCGTTATCGACGCCGTTGTTCGGGCTGGGGGCCGGCTCGAACGGCCCGGTCGGCTTGCCGTTGGCCCCGGTGCTCGACTTGAACCCGGCCGGCAGGTCGGCCTCGACCGAGTAGTCGCCGGGGGTCAGGTTCGCGAACAGGTAGTCGCCGTTGCCGTCGGTCGTCGTGCTGCCGAGGAGCGCCCCGGCGGCGTTGTACAGCCGCACGGGGACGTTCGCCAACCCCGGCTCGCCGGCGTCGCGGGTGCCGTTGTTGTTGAGGTCGTTCCAGACCAGGTTGCCCAGGGTGATCGGCTGGTAGAAGCCGAAGTCCACCGTCAGGTTGCTGTCGGCGTCGGCCGTGCTGTCGGGCAGCGTGGCCGCGTCGGCCTCGCCCGTCGGGGCGGTGCCGTCGGTCAGCGTGACCACCGGCGACAAGACGCCGCCGAGGGCCGCCGTGCCGCTGTCGGAGTTATCGGCGGGGGTCGCCGGGGCCGGCTCGTTGGGGCCGGTGAGCGTGCCGGCCCCGCCGCCGGTGCTGCTGAGCTTGCCGGCGAGCGCGTTGCCGGGGGCGAAGTTGCCCGCCGACACGCCGACCTGGTACCGGCCGGGGTTCAGCCCGGTGAACGAGTAGTAGCCCATGGCGTTGGTCACCGTCGTCACAGCCTTGCCGGTGCCGTCGACGACCGCCTTGCCCGAGCCGTCGAGCAGGTTCAGCGTCACGGGGCGGGCCGGGGCCGAGTCGCCGGGGCCGAACTTGCCGTCGTTGTTCGCGTCGACGAAGACGCGGTTGCCGAGCGACATCGGCCGGAAGAAGCCGAAATCGACGGTGAGGTTCGACTGGGCGTCCGGCGCGGCGGCGCGGTCGCCCGGCCCCAGGTCGGTCTCGCCGGTCGGCTCCGGGTTGCCCGGCCCGAGGGTCACGACGCCGCTGCGGGCGTTAGCCCCGAACTGCGTGCCGTTGTCGTCACTGTCGATGTCGCTGTCGGGCGTCGGGGCGGCCTCGAACGGCCCGGCCGTCCCGGCGACGCCGCTCGCCCCGGTGCTGCTGCGGTAGCCCGGCAGCGGCCCGGAGCCGTCGACCTGGACGCGGTAGTCGCCGGCCGGCAGGCCGCCGAAGCGGTAGTAGCCGCCGTTGGCCGTGACGGTGGTCACCGGCACGCCGCCGGGCTAACGATCGCGTTGCCGGCCGCGTCGAGCAGCCGGACGGTGACGCCGTCGATCCCCGACTCGCCGGCGTTGAGGCGGCCGTCGTTGTTGACGTCGAGCCAGACGCGTTTGCCGAGGCAGTAGGTCCGCGTCAGGCCGAGGTCGAGCGTCAGGTTGGTGTTCGCGTCGGAGGCGTTGTTCGGCTGGATGCCGATGTCCGTCTCGCCGGTCGGCTCGGTGCCGACCGCCAGCGTGACGACGGTGCTCCGCACGACCGCCCCGACCTGCGTGCCGTTGTCGTCGTTATCGACGTTGGTGTCGCCGGACGGCGTGCTGAGGCCCTCGAACGGCCCGACGCTGCCGGCCGCGCCGGTGCTCGACACGTACGTCGCCGGCAGGCCACTCAGCTCGACGTAGTAGCCGTTGGGGTCCAGGTTGGTGAAGAGGTAGTAGCCGCCCTTGTCCGTGACGGCCGTGGCGACCGATGCGTTCCCGGCGGTGACGAGCGTGACGGTGACGCCCGCCAGGCCCGGCTCGCCGGCGTCGCGCAGGCCGTCGTTGTTCAGGTCGTCCCACACCCGGTTGCCGAGCGAGAGCGGCAGGTACCCGCCGAAGTCGATGGAGTTGTTGAGGATGCCGCCCTCGCCACCGAGGGTCACCGGGGTGCTGCGGACGGTCTGGCCGGATGTCGTCGTGCCGTTGTCCTTGTTGTCGTTACCGCCGGCGGCCGGGGCCGCCTCGAACGGCCCATTCGGGCTGCCGTTGGTGCCGCTGCGCTACTTCTTCGGCCTGACTGTCAGCGAGGCCGCGGCGGCCCTGGGCGTCGCCCCGCGCACCGCCGACGCCTCGTGGGCCTAAGCCCGCGCCTGTCTGGCCGACGACTTGAGCGATTCCGACAAAACCCCTCCGCCACTGCGCGATCGCTGTGATATACTCGCCGACCAGACGCGGGAGCCGCCTTACCTATTCGACCTGGGTCGCGCCGACCCACCCCGCCTCGGCGGACAGTCATCTCGGAAAGTCCCCTCGCCATGCCGCAGACTTACTCGACTCGTAGTGTCGCCCGTTCGTTGTTCAAACGCTCTCAGATCAAATCACGCAAGCCGACGCGGACGGTGCTGGGCGTGACGCCGCTCGAGGAGCGCGTCGTCCCGGCCTTCGTCGATGTGTCGGGCTTGCGCTTCGACATCCCCGGCACCTTCACCACGTCGGCCGCCGGCGGCGGCACCAAGTACGACAGCGGCGTGGCGGCGGTCGGCGTCGGCCTGACGCCGGTCGGGGCCGCGGCGTTCCAGCCCCTGTTCACGCTCGACGGCGGCGGCTCCGTCACCGACACCGGCACCGCCGCCTCGCCGTTCACCTGGACCGCCGGCGTCAGCGCGATCACCTCCGGCGCGCCGCTGCCGCTCTTCGCCGGCAAGGACGACACGCAGACCGTCGCCGACACGATCCCGGCGGCCGCCGCGGCGGCCCCCCACGCCAACGGTCAGGCGGTCCCCGTCGGGCCGTTCACGCTGACGCCCTCCGGCTTCCGCGTCAGCAGCGCCGACAAGCTCGGGCTGGCCGGCAGCCTCGGCATCGCCGACTTCGGCGGCATCAAGCTGGCGAACGTCGCCCTCGGCAAGTTCGTCACGGCCCCGGCCGACGCCGGCGCGACCTTCTCGACCGCGACGGTCGAGGGCGGCTTCCAGCTCGGCGCGAGCGGCGGCTTCAGCGTCGGCGGGCTGGCCTTCAAGGCCGGGGCCAACGCCTCGCAGCCCAACGTCGGCGGCTACGTCCGCATCACCACGGCCGCGGGCCAGGTCGAAGTCGCCGGCCAGGCGAAAGTCACGCTCGCCGGCAGCCCGGTGGACGTCTCCAGCGGCCAGTACGACGTGAACGACGCCAGCAAGTTCGTCCCCGGCGCGGTGTTCGTGGGCGGCGTCGCGCAGAAGTTCGACCTCAAGGCGACCGCCGACGTGAAACTCGGCGGGCTGACCTTCACCGCCCAAAACTTACTCGGGACTTACGACCGCCCCGCCGCGACCTTCACCCTCAAGGGCACCGCCGGCCTCGCGCTCAAGGGCAACACCGTCGCGGTGAACTTCGGCGACGGCGCGACCGCCGGCCTGACGGTCGCCAACGGCGTCGTGACCAACGCGGCCTTCACGGCGAACTCGACGCTCAAGCTCGGCGGCCTGACGTTCAAGGGCAAGGCCCTCGCGGCGACCTTCGACAACGCGACGAATACGTACACCCTCAAGGGCACCGCCGAGTTCGACCTGAAGGGCAACACGGTGGCGGTCAACTTCGGCGACGCCGCGACGGCCGGCCTGGTCATCGCCGACGGCACCGTCACGAGCGCGGCGTTCGCGGTCAACTCCGACGTGAAGCTCGGCGGGCTGACCTTCAAGGCCGTCAACCTGGCCGCGACCTACACCGACGCCACGAGCACCTACGCGGTCCGCGGCGGGGCGTCGTTCGACCTGAAGGGCAGCACGGTCGGCGTGACCTTCGGGGGCAAATCGACCGCCGGGCTGGTCCTCACGGGCGGCACCGTCGCGAGCGCCGACTTCAGCGTCGATGCCAAGATCGCCGTCGGCGGCCTGACGTTCACCGCGACCGACTTGCGGGCCACCTACGCCGACGCGAACAGCACCTACACCCTCAAGGGGGCGGCCGCGTTCGACCTGAAGGG
>JAYTTN010000638.1:0-1121 GCA_043745295.1 Fimbriiglobus sp. | reverse complement strand
GTCGCCAACGGGCACCTGTACGTCCGCGACTACGACGCGCTGTTGTGCTACGACGTGCGCGACCCGGACGCGCGGAAGAAGGTGCCCGACGCGGTGTTCGTGCCCACCCCACCGGACGTGGTGCGGCAGATGCTGGACCTGGCCGCCGTGAAGAAGGGGGACATCGTGTACGACCTCGGCAGCGGCGACGGCCGCATCGTGATCGCCGCCGCGAGGGCCCACGGCTGCAAGGCGGTCGGCGTGGAGATCGACAAGGAACTGGTGGCCGCGTCGCGTGACCGGGCGAAGAAGGCCGGCGTCGAGGAACTGGTGGCGTTCGAGCACGGCGACCTGTTCGAGGCCGATTTCTCAAGCGCGACCGTGGTCGCGCTCTACATCCTGCCGGCGATGAGCGAGAAGCTGATCCCCAAACTCGGCAAACTGAAGGACGGGTCGCGGGTCGTGTCGCACGCGTTTCCCATCCCCGGCGTGACGGCAGACAGGGTGCTCAAGGTCACCTCCGACGAGGACGACGTGGAGCGGCCCGTGTACCTGTACACGCTGCCCCTGAAGAAGGAGAAACCCGGCACCCGCTGACGCGACCGCGACGCGCGGCCGAAGCCGGCACGGGCGTGAGCGACACCACGGCTACTGACTCGCAGGTTGTCCGGGTTGCATGACTGGGGTTGCCGGGAACGGCACGTCGGACCGCGCCCACGACACCCGTAACCCTCGGGGGTTGTCCTTCAGTTCCACGAGGACCTCGACGGCCCAGTCGTCGAGGTCCGTCAGCGCGTCGTGCACGTAATTTGCTAGACGGCCCCACTTCAGCCACGACCACACCGCCTGCGCCGGGTTCAGGTCCGGGCAGTACGCCGGCAACCGCTCCAGCCGCAGCCGCTCGTTCCGGCGGAGGAAATCCCGGACCACCGGCCCCTTGCGGTTCCCGCCCCCGTCCCAGGTCACGACCACCTTGCCCGGCAGGTGCCGCAGCAGGTTCCGCAGGAACGCGACCACCCGCCAGGCCCCGAAGTACCCGTCCGCCGCCGTGGCGAGGTAGAACCCGAGCCGGTGGGCAACCGGCGAGACGGTCACGGCCCCGATCACCGGCACCTCCGTGCGGTGCCCGCCGTCGCCGCCGA
>JAYTTN010000637.1:0-1122 GCA_043745295.1 Fimbriiglobus sp. | reverse complement strand
CCCGAAGCCCGAACTCGCCCTGTCCGACGACGAGCGCCGCAAACTCACCACCTGGGCCGGTCGACCCAAGAGCACCCAACGGCTCGCCCTCCGCGCCCACATCGTCCTGGCCTGCGCCGACGAACCGTGCAACACGGTCGTCGCCAAGCGGCTCGACGGCCTCGTCGACGAACCGCGGCCCGGAGCCCCCGCACTGTGGCCGATGCCGAGGTCGAACGGGTCGTCACCCGGACGCTGGAAACCAAGCCCGCCCATGCCACCCACTGGAGCACCCGCGCGATGGCGAAGGCGGCCGGGATGTCGCAATCGGCCGTCAGCCGCATCTGGCGGGCCTTCGAACTCAAGCCCCATTTGTACGACACCTTCAAGCTGTCCACCGATCCGTTCTTCGTCGAGAAGGTCCGCGACGTCGTCGGCCTGTACCTCGCCCCGCCGGAAAAGGCGATCGTGCTGTCGGTGGACGAGAAGAGCCAGGTGCAGGCGCCCGACCGCACCCAGCCGATCCTGCCGATGACGCCGGGCCAGGCCGAACGCGGCACGCACGACTACGTCCGCCACGGCGTCACCTCGCCGTTCGCCGCGTTGAACGTGGCGACCGGCCACGTCATCGGCCAGTGCCACCGCCGGCACCGCCACCAGGAGTTCCTGAAGTTCCTCGACCACGTGGACGCCAGCCTGGAGAAGGAACCGGGCGTGAGCGTCCACATCGTTCTCGACAACTACGCGACCCCCAAGACGCCGGCGGTCAAGCGGTGGTTCCTGCGGCACCCCGATTACCACCTGCACTTCATCCCGACCAGCAGTTCGTGGCTGAACCAGATCGAACGGTTCTTCGCCGCGATCCCCGAGAAGCGCATCCGCCGCGGGGCGTTCAAGAGCGTCGCGTCGTTGGAGAAAGCGATCACCGACTACCTCGCCGCCCACAACGCCGACCCGAAGCCGTTCGCGTGGGTTGCCGATGCCGATGCCATCCTCGACCGCATCAAGAGGGTTTGCGAACGGACTTCCGACTCGGGACACTAGTAGGTCACTTGTCACGGTCTTGGCCATAACTCCTCCGCCGTCGCCGGACCGGCCGCCGCGTCTCCGCCCCCGACCCGCCCACCCCGTGCCGGCGTGCCC
>JAYTTN010000636.1:0-4184 GCA_043745295.1 Fimbriiglobus sp. | reverse complement strand
CGGCGAGGATGTTGTTCACCGTCAGCACGACCTTGACGATCTCGGACTTGCCCTTCTTCGGCAGGTCGGTCAGCTCGACCGGCTTGATGTACAGATGCGGCAGCGGCTTGTCGGCCGGCCACACGCGGATCGTCTGCTCGGCGCGGATGAGAATTCGCTTCTGCTGCGCGAGCGTCTCGTTGCACAGGTCGAGCAGTTCGCCGAGCGTGTACGCGCGGCTGGACCTGATGCTGCAGGTGCCGACCGCCTTCTCCTCGCCGACGAGGGTGAGTTTGGATTCGTCGGCGATCCAGTTGATGACGGACGCCCACTCCTTGCCGTCGAAGTTGACGGTGTACGTCTTCTCCGGCTTGACCTCCGGCACGGGCGTCGGCGCGCCCGGCGTCGGGGCGACCAGCTTCGGCGGGTCGGTCGGCGGCAGCGGGAGCTGCCCGAGCGCGGCCCCCCCCATGCCGACGGCGGCGGCGGCGGGCAGCCAGCGGCGGAAGGCCCGCCACAACGGTACGGAACGGCTCGGCACGGACGGGTGCGGCGTCATACATCCCCCTGGTTGCATCGGGTCGTGCTTCGCGGACGCCCCCGGAGCGGTGTTCGTCACACCCCTCCACGTCCACACGACCCGAGCCTGTGACCGCGAGAATCGACGGGCGGAATACACACAGCGTACACTCGCGCCAAATGGAATTGCGGGTTCGCGGAGATTTTTAATCTGGCCCGCGGTCGAGAGATTCGGCAACTTGCACAACGGGCGAAGGGCGGGCGGGCCGACATTCGACCCGCCCGCACTTCCCGGATTCGCCACGTCCCCGCGACGCCACTCAATTCAGTTGCAGCCGGGGAAACGGGGCCTCTTCGACCTCACGGGCGAGCGGCGGGGGTGGTGCCGTCACGGGCGGCGGCGGGGGCGGCGGCGCGGCCACGCCAAGCCCCTTGGCGGCGTGCGCGACGGCCAGTTTCGCGTCCTTCTCGGAGAGCAGCCGCATCTGCGAGAGCGGCTGGCCCACCTCCCACCAGTAGAACTTCTCGGCGGTGGGCTTGATCGCGCCGAGGCCGCCGACGGCCCCCATGACCGGGTCGGGTTTGGGCAGCGCCACGGCCGGCGGCTTCGCGCCTTTCGCCGGCCGCCCGCCGCCCGCTTTCGCCTTGTCGTCCTTCGGCGGATCGGGCTTTTTCTCCTTCTCGCCGAGGATCAGCGCGTTGCCGTTCAGCCCGTACACCTTGAACGTGCGGATCGCCTTGGACGCCCGGTCGGACAGTTCCATCAGCGCCCCGGTGCGCGGGTGGCTGCGGTCCAGTTTCATCTCGACGATCACTTCCTTGGTCTTCGAATCGACCCTCAGTTCCTTCGTGAAGCGTTCGACTTTCACCTCGAACAGTTCGCCGAACTGGCTGAACTGGACGGTGTACATCATGTTGTACCAGCGGTCGAACATGTCCGCCTGCGCGGCCATCCTGCCGCCCTGGGCCGTCTGCACCAGCGACGACAGGTACGCGAACGGCGACGAGTCGTAGGGCGGCGGCGGTCCCGCGATCTCATTCTTCTCTTCCTTCGTCCCCTTGACGACGGGCGGGTACTCCGGCAGCGGGCCGTGGAACGGGTCGCGGGCGGCCAGCAGTTCGTAGTCCCGCTTCAGTGCGGTGGCGGCGAAGTAGGCGGCGTCCGGGGTGGGGGTCAGGTAGCGGGACTTCTCGGTGTCGTTGCGGAGGGTGAACAGGGCCACCCCGCCGAGGGCCGCGCCGAACGAGTCGGGCACGGCGAACAGCGTCTTCCGCTCCGGCGCGCCGTCCAGCAGCACCGCCTCGGAGACGAGGTTCACCGTCAGGTCGTTCCGCTCCTCCGCCTTCTGGGCCTTGCCGGCGGCGGCGGCAGTAGCCGCGTGCTTGATCGAGCACTTCACGATCTGGTGCAGGATCGGCACCTTGGCGTACAGTTCCAGAAAGGTCGTCAACTTGGACAGCGTCACCTTCTCGAAGGAGATGCTGTAGATGACCTTCGTGTACGCCTTCTTGCCCGGTTTGCCGGGCGAACCGACCACCAGTTCCGGCTCCGGGTCGGAGTCGGACTGCGACTGCCGGTTGCACTTGCCGCCGCTGATCTTGCTGTCGAGAAACAACCGGCCGATCATCGTCTCGTACTCGCTCTCGGCCAGCTCGCGGTTGCCGGGCAGCGACAGCGGAACCAACTTCTGAAGCCGCAGGTTGTCGAAGCGGTCGCGGTCCAGTTGCAAGTCGCGATCGACGATCTGGTCCTTCAGGGTCTCGATCTGCGCGTTCTGCTCGCGGATCGGCCGGACCAGCATCGTGAACGCGAGGTACCCGATGCCGCCGAGGGCCAGGCCGCCGAGGGCGTAGATCATGATCCGTTCGCGGGCCGTCATGGGGTGTTCCCTCCGGGGTTGAACGGGTCGGCGAACGGGTCGAAGCCGGGGTCGGGGTCGGCCGGCGGGTTGTCGGGGTCGCCGGCCGCGGCCTTCGGCGGCACCGGCAGCTTGGCGTCCAGAACGCGGGTGAATTCCTTCGCCGGCCACGACAGGACTTCGGCGCGGATCTCGTACGGCGTGCGGTCGCCGGCCCCCGTCACCGACCCCTTCATCTCGGACACGACTTTGCCGAAGTGCCTGTCCTTCTTCATCGTGTCCGTCAACTTCACGATGTCGGTGTAGTCCTTGACCAAGACCGTCAAGGACAGGTCGGCGACCGGCCGGTCTTCCACCTTGATCGGCGGGACGGGGGCCGCGCCGGGCGCGCCGGGTGGGGCCGCCGGCCCGCCCTTCAACCCGGCCGGTGCGGGAACCGGCCCCTTCGGGACGACGCCGCCGACGCCGCGCGGGGCGGCCGGCGTCTTGTGCGGTTTCACCTCGTGCGACACCAGTTGCATCTTCTCCGGGTCGATGGTCGGCAGCAGGACGAAGATGTCGTGCAGGAGGTCCGTCTGGGACAGCCGGCGGCGGGCGAAGTCGTCCAGCGCGGCCAGCCGCTTCTTGTCGTAGGAGGCCGTCTCGATGCCCGCGGTGATGCCGGCCAGCTCGGACTGGAAGCCCTCGATCTCCTTCTCCTTCTTCTTCTTCATCCAGTACCCGTACACGCCGCCGGCGGCGACCGCCAGGACCAGGGCGAGGACGCCGAGGAACAGGCCGGTGCGGGCCTTGCTCGGCTCGGCCTTCGGCGACCGGGGCGTGACGAAGTTGATCGGCAGCTTGTCCGACTCGCCCCGCGCGGCGAGCAGGCCGACGGCCCCGACGAACCGGCCGCGGACGGCCTCCGGCAGGTCGGCGGCGGCGACCGCGCCGGCGGTCGGATCGAACGGATGGACGGGGATCGTAAGGGCGGTTTGCAGCCGGCCGGACCAGCTCCGCCCGGCGACCGAGCCTTCGGTCAGATACAGGGCCTGAACGGCCGTGCCCGGATACTGAGTGGCGTACATGGCCAGGCTGCGCTTCAACTCGCCGACGAGGGCGGCCTCGCCGGCGACGGCGGCGGCGGACACCGTGCGGGCGAACGGCACCTGCTTGCCGTGGACGACGGTGAACTCGCCGCCCCGGTCGGTCAGCGTCAGCACCGCCACCGGCGCGGCCGCGTCGTCCGGCGGGTGGGCGGCGGCGGACGCCACGGCCCGGCGGTAGGCGGCGGCCACGGCGAACGAGCGGGGGGTGACGGCGGCCAGCTTCAGCCCGGCCGCCTCACACGTCACCAGCAGGTCGGCGTACACCTGCTTGTTCACGAACACCACCGTCGCGCGGCAGTCCTCCGCGCCGGCCGGGGCGGGGATCGGCAGGTAGTCCATCAGCACGTCGTTCTCGGCCGCGGCCAGTTCCTTCTTCGCCTGGAACCTGACCACCAGCGGCTCCTGCGCCGGCGGGGCCTTCGGGTGCCGCACGTCCTTCAGCACCACCTTGTCGCGGGGCAGGCAGACCAGCACCGGCGCGGGGGAAATGCCCGCCTCCTTCAGGAGCGCCTTCAGCCTCGCGCCGAGGGCGGCGGGGGCGGTCGGCGGCGGCTCGCCGTCGGGCCACGCCAGCACCCGCTCCAGCTTGATCCCGCCGCGGCCGACGGTGGCGGCGGCGACCAGCAGCCCGGACGGGTCGGGGTCGATTGCCAGGAAACGGGACACGAAGGGCCTCCGCGTTGCGTGGGGTCGTCTTGGCGCGCGGGGGGCGTCAGCCCCCCGTTTGTGTTAGTCGGGG
>JAYTTN010000635.1:0-1125 GCA_043745295.1 Fimbriiglobus sp. | reverse complement strand
TCGGGCGGCAACACTTGGCAAGCCCGGACTTGGAACAGCGCCACCGACTGCCCGCTCAACATCGACAACCCCGCGGTCGGCGCGGATGAGATCGTCGTCTACATCACGGCGGGGAACTTGGGCGGGGCGCTCGGCATCGCCTCCGGCGGGGCCTACTCGGCGTCGGGATCGCAAGCGTGGCTCGACGGCGTCCGAAACCGCGGGCAGACTGGGGTCGAGAGCGGAACCGACTTCGCCACATGGGGAGGGTTGATCTCGTTCAACAGCCACACGGACTTCAACTTCCGCGGCGCGCCCGGCAACTCCCAGTTCGATTTCCGCAGCGTCGCCGCGCACGAAATGATGCACATCTTCGGCTTCGGACTCGAGAATCCGTCCTACACGCGATACACCGCCACCGGATCCTTCACCGGGCCGAACGTCGTGGCGACCACGGGCTACGCCGTGCGCCTGCAAGCGGGACAGGCCGACCACTTCGCAACGGGCACGCGGTTCCAAGGTCGGGAGTCGGTGATGACCCCTTCGGTGACGGCGGGGCGAGCGAAAACCTTCGGCGCTTTGGAATATGCCGCCCTCCGCGACATCGGCTGGAGTGCGATTCCGTCGCCTGGCGTCGTCCCCCGATCCAGCCCATCGATCGCACCCGCGGCGGCGACGAGCTTCGTCGTCGGCGGTGGCGACGGCGGCGTGGGGACGGTGACCGGGTACGGCGCCGACGGCCAGACAATCTTCTCCAGCATCCCCTTCGGCGCCGAGTTCCTGGGCGGCGTCCGCGTCGCGATCGGGGATGTCAACGGCGATGGCACCCCCGATCTGATCGCCGCTGCGGGGCCGGGCGGTGGCCCGCGCGTCGTCGTCCTCGACGGCGCGACGGGTCAGCAGATCGCCTCGTTCTTCGCCTTCGACCCCGGTTTTGTCAACGGGATCAGCGTTGCCACGGCCGATTTCAACCGCGACGGATACTCGGACCTCGTCGTCGCGGCCGGATTCGGCGCCGGCCCCCATGTGAAAGTGTTCTCCGGCAAAGATTTCGCCGAATTGGCCTCGTTCTACACCTTCGACCCGCGTTACGTCGGGGGCCTCGATGTCGCCACCGGCGACGTGAACGGCGACGGCACCCCGGAC
>JAYTTN010000634.1:0-1127 GCA_043745295.1 Fimbriiglobus sp. | reverse complement strand
CTCTCCCCAGCGGGGAGAGGTGTTCCGACCGCGCCGCAACGGTCGCGGATCCATCGAACTCGGTGTCACACCGTGGCCGGGAGTTGCCAGTCGATGGGCTTCTGGCCACCGGCTTCGAGGGCGGCGTTCACCTTGGAAAACGGCTTGCTGCCGAAGAACCCGTTGGCGGCCGACATGGGCGACGGGTGGACGCCAGTGAGGACCGCGTGCCGGGTCGCGTCCAGCAGCGGCACCTTGGCCTTGGCGTCCTTCCCCCACAGCAGGAACGTCACCCGCCGGGGCAGCGCGTTCACCGCCCGGATGGCCGCGTCGGTGAACGTCTCCCACCCCTTGCCGACGTGCGACTTGGGCAGCCCCGCCCGCACCGTCAGCACCGTGTTCAGCAGCAGCACCCCCTGCCGCGCCCACGCCTCCAGGTAGCCGTGCCGCACCGGGGCGATGCCGAGGTCGTCCTGGAGTTCCTTGTACATGTTCCGCAAAGACGCCGGCACCCCGACGCCGGGGCGAACCGAGAAGCACAGCCCGTGCGCGTTGCCGGGGGTGGGGTACGGGTCCTGCCCCAGGACGACGCAACGGACCTCCGACAGCGGCGTGAAGCGGAAGGCGTTGAACACGTCGGCGGCCGGCGGGTGGATGTCGAACTGCTTCCGCTCGTCGGACACGAACTTCCGCAACTCGGCGAAGTACGGCTTGGCGAACTCCGCGCCGACGGCGGCGAGCCAGTCGGCCGGGAAGTTGGCCGGCGCGAGTGCGGGATCGACGGCGGGCGCGGGCGGCGGTTCCGGCGCGGCCGACTCCGGGGGGGAGGCGGTCGGTTCGTCGAACAGCGACGGCTGATCGGCGGCGGCTGGTTTGGCGGGGCGCTTCGCCATGACGGCTCCGAGTGACGGAGGGAACGGTTCGACTTCGCTGATTTTACTACGAGTTCCGCTTTTCGGGACGCCCGTTCCCGCCTTACTTCCCCGCGAGGTACTCTGGTGCTTTCCGGCCTGAAAGGCCGGTTCCGTCAGCCCAGGCCGTGAGGCCTGGGTCACGTCCATTCCAACCTAGCGACCCTGAAAGGGTCGTTCACGGGCACCACGAACGACCCTTTCAGGGTCGGAAACCTACGGCCACGAGCAACCCAG
>JAYTTN010000633.1:0-1132 GCA_043745295.1 Fimbriiglobus sp. | reverse complement strand
CGCCTGCCGAGGTCGCTTTCCACTTCGCCGGCCCGAACGGCCACCCGCTGCCCGCCGTGCCGGCATCCATGAGCGTCACGACCGGGCTTTATTCCAATTACGGCAACCTCTCGCTTGTGCCTGATGGGGCAGGGAATGGGCGCGGGAGATTCGGTGCGCCGGGTCTGTTCCAGATCACCGCCCAGGTGGCAGACAGGCCGCTGAACATCAACGCGCTCGTCGGCCCTTACTTCGAGGGGACCTCCCTGGTTGCGGTGTCGGCGGCGACCCCTTCTTCCCAGCCGGTTTCCGTTCCCACCCGGCTTGTCGGGCCTGCCAGTATCCGGGTCCGGCTCCTCGACGCGCGAGGCAAACCCCTGCACGGCACGGTGACGATCGGCGACCCATTCGCCAGCGCCCTGTATGCGGCCTCGGTGGGACCAAGCGGCGCGGTCGTCTTCCCGAACATCCCGCTGAACTTCTTCCCCTACACCGTCACGGCCCACATCACGGGGCGGCCGGAGCGGCTTGTGCCGAGTCGGCCGAACGACCCGCTTCCTTCGGATGCCGCCCTCATCGCCGGGACAGGGCAGCCGCTGCCGCAGACCGTGCGCGTCCGAGGCGGTGAAGAAACCTTGGTGACGTTCGGGCCGGAGCCGCCGGGCTATGTCCGTCTGCGTCTGACCGGGCCGTTCGCCTCAGCCGGCGGCTACTACATCGAAGGCCGCCAGGCGGACGACGAACCGTTCACGGAAACGCACGTTGATCCCACAAGCGGGGAGTACCTTCTCGGGCCGCTCCCGGCAGGCCGCCGTACGTTCCATCTGTTCCGCTATGTCCGCGCGCCGGTCGCGACGAACCTCAGAGCCGGTGAGGTGACGGTGACGGTCAAGGCGGGCCAGGTCGTTCCGGCGACGCTGCCCGCGCAGAGCACCGCCGCCCAGGAACTCGTGTACTCGGCTCCCCTGTTGGGAACGGTGTATCTGGCGGACGGGAAAACTCCGGCGTGGGGCGCACGGGCGGCGCTCTTCCTCCCGGACTGGCCGGTGCCGCGCCTCATGGCGCGGACGGACACGCAGGGCCGGCTCGTGCTGAGGGACTTCTGGCGCGCCTCGGCGCGTTCTCGAACCGCGCCGCCGGGCAACCCGGACGG
>JAYTTN010000632.1:0-4216 GCA_043745295.1 Fimbriiglobus sp. | reverse complement strand
GTCGCCGCGAAGACGTTGAAGTCTTCGCGGCGACCGCCGGGAGCCGCGTCGTTTGTGCCGAGCCGACCTCACCCGACGACGGCGAGGATGTCGTCCTCGGTCATGACCAGGTACTCCTTGCCGTCCACCGTCACTTCGCTGCCGCTGTAGCTGGTGAACAGCACGCGGTCGTTCACCTTCACCTGGAACGCGGCCCGCTTGCCGTTCTCCAGCGCCTTGCCGTCGCCGACGGCCAGCACCTTGCCCTGCTTCGGCTTCTCCTTGGCCGTGTCCGGCAGGATGATGCCGCCGGCCGACTTGTCGTCGGCCTCCACGCGCTCGACCACGATCTTGTCGTTCAGCGGAATCAACTTCATCGGGGCAATCTCCGGAAAGGGTTCACCGGCCCGGAGGCCGGTGCCACGAGAAAAACGGGATGCCACTCCCTCGCGGGCGCGGCGCGCAAGTCACTCCGGCGCGGGGGCCGGCGGAACCGTCGGGTCGGGGGCGGTTTGGCCGTACACCTGGGCCAGGGCGCGGGCCAGCGTGTGCAGCAGCAGGCTCTTGTTCACCGGCTTCGGGATGACGCTGTACACCTGCGCCTGCAACGCCTGCCGCAGCACCTCGCGGGTGGCGTCGGCCGTCACCAGGATGGCCGGCAGCAGGGCGTTGAACAGCCGCACCTGCTGGAGCGCCTCCAGGCCGGTCATCCGCGGCATGTGCAGGTCGAGGAACACCAGGTGGACCATCTCCACCCGCACGATCTCGATGGCTTCCTCGCCGCTACGGGCGGTCAGGGCCGAGAAGCCGCGGTCCTTCAACAGACCCGCGAGCGTGTCGCGGCTGCCCTTGTCGTCGTCCGTCACCAGGATCGAAAACGACACTTCGAGCCGCGCCGCCGGGGGTGGGGCGGTCGGCGGAGGTGGGGCCTGGGCTGTGGGCGTTTCGGCGGTCACCATGCACCTCCCGGATCGGTCCCGACCCGAGGAAGCAACCATTTGCGGGATTCGGGATGCAAACGCAGTGCCGGCGCGGGAGGGAGGACGTGCCGGCGGTGTAAGGCTCAATCCTAGTTCAAGTTGCGCGGCGTGTCACGCCCAGTTTCGAGACCCGCCGAACCGCCAAATCGGGTCGGGGGTCGGGTTCCCCTGTCACGCTGGCAGCACCGCGCCGTCGGCCGTCCACGCCAGGGAAACCGCCTTCCACACCGGCGGCGTCACCGCTTTTCCGGCGGCGAAGTCCAGCAGCAGCCCGGCGAGGCTGCCTTCCGCCGCCGCCCGCAGGCCGACGTAAGAAGTCGTCAACCGCGGGTTGATTTCGACGGCCACGTCGCCGGAACCGTCGTCCGCGTCGCCAAGAATCAGATCGACGCCGACGTACCCGAACAGCCCGCGGACGCACGTCACGGCCTTCGACGCCAGCCGCACCGCCCGCTGCGCCAACGCAGTGCTGTCGGAGCCGGAAGCGTGAGCGACGGGCATTGTGCTTCCGTCGCTCACGCTTCCGGCTCGGATCGGAGAAAGCGGCAACTGCCCGCCGAGGTACTTGAACCGGCCGTCGTCCGACAGGCGCTGCGCCGTCGGCAGCAAGGGCAGCAGCGCGGGCGGAATTTCCTTGCCCTTGGCGTCCTTCGCCGGCGGGCCGACGAGGAACGCCACGCTGCATGCCAGCCCCGGCACGAACGGCTGCACGATCCGCGAGCCGGTCCCCTGCACCAGTCGCACCGCGTCCTCGTAATCCTCGACCGAGTTCAGCAGTTGCATGTCTTCGGAGCCGGCCCCGTCGCGGAGCTTCAGCACGGCGGGGTAGACGGTCGGCCGGTCGTCGGCGGGGTTCGTAACCGGCTGGGGAATCCGGTGCTTGGCCCAGTGGCGGGCGAGGGCGAGCTTGTCGGCGGTCAGGGCGATGGCGTCCGGCGACGGGCCGAGCAGTTTGCCCCCGGCCTTGAGCACTTCGCGCGCGAGGTGTTCCAGTTCGCCGCCCGTCTCCGGCGCGATGACGAGCGTCCAGTCGGCCCGCTTCGCCAGTTCGCGGAAGCGGTTCCGGTGCTGGGCGCTGGGCACACCGTCGGGGAACGTCCGCACCGCCGCGCCGGGCACGGCGGCGAAGTCGGCCGTCGCCGCGTCGCGCATGGCCCGCCCCTCGACGAACAGCGAGTGCAGCGGGGAACCGGGCTGTTCGCCGAGCCGCCGGGCGGTGACGAACTCGTACACGAAGACGGACGGCATGGGACAACGTCACAATGGCGGAATGGAAGGCGAGCGGACGACGGCCGGTCACTCGATCGGTGTGATCTTGTAGGCGATGACCGCCTCGTCCTCTTCATTCGCGTTCCAGAACAGCAGGAACCGCTTCTTCCGGTCGGGCAGTTCGTAGTCGAATTCGTGCCCCCGCGTGTATTCGGTCCAGTCGATGTCCACGTCGTCCCCGTCGTCGCTCTCGTCGAACGCCTTCAACTGGTCGGCATCCACCACCGCCACGTCAATCGGGCGATTCGA
Source organism: Fimbriiglobus sp. (assembly GCA_043745295.1). Lineage (GTDB taxonomy): Bacteria > Planctomycetota > Planctomycetia > Gemmatales > Gemmataceae > JALHQU01. The sequence continues at coordinate 1,739 of JAYTTN010000632.1, read as the reverse complement.
CGCGACCTCGATAATCACCTTCTTGTGCCTGGGGTCGAGGGGCACTTTGCGCGTTTCGAGGTATTCGATACCCTCGGCGAGTTGGATCACGGCGTTTCTCCCGGTGGTGACAGTGAATTTGGGGCTGGCGTCATCGCGCCGCGAGGCTGTTTCCTCTTTTTCGGGCCGGGCAGCGGCTGGGGGTTGTCCGCTTTCACCGCCTGGCGCAGCCTCTCGAGATGTTCTTGCTTGGAGAACACCACGTTTTCCGGCTTGAACCACACGAGGGCGGAAACCATCACGACGACGAGAATAAACATCACTACGCCGGCCCACACCGCCGTCATCTTCTCCGCTTCCGGGAGCGCAGCTCCTACTAGAACGGTGGCGAGGAACGCCTCAACGATGAGCAGCGCGAGGACGAAGAAACCGATCGGCGACGTGATGCTCTCGACCAAACCTCCACGGGAGTCGGACGCTTTTTTCGGCGGCATGAGATACTCCGAAGTCGGTCCAGCGCTCTAGAAGGCATTCTAACCCGCCGGCGGCAATTTCAACTCGCGTTCCCGTCCCTCACCCCGGCGGCAGCTCCTTGCCCTTCACCCGGAGCAGCGCGGCGAGTTGGTCCGCCGACAGCCGCGGGTCATCCAGAAGCACGCCGCCCATCTCGGTCAGGATGAACTCCGCCAGGTCGTCGCCGGTCCAGCCGTCGGTGACGAGCCGCGCGCCGATCACCTCCAGCGCGTGGTCGCGGAGCTTGTCCGTCTGGCGGGAGATGGTGCCCTCGTGGACGCCGAGCAGTCCGGCCACCTCCCGTTGACTCATCTTGTACCGCCAGCGCAGGCCGAGGAGCAGCCGTTCGGAATCGGCCATGCCGGTCAGCCAGGTGTGGGCGGCGGCGCAGAACGCCTCGTGCCAGCGGGTGTCGTTCTTGGTGCCGGTCGGGATCGGCTGGGCGATGTCGTCGTCCGGCAGCGCCACCACCCCGGAGTGCGACCGCAGCTTCGACAGGTGCCAGTTCTGGAACACGCGGATGAGCCACGGGGCGAGCGGTCGCTGGCCGTCGTAGCGGAACAGCACGCCGACGCCGGACGCCGACTCGGACACGATCAAATGGCTCCAGAACTCGGCGACGGCGCTCTCCTGCTTCTCCTCGTTGCGCGGGTACAGCCGGCCGGCGCGGGCGCGGAGGGCGTCCACCAGCAGGCAGTCCGAGCGGCCGGTGCGGGCGTTGAACAGCGCCTCCCAGGCCGGGTCGAGACCTTCCAGGCAGCCGCAGCAGACGGTCCAGTCGAGGGCGTACAGGCCGTCGAGGAACGTGGGCCAGGTGAACGGCGGGTCGGCCTTCGGCAGGTACAGCCGGGCGGCGCGGTCGAGGTGCGCGCGGAACGCCGGTTCGGGGATGCGCAGGCCGGGGAACTGAATTCGGCACAGGCGGAACACGACGCCCACGCGGCCGCTCTCGGCGGCGGCGAGCGGCGGCGGGTCGGTCGGGAGTGGCGGCGGTGGTGTCACGCCGAGATTCTACCCGGCGGGACAAGAATCAACGAGGGCAGAGGTGGCGAGGGTTGTTGGACGACCCACCCTCCGCACTCGTCAGGGGTAGGATGAGCATGGGAAGGTCGGGGCAGGAGGAGGGAGGCAGGCGGCGAAGCCGGGGATTTCCGCCGTTGCGGGGTTGGTGATGTCTGCTAGCCCCGAAGGGGCGTCCGCGAATAGCCCAGGGCGTCAGCCCAGGGAATGTCTGCCGTCCCATCGGG
>JAYTTN010000631.1:0-4223 GCA_043745295.1 Fimbriiglobus sp. | reverse complement strand
ACTCCCGCCAGGTGCTGGCCGAGTTCGGCAACATGTCGTCGCCGACGGTCTGGTTCATCGTGGACCGGATGCGACAGGCGGGCGTCACCGGGCCGGTGGTGGTGCTGGGGTTCGGGCCGGGACTGGTCGCGGAGGCGGCCATTTTGGGGTGAATCGGGTCGCGCGGCGCAACCACTACGACCGCCACGTTCGCTACCAGTGGGGCCGGTCGTCCTTGAAAACGTCGGCATTTCGCACGGCGCGTCGGTACGAACGGCGCTTTTCTCGGAAATTCCCGGTGTTTTTCGTGACAACCCCTATTTCCCCCTAGGAATTCAGGGATATTGTCTCAGTGAACTGCCGGGCCGTGTGTCGCCCGCAGGCCTTACCACCCTGGAGTTCCCAACGGGAGAAGCACCATGGCGAAAGCGAAAGCCGCGCCGAAGAAGGCGCTGACGAAGACGGCCCTGTTCGCCGACCTGGCCGAGAAGACGGAGCTGACGAAGAAGCAGATCGAGACGGTGTTCGACGAGCTGATGCTGGTGATCGTCCACCAGCTCGGGCCGAAAGGCCCCGGCGGGTTCACCCTGCCCGGCCTGTTCAAGCTGAAGGCCATCAAGAAGGCGAAGGTGAAGGGCGGCGAGAAGAAGGAGAACAAGCTGGTCCCCGGCACCTTCTACGTCACCAAGGACAAGCCGGCCCACACCAAGGTGACGGCCCGCCCGCTGAAGATGCTGAAGGAAGCCCTCTCGCCCCCGGCGTGAGCCGCGACCGCTCGCGCGGAACCACCCCGACACCGGCCCCTCGCGGCCGGTGTTTTTTCGTGCCGTTGACGCCCCTCCGCCTTCCGCCGACAATCCCCGCACGGTCGCGCGGCGGTGTGCCGCCGACCGCCCACCCCTCCCGGAGCGCTCCATGCGAACCCTCTCGTGCCTGCTGTTGCTGTCCGCCGTGCCCGCGCTCGGGGCCGATCCCGCCAAGGTTCGCGTGCTGCTGATCGACGGCCAGAACAACCACAACTGGAAGGCCACCACGCCGGTGATGAAGAAGTACCTGGACGAGGCCGGGCGGTTCGAGACGACCGTCGCCACCAGTCCCGCGAAGCCCGGCAAGGGCGGCGACGAGGCGGCGTACAAGGCGGCGATGGCCGCGTTCAAGCCCGACCTGTCGGAGATCGACGCGGTCGTCAGCAACTACAACGGCGACGCCTGGGGCAAGGCGTTCAACGACGACCTCGACGCGAAGCTGAAGGCGGGCACGCTCGGCCTCGTCGTCGTCCACGCGGCGAACAACGCCTTCGGCAACTGGAAGGAGTGGAACCGGATGATCGGCATGGGCTGGCGGGACGCGAAGTTCGGCAAGCGGCTGAAGTACGACGACGCCGGCAAGGAAGTGATCGTTCCGGCCGGGCAGGACGGCAGCACCAGCCACAAGTACACCGGGCCGTTCGCCATCACCGTGCGGGACGGCGAACACCCGGTGACGAAGGGGATGCCGAAGGAGTGGCTGCACAACAACGACGAACTGTACGACAACCTCCGCGGCCCCATCGAGAACGTGAAGGTGCTGGCGACGGCGCTGGCCCCGGCCGGCAAGGGGACCGGCGTCGGCGAGCCGATGATCTTCACCATCGAGTACGGCAAGGGCCGCGTGTTCCACACGCCGATGGGCCACGACGTGGCGTCCATGCGGTGCGTCGGCTTTGCGGCCACGCTGCTGCGCGGCACCGAGTGGGCGGCTACCGGCGCGGTGACGCTGCCGCTGCCGAAGGACTTCCCGACGGCCGAGAAGAAGAGCGTCTACCCGGAGAAGTGAGGCGGAGAGTGGCCCGCTCCCTTCGGTCGCGGCGACGACAGGGCGCTCGTCGTCGCCGCGACCGCAAGGAGCGGCGGCGGGTTCTCATAGGATGTACTTGCTCAGGTCGTCCTTCTGGGTGATGGCCCCGATCTTCTCGCGGACGGTGGCCCCGTCGATGATCACCGTCGTGCCGGCCAGGTCGGGGCCGGCGTAGCTGATGTCCTCGACGACGCGCTCCAGGATGGTGTGCAGCCGCCGCGCGCCGATGTTCTGGAGCGACCGGTTCAGGTCGAACGCCACGTCGGCCAGCGCCTCGATGCCGTCCGGGGTGAACTCCAAGTCCACGCCTTCCGTCTTCAGCAGTTCGCTGTACTGCTTGGTCAGCGCGTGCTTCGGCTCGGTCAGGATGCGGAGGAAGTCGGCCCGCGTCAGGTCGGTCAGCTCGACGCGGATGGGGAACCGCCCCTGAAGTTCCGGCATCAGGTCGCTCGGCTTCGACGTGTGGAACGCCCCGGCCGCGATGAACAGGACGAAGTCGGTCTTCACCGGCCCGTGCTTGGTGTTCACGGTGGTCCCTTCCACGACCGGCAGCAGGTCGCGCTGCACCCCCTGGCGGGACACGTCGGCCCCGCCGCTGCGGCCCTCCGCCCCGCACACCTTGTCGATCTCGTCCAGGAAAATGATGCCCTGGTTCTCGGCCAACTCGATGGCCTGCTCGGCGACGGCGGCACGGTCGATGAGCGCCTCCGTCTCCTGTTCCAGCAGGATTTTCCGGGCGTCCTTGATCGGCACCTGCCGGGGGGCGGTCGTCCGCGGGTTGAGCCGTTCGATGAAGTTCAGCACGTCCGAGTCCATGTTCTCCATGCCCATCATCGGCAGGACGTGGAACGGCGAACTCTTCGGCTCGACCGCCACCTCGACGGTGCGGTCCTCCAACTCGCCGGCGAGCAGCTTGTCGCGGAACTTCTCGCGGGTGCGGGCGCGCTTCTCGGCCTCTTCCTTCTCGGCGTCCGGCTCCCACCCGGCGGCCTTCGCCGGCGGCACGAGCAGGTCGAGCAGCCGTTCCGTCACCCGCTCGGCGGCCTTCTCGCGGACTTCTTCCCGCTGCTTCACCCGGACGATGCCGACGGCCGCCTCCACCAGATCGCGGACCATGCTCTCCACGTCCCGGCCGACGTACCCGACCTCGGTGAACTTGGTCGCCTCGACCTTGACGAACGGCGCGCCCACCAGCTGCGCCAGCCGGCGGGCGATCTCGGTCTTGCCCACCCCGGTCGGGCCGATGAGGATGATGTTCTTCGGGGTGATGTCCTTCCGCAGGTCGGCCGGCAGTTGTTGCCGCCGCCAGCGGTTGCGGATGGCCACGGCGACGGCCTTCTTGGCGGCCGTCTGGCCGACGATGTGCCGGTCCAGTTCGGCGACGATCTGTTTGGGGGTCATCGAATCGGCCATGTCGGTCGGTCTCGCGCGGGCGGGCCACCCGTTCCCGTTGAACGGGACGGCCCGGCTGCGGAATATCGTAGCGAGACCGCCGAGCGGCGGCGCGATCCGCCCGCCCGGTCAGCCGTACTTCTTGTGGCAGTCGGCGCTGGTCATCTTGGGGGCCTTCACTAGCCCGCCCGACAGTTTCTCGCCGTCCGGGTCGAGGTACATCCGCCCGCCCGACTCCTTGATGGCCGCGTCGTAGCCGATGACGTGGACGTTGAAGATGAACGCGGTGTCCGTGGTCGCCTCGAACCAGTGGACGTTGTCCTTGTGGTCCGAGATGGTGGACAGGTCGCCCGGCCCGAACGCGCGGTCGATGGTCGGCTTGATGACGTAGTGGTCCTTCGCCGTCTCGACGCGGTCGTAGTGCCGGCCGTGCCACTTCCCCTTCAGGATGACGAACCCGGTGCACATGTTGGCGTGGCCGTGCGGCACGATGGACCGGCCCTTCTTGCACGCGAAGATCTGCGACCCGAACCCCACGTCCGCCGGCAGGCCCTCCACTTTGGACAGGTCGAACCCGAAGCTGCCGGCCCCGCGGTCGGGCAACTTCTTCTTCTCCACCTCGTCGAGCTTGAGGAGCTTGCACAGGTCGGCCAGGTCCACCCGCTTGTACAGGTCTTCCATCTTCGTCTGGAACTGGAGGTCGGTCAACTTCTGGCCCTTCAGGTCTTTGGTGAGTTCGACCAGCTCGGCCATCCACTTCCGGATGGTGGGCTTGACGGGGTCGGCGAACAGGTCGCGGGACCACAGCGTCTCGAGCAGGGAGAAGGTGATCGCGGACCCGATCAGCTTGGCGTGGAAGTCGCGGCGGGATTGCACGGCGGGCACTCCGGGGATAGGGCGGGTGTGATGAGCGTACCCCGGAGCGGCGCGGAGGTGAAGCAGAAAAGGCGACCGCGACCGATCATTCGATCCGAGCCGGAAGCGTGAGCGACGGTCTTCGGCTCGGGTTTTGGTGG
>JAYTTN010000630.1:0-4225 GCA_043745295.1 Fimbriiglobus sp. | reverse complement strand
AAGTCGAAAAGATAGGTTCGACAGGAATCGACGAGACGGCCCTGTTCGGCCTCTTCGCTCGTGGGGGCTGATCGGCGTGATTGCGGTTGGCGTGGCGTGGCCGACGGCTGCGAACGTGAAACCCCCGGCCGCCGTAACCCGTAGAGCTTGAACGACCAGAAAACGACGAGAAAAAAGGGGAGCCATCCGGCTCCCCCTCGTCAGGCCGCTCCCTGGCGGTCGCGGCTCGCCAGCTCGGTCACTTCTTCACGGTGGCGGACACCGGCACGATGACCGACTTCATCTCCTTGTTGTCCGTCACGATCTCGATGTCGCGGGCGAACTCGCCGGCCTTGTCCGGCGTCAGTTCCAGTTCGATCACGTGGCTCGGCCGGGCGTCGTCGTAGATCACCTTGGCCGAGATCTGCTTGTCGCCCGTCTTCACTTCCAGGATCTTGAACGGCGACAGGCCGTTGATGGTGATCCGCGGGCGGGGGCCGACGACCGGGCCGGTGGCCGGCATCTGCACCTCGCCCAGCTTCACCGCGCCCGGCTCGGCGGTCAGGGCCTGGACCACGTTCACCGTCACCGGGATGCGGTACTTCTCCAGGCCGGGCGTGGCCGAGACGAGGACGATGTCGGACATCCAGTTGCCGGCCGGGCAGGTGTCCAGCACGGTGGCCGTCACTTCGTACACGGTCTGGCCGAGTTGGCCGGGCACCTTTCTCACTTCGGCCTTGACGAACTGACCGGAGCTCTTGGCCTCCTTCACGTCCCACACGATGTTGTTGAACAGGGTGATGGTGAGCTTGGCGGTGCCGGTGGTGCCCTTCTTGACCGTGCCCAGGGCGAGCATGTCCGGGGACATGCTCATGTCGGTGCGGCCGATGGCGGTCACGTCCACCTTGGTTTCAGCCATCCGGCCGGCGACGGTGAACGGCACGTGGACGGACACCGTCTTGGTGGCGTTCCGCTGGTTCTCCGGGATCTTCTTGGTGTCCATGTACGCCGTCATGAACGTCTTCTCGCCGGGGGCCAGCTCGCCCTTCATCACGCTCACCGACACGCACCCGCAGCCGATCCGGGGTGCCCCGATCTTGACCGCCGCGCCGGTCTTGTTCTCGATGGGGAAGTAGTGGACCAGCACCGGGCCGATGGACGACGGGCCGAAGTCCTTCGCCTTGTCCGGCATGTCCGGCACCTGGCCGTACCCGGCGGTCGCCGCGACCGCCACCGCCGCCGCCGTCAGCACATACCGCATCATGATTGTTCTCTCCCGAACCGGGCGGTCGAGCCTCGTGCGACCGGTTCCCAGTTTGAATGTAATGTAGCAGGAAGGGCGGGGGTCCAACATCAGGAAAACGCCCGGTTTCGCCGAGTGCGGGCGTCCGCCGCCCCACTCCGGCCGGCGAAATTCCGCCGACCCCGCCAACCCGTCCAGTTTCCCAGGGCGCGTCCGTTACCCCCCGACTACCGGTGAGCGAGGACGGCCACCGTCACTTGCGCCGCCCCGCCCGCCAACACGGCCCGACTGGCGGCGGATGCGGTCGCCCCCGTCGTCAGAACGTCGTCGATCAGCAGAATCCGCATTCCCGGCAGGCGCAGGGCGGGCGCGAACGCGCCTTCGACGTTCCGCAACCGCTCCGCACGACTCGTGCCGACTTGTCTCGGCGTCGGACGGACCCGACGGACGGCGAAGGGCTGTAGCGGCAGGCCGAGGACGGCGGCCACCCCCCGCGCCGCCGCTTCGGACTGGTTAAACCCCCGCCTCCACCGCCGTCGCCAGTGCAGCGGCACCGGTACAATCGCGTCCGCCCCGACCGCCAGCAGTTGCGGCCGCCGCGCCGTCGCCCAGACCCGGCCGAGCGTCTCCGCGACCCCTTCGCCGCCCGGCTGCTTCGCCCGCAGGATGGCGTCCCGCAGCGCGCCGTCATACGGCCCCAGGCGGACGGCCGCGTCGAATGGGAACTTGTCTTCCCGACAGCGCAGGCAGCCGGCGGACGTGTCGGTGTGCGGGCCGACGGTGCTGGCGCAGCGGGGGCAGGCGGCGTGCGGATCGACGGTGAAGGCGGTGGTGCAGGCGGGGCAGAAGCAGTCCGGCGTCGGCTCCTCCGGCAGCGCGGCGGCGCACAGGTGGCACCGCCGGGGCCAGAGCAAATCCGACACGCCGTAGGCGGCCGCGCGGAGGAAGGGAAGCAGGGTCGGCATGGCGAATGAGTGCGGGGGCGGGGAACGCGCGGTATTCAAGGGTGGTTCGCGGGGTGGGGCACGGAATCCGCCGACGCGCACAGCCAGGAGAGTGTCATGCCGAATCGCGTCGATCCGTAACGACCCGACGGCGACGGCCCCGGCGACACCCCGACACCCAGGTACGTCGCTTCCGCGGCGTGGTTGTCATCTTCCATATATAGCCGCCGGGCGATGACCGTCGGGTCGGCCATCGCCCGGCGGGTGCGGCAATTGATTTTGGCAGTTTCGGGCGAGCGGGGGGCGTCAGCCCCCTGTTTCCGTGGGGATGTTGAACACAACAGGGGGCTGACGCCCCCCGCTCGCCAACAACAATTGCCGCACCCTCGCCCGGCCCTTCGGGTGGTGGAACAGTTCGGTGAACGCCACCGCCTGGTAGTTGTCCAGACCGATCACGCCGACCTTGATCACCGGGTCGGCGGCGGACGAAAGCGCCGCGCCCAGGAAGAGCGGCAGGGCGAGGAGGGCGCGTGTCATGGTGGGTGGTGATTTGAGGCAGGGCAGGAATTCGACGGCAGGCAATCCGACAACTTTCCGGAAATCTTTCCACTTTTATTTGACAAACCCAAAAACGGAGCGCATGGGTATTGTAGATCGGTGTGGGCGTTCTCTGTACGGCTTCGGCCCACTCACCACGCCGGCGGTTCCTTCCGCACCAGCTCGTTCGCCACGTCGAGCGAATCCAGGGTGCCGGCGTCGGTCCAGTAGCCGTCCAGCTTGCTGCACCCCATGCGGCCCTGTTGCAAGTAGAAGTTGTTCACGTCGGTGATTTCCAACTCCCCGCGCCGCGACGGCTTCAGCGTCTTGATGACCTCGAACACGTCCGGCGGGTAGACGTAGATGCCGATGACGGCGAAGTTCGACTTCGGGTCGGCCGGCTTCTCCTCGATGCCGATCACGCGGTCGCCGTTCAGTTCCGCCACCCCGTACCGGCCGGGGTCGTGGACCTCCTTCAATCCGATCCACGCCCAGTCCGGCTTCGCCTCGGCGTCGGCCAGCATGGGCGTCAGCGGCGCGCGGAAGATGTTGTCGCCGAGCAGCACGCACGCGCGGCTGCCGGTGCAGAACAGTTCGGCCAGCCCCAGCGCCTGGGCGATGCCGCCGGCCTCGTCCTGGACGCGGTATGTCAGGCGACAGCCGTGGTCCTTGCCGGAGCCGAGCAGTTCGACGAAGTCGCCCATGTGCTCGGTGCCGGACACGAGCAGGATGTCGGTCAGCCCCGCGCCGGTCAGCTTCTTGAGCGGGTGGTAGACCATCGGGTACGGGCCGACCGGCAGCAGGTGCTTGTTCGTCACCTTGGTCAGTTCGCCGAGGCGGGTGCCCTTGCCGCCGGCCAGAATGACGCCGCGAATCATGGTGGGGTTCCGGGTGTTGCGATTCGCTTGGTTATAGGGCGCGGGGCGGTCACGCGGCGGCCGGCGGGATGGGGCCGATCATGTGCGTCAGGATGCCCAGCAGGTGCGGCAAGTCGTGGAGGGTGTGTTCGGTCAGGTCGAACGTGAGCGTCGTGCCTTCGAGCCGCAGGAACTTCCACAGGCTGCCAGTCGTGACGCAGCCGTAGACGGTTTCCGCCGGCATCCCCAACCGCGCGTTGTACCGCTGTGCCCCGACCATGCCGGCGATGCACTGCCCCAACCCGTCGTTGATGTCCTCCGGCTTCGCCTCGACGACCACCACCGCCGGCGGCTGGATGTTCGGCCGCTGCGGCGCGCGGGCGAGCAGGAAGTCGCAGTCGCCGTTCAGCCCGGCGGCGGGGTCGGCCTGGAAGTCGGCCCCGGAATACAGGCTGATCTGGCCGCCGTACCGCGCCCAGAAGTCGCCCAGCACGAGGGCCGTCATCCACTCGCTCCGCGCCTTCTCGGTGTTCAGCGTGCTGGCCAGCGGGGACACCAGCCCCAGCACGCGGACGACCGCCGGGTCCGGGGCGACGGGCGGCACGTCGGGGAACAGGTTCAGCGTCGTCCGCCACGACAGGCCGAAGGTGGCGAGGAGGTCGGGG
>JAYTTN010000629.1:0-4225 GCA_043745295.1 Fimbriiglobus sp. | reverse complement strand
CCCCGCGGCGGGCTAACAAGATCACTCACACCCACTTCAGAATCTCGGCGAAGTCGGCCAGCACGCGGGCCGGGCCGGCGGCGCGCGGGTCGTCGTTCCCGGCCAGCCCGATGTGGACCAGCCACACCGGGATGCCGGCCGCCTTGCCCGCTTCCACGTCTACCGACATGTCGCCGACGTAAACCGTCGAATCCGCCGAAACCGACAGCCGGCGGCACCCCTCCAACAGCATGGCGGGGTCCGGCTTGGGCCGTCCGCCGACATCCTCCGGCCCCAGCACGGCAGTCATATGGTCGCCCAAACCGAGCGCCGTTACCAGCCGCGTGGTGAACGAAACGGCCTTGTTGCTGCACACCCCCAGGGCCAAGCCCCGGCGGCGGAGTTCGGCCACGGTGTCCGAGACGCCGGGCATCAGTTTCGTGCCGGCGATCATCGTGTCCGCGTGGTGCGCGCGGTAGCGGGCGACCGCCTCGGCGAGGTCGCAGCCGGGGCACAGGTCGGCCAGCAGCGCCGTCAGCCCGTGGCCGATGTACCGGCGGATGTCGGCGTCCGGCCGCGGCGGCAGGCCGAACGTGCCCCGCGTGTGGTTGACGCTGGCGATGATGGCGGCGAAGCTGTCCGCCAGCGTGCCGTCGAAGTCGAAGAGAACGGCGCGTATCGACATTCGGCTCTCCTGGTGTCCGGTGAGGATATGCTAGAGAGTCATCCCCGCGCACCGGAAGGGGTCGGAATGTCAACCGACGGCAGCACCACGACCGCGGCCCTCGCCGCCGCGCCCCCGCCGACGCCGGAAGTGGTGTTCCGCGAGTACGCGCCGCGCATTTACCACCTGGCCCGGCGGATGCTGAACAACGACGCCGACGCCGAGGACGTGACCGGGGAGGTGCTGGTGCAGGTGGTACGAAAGCTGCACACCTTCCGCGGCGACTCGGCCCTGCCGACGTGGCTGCACCGGGTGACGGTGAACGCCGCCCTGGCGCACCGCGCGAAGCGGGCCAACCGGGCCAAGCACGAGACCGCCGCCGGCGACGACCACCTGCTGGACGCCAGCCCCGCCGACCCGCCCGGCGCGGTGCGGCTGACCCGCCCGAAGGCGCACCACACGCCGGCCGACGTGGTGCTGGCCGGCGAGCAGCGGGCGCTCATCGAGGCGGCCATCGCCCGGCTGTCGGCCCCGTACCGCGACGTGTTCGTCCTGGCCGACGTGGAGGGGCTGCCGAACCCGGAGATCGGCGACATGCTGGGCCTGTCCGTGGCGGCGGTGAAGAGCCGGCTGCACCGCGCCCGCCTGCGGATGCGGGAACTGCTCGCCCCGCACTTCGACGACCGGGGGGACGACCGATGACCCCGCTCACCTGCGACCAACTGAACGACCTGCTGGGCGACATCCTCGACGACGAGATGGAACTGCACGTCCGCGCGGAGGTGGAGATTCACCTGGGCGTCTGCCCGCACTGCGGCGGGCTGGTGGCCGCCTGCCGCGCGACCATCACCGTCACCCGCGCGCTGCCCAAGTGCGACCCGCTCCCGGCAGACCTGGAGGCACGGCTGCGGAAGCGCTGCGGGGGGTGAGTGTCTGCCGAGCCGCGACCGCGACTGATACCTAATCCGACTGACCGTGACTGTTGGGAAGGTTGTCTTGTTAGTCCGCCGCGCGAGCAAGGGCCACACCCCGCGAGCGGTCTGGTCCTTGCTCGCGCGGCGGGCTAACAACGCCCGACAGCCACTCTCCAATCGGATTCGGTATGAGTTGGTACTGAATCGGATTGTTTCGTGACTGGGGCGGCGCTACCCACCTCTCCCGCTCACTGGTCTCTGCACAAGTTTCCGGGCGATTTTTTTTGGCAGTTTACAGAACCTTTTGCGTCTGATAGCCTAACTTTTAGTTGTTTCGCGCCTCGGAGACCTTCCGTCTCCGGTCGGCCGAAGCGAACCCTGGAGACGACTCCGATGACCCGCTCCGTGATCGCGCTGGTGTTCTGCGGCGTTCTGGTCGGCGGCGTGGTGCGGGCGGCGGACGAAGACGCCATCGGGGCGAAGCTGGCGACCGCCAAGGCCGAGTACGAGAAGGGCCTGACGAAGGCCCGCGACGGGCTGGTCGCGGAGTTGAAGAAGAAGGCCGACGCCGCGCAGAAGGCCGGCGACCTGAAGGCACTGGAGAAGGTGGACGACGAGATCAAGGCCCTGGAAGAAAAGGACACGCTCCCGAAACTCGTCCCGGCGCGGGACTACACCGAGGCGAAGCGGGTGGCGGCAATCCGACTGAAGAGCGCCTACGAAGCCGCCGTGAAGGAGTACACCGTTGCCGGCAACAAGGACTTCGCCAAGGCCACGCAAGCCGCGTTGGAGGAACTGAAAAAGGAGACGGGCAGCGACGCGAAGGATGGGCCGGACGACGGCCTGCCGGTCGGGACGAAGCTCGCTGGGACCGCCGTGCGAGTTGTCGGACAGCCCGGCGGTAAGCCGCCACTCGTAACAGGCAACGAATGGCAAACAATGATCACGAAGCGATCGGGGAAAGATTTCACGGCCGAGTACGCCGACAATCAGTGGGAGGGAACGATCACGAATGGGGTCGTCAAAATGACGTACACGAAAGGACCAAAGCAGGCCGAGAAGGACGCGATCGGAAACATCAGATTCCTCGGTCGCTTTGACAAGGAGAAGGGAACCTTGTCGGGAACCATGACCAAGAAAACAGACCCGAACTTCGTCGTCGATCTCAAATTGAAGGTCGTCAAGGACTGATCACACGGCGATGGTCTCGTCCCACAATTCTCCCCGTCCGCGCCCGCCCGTAGCGGTTGGCGCGGGTCAGCCACGTCCCGCCGGAAAAAGTGAAGCGATATCGTCTGGGCAAATTGTCCGGTCGGCCCGCCCTCATATAATTGCCCGTGACCCGCTCCGGCCGACCCGCCGGGGCGCGGTCGCGTCGGCACCGCCCTCCCTCCCCGGTGTGGACCCGTTTTCGCCAGCGGGTGTCAACTTTTGACCCCTGGGTCGTCTTTCCCACGACACCCCGCCTTGACCCGGCCCGCCACGGAGTGCGTCATGCCGACCCTGTTCCCCCGACCCCTTGCGGCGTTCCTTGCCGCCGTCGCCGTTCTCACCCTGGCCGTCGGCCCCGCCGCCGCCCAGGAGAAGAAGAAGGTGGACGTGGAAGACACCGTCAAGAAGGGCCTGGAGTGGCTGAAGAAGCAGCAGGCCACCGACGGCAGTTGGTCGTCCAGCGGCCAGTACCCGACCGTCTGCACCGGGCTGGCCGGCATGGCCATGCTGATGGAAGGCAGCACCCTCCGCGAAGGCAAGTACTCGGACAACTTGGTGAAGGCGGTGGAGTGGTTCGCCACCCGCTCCCAGCCGAACGGGTTGCTCGGCATCCCGACCAACCCGACCGAGGCCGGCCGCTACATCTACGGCCACGGGTACGGCCTCATGTTCCTCGCCTGCGCGTACGGCGAGGAGGACGACAAGGACCGCCGCAAGAAACTGGAGAAGCTGATCCAGAAGGCAGTTGAGTTCAGCGGCAAGGCGCAGACCAAGCAGGGCGGGTGGGGGTACGTCAGCGCGGCCGACGGCGGCGGGTTCGACGAAGGCTCGACCACCATCACCCAACTGCAAGCGCTCCGCGCCGCCCGCAACGCCGGCATCGCCGTGCCCAAGGGCGTCATCGACAACGCCACCGAATACCTCCGCAAATGCACGACGCCGCGCGGCGGGGTCATCTACAACCTCGGCCAGGGGCAGATCGCCCAGGCCGGGTCCGAGCGGCCGCCCATCACCGCCGCCGCCGCCGCGTGCGCGTTCAGCGCCGGCAACTACGACGACAAGTACGCCAAGATGTGGATCAAGTACTGCCAGGAGGCGCTGTGGAACGGCGGCCGCGCCGGTGCCCAGGGCGGGCACGACGACTACCAGACGTACTACCTCGCCCAGGTCATCTTCGCCCTCGGGGAAGACCGCTACGCCAAGCTGTTCCCGAACGAGAAGCCGGAGAACCGCATGATGTGGTCCAAGTACCGCGACAACCTGTACGACTACATCAAGAGCCGCCAGGGCGGCGACGGCGGCTGGACCGGCGGGTTCGACGGCAACGGCATCATCGTCAGCTCGTTCAACCTGACCCTCCTGCAACTGGAAAAGGGCCTGCTGCCCATGTACCACCGGTAGCATCGAGAACGTCTTCGCCGCGACCGGAGGGAGCGCCAGCTTCGACCCCGCGCTC
>JAYTTN010000628.1:0-4226 GCA_043745295.1 Fimbriiglobus sp. | reverse complement strand
CTTCGCGCGGGGCCGGGGGTGGACGAAGGCGCAGGAGCTGCGGGTCGGGGACGAGGTGCGGCTGCTGGGGCCGGGCTGGGCGACGGTCGAGGCGGTCGTCGATACCGGGCGTCTGGCGACGGTGTACAACCTGGAGATCGAGGGCGACCACACCTACTTCGTCGGCTGCGACGAGTGGGGCTGGGCGGTGTGGGCGCACAAACGAGTACGGTTCGAAACAGGCCCGTGACACCTTCAGGAAGCGAGTTGAGCGTAGTGGAGTTGACGGAGATGTGAAGAATTGGCTTCTGCAGGTGGGTGATCCGTCTGGAGTTTCGGGGGCTGGTTGGGCGAAGGGCTGGACGGGGAACAAGCTCAAAGCCCTCGCCGCCAAGTCGCCAGAGGATGCCATCGCAGCCATCCAAGCTGAAGCACGGGCTGCTGGCATCGACTTTTCTCACTTGCAAACAAACGGACTCGCTTCTCACGGCAATAGCCGAACCGCTGCCGGGCCTCACGATGTCTATGTGGTTCGTGATGCTGATACAGGTGAACTGCTCCACTTCGGAGAGACGGGACGCGGCTTTGAGGGCAGATTCGTAGATCACCAGCGAACCACATTCAAGGATTCTGGGAGGTCGCTCGACGTGGAATTGCTGAGGACGGTGGAAGGGAAAGATGCCGCTAAAGCTCTCGAAACGCGATACATCACGACTTATACGCGGGTGTTTGGACAACGCCCACCTTTCAACCCCGTGGATCACTGATCGAGGTGCCAGGTGAAAGTCAGCTTTAGTGTCGCTGCTAGAGATCGGGCCTTCGCCAAAGCGATGAGGCGAATCAGGCCCGATTTTCGTGTCCTCCTTGAGAGGCTCGATCAAGTACAGTTGGACGGGCCTACTCCCCTCGCAATTCTCATCGGGCTTGCAGATGGGATACCAGATGGCACTTTCGACGAAGTGCAGAACTCTGATGGCTACTTTCAGGAGCTAGTAGGTTGCAGCTTAAAAGAAACGGATGACCAGATAAAGAATTACGTGTTCAACAGCCTGCGATCATCTGTGGCGAGGTGTCCGCTCCCGGATGTGGATCACAGAAGGCTGGATGGGATCTTCAATGAATTTGCAGCGGAGTTTCGCTCCAAGGGGTGATTTGCTGGCGTGTGATCAATGCGGAAGTAGCGAATGACAGGGGTAAAAGAGTGAACAATCCGAGTCGTTCGGAGTATGCAGTAGCATCGACTACAGCAACTCGGCTTTAAAATCTGACTTATGTAATCGGCATCGAGCGAGCGAACGAAGCCCGGCATCGACACCCTTTGTTCGTTCGCTCGCAATGCTCGCCGGTGCCGCCAGGGGTCGGTGCTGCAGGTGGTGCGGAGTACGGGGCCGGTACGAGGGGGTGAAGCCGGCGACGGTGCAGGAGCGGCTGCTGAACGACCCGCTACGGCTGCGGGCGGAGCTGATGCTGACGGTGGCGGGCCAGCCGAACCTGCCGACGGTGAACCTGCTGTACATCCGCGGCCAGTGGTACAGCGGGCTGACGGACGCGGCGCTCAACGCCAGCGGGTCGGTGGCGGCCAACCCGTACGCGGCGATCGGGGCGAGCCTGAACAAGGAGGCGGCGGGGAGCTGGTTCTACCGGAACATCTGGAGTCCGCTGGGCAGCGCCGTGACGGCGGTGGGCATGTTCGCGTTGGGGATCCTCGACGGGGCGACGTTCGGTCTGGCGTCGGTCACGGGTGGCCTCCGGTGTCGAGAGAACAACGCCGCCCCGCCGCGTCTGAAAGGGACGCGGCGGGGGGGCGGAGCGAGGGGTAACGGCCGCTCGCCGAATGATGCGGTTGAAGGAGAGGGAATGTAGCCGTCATCGACGTGGGAAGACCGGCGACCAGAACGCGCGACG
Source organism: Fimbriiglobus sp. (assembly GCA_043745295.1). Lineage (GTDB taxonomy): Bacteria > Planctomycetota > Planctomycetia > Gemmatales > Gemmataceae > JALHQU01. The sequence continues at coordinate 2,342 of JAYTTN010000628.1, read as the reverse complement.
GATTTTGACAACGCGATCTTTGGCACAGCGCTCGGGTTCGGCCTGCGGCGAAGAGCGGGGTGCCCTGGTTTCAGGTGAACCGGCGGGTCGAGCCGCCTGGGTCCAAGAACCCAGGCGACTCGCCCCGCCGGTTCACCAAGAAATGCCCTCGCCCCGCCTGCCCTCCGCGGTTTGTTGCGGCCGTCCGGCGGCGGCTCCCTATCCCTCCCTGACGGCGGCTCGCGCCGGCGACGGACCGTCGCTCCCGCTTCCGGCCCGGAACCCATACCCGCCATGTCCCACCCCCGCCTGCACGACACGCCGGACGCCGCCATCGGGGAACGGGTCCGCGGGTGCGTCACCGTCGGCGGCCGCCCGTTCCACTTCGACCGCCCCGCCGCGCTCGACAAGCTGTTCGACCACCCGGCGGTGCGGGCCGCCTACGCCTCCGACGACTACATCCCGTACTGGGCCGACCTGTGGCCGGCGGCGCGGATGCTGGCCGAGGCGGTGCTGAAGGAGCCGTGGGAGGACTACCCCGGCGAACGGCCGGTGCGGGCGCTGGAGATCGGCTGCGGGCTGGGGCTGTCCGGCATCGCCGCGCTCAGTGCGGGGCTGCGCGTCACCTTCTCGGACATCGACGAGGCGGCCGCGCGGATGGCCGGCGACAACGCGACGCTGAACGGCTTCACCGACTTCGACACGGCGGGGTACGACCTCCGGTCGCCGCCCGAAGGGGTGACGTTCCCGGTGATCCTGGGGGCCGACGTGATGTACGAGGTGCGGATGACCGAGCCGCTGGTGGCGTTCCTGGACGCCGTCCTCGCGCCGGACGGCGTGGCCCTCATCGCCGACCCGGACCGCCTGTCGGCGCGGCCGTTCAACTCGCTGCTCGCGCGGAACGGCTTCTCGGTGGGACTGAAGAAAGCCAAGGTCGGCGAGAAAGGCGCGCAGACGAAGGGGTACGTCTACCGCGTCACGCGGGCCGGGTGAGGGGGCGTGACAGGCGAGACGAAAAGCCCCCTCACCCGAACGGGTGCGCCGCACCGCGTTCGACCTCTCCCCCACTGCGTGGGGCGAGAGGTGGGGCACCCGGCGGGCCGGGTGAGCGGGCCGGCGGTTGTTCCGTGCCGGCCGTCGCCGTACCCTCAACAGAGTTCCCACCGTTCGCACCGGAGTCCGCCGCCGCATGACCTGGACCGCCCCCGCCGGCACCGCCGCCCTCATCTTCGACTGCGACGGGACGCTCGCCGACACCATGCCCCTCCACTACCGCGCGTGGGTGGCCGTGCTGACCGGGGTCGGCATCCCGTTCGGCGAGGAGCGGTTCTACCAACTCGGCGGCATGCCCACGGGGAAGATCATCCGCATCTTGAGCGCGGAGTCCGGCGTGCCGGTGGGCGACGTGGACGCGATGACGCACGCCAAGGAGGCCGCCTTCCTGGAGCTGCTGCACCACGTCGCGCCGCTCGAGCCGGTCGTGACCGTCGCGGCCGCGCACCGGGGCCGGCTGCCGATGGCGGTGGCCACCGGCGGATACCGGGCGGTGATCCGGCGGACGCTCGACGCGCTCGCCCTGAGCGACTGGTTCCACGCCACGGTGTGCGCCGAGGACACGGCGAACCACAAGCCGGAGCCGGACGTGTTCCTGGAGGCGGCCCGCCGACTGAACGTCCCCGACCCGACGCGGTGCGTGGTGTTCGAGGACACCGACATCGGCCTGGAAGCCGCCCGCCGCGCCGGGATGACCGGCGTCGATGTCCGCGACTGGCTGCCCCCGCGCCCCGGCGAGAACCGGCGACACGCCCTCTGACGCACCGCGAACCCCAACCATGCGCCACCTTCCCGCTCTCCCCTCGCTGCCCGGAGGCCGGCGGGGAGGCCGCCGCGCGGACTTCGACCGGAGGCACCGCCCCGACGACTGGGGGCCGGTGATCGACGGCGACTCCCGCGCCGCCCTGTACGGGCAACTGGAGCGGATCGCCGGGGCGCTGAAGCGGATCGAGCCGCACAGCCCGGTGCCGTACCTGCTGGAACGGTGCGTGAAGTTCGGGCGCGTGCCGGTCGCGGAGTTGGCCCGGATCATCCGCGAGGCGGGCGGGTGCCGGTTGCCGGTGACGTGGTCGGACGAGAGCGAGTCGGTGAGCAGCGGCGGGTACAGCGCCGGGTTCGAGTTCTTCAGCCGCGACCAGCCGCCGGCGAGCCTGCGGCTGACGTGGAGTTACGGCCCGCCCGACGACTGGGGGCCGGTGATCGACTGGTATGTCGCCGCGTGGGACGACTTGCGGACGTGCGTGGCGGCGGCGGAGATTCCGATTGCCGGGTGACTCTTGCGAGCCGCGACCGCCAGGGAGCGGCATCTT
>JAYTTN010000627.1:0-1143 GCA_043745295.1 Fimbriiglobus sp. | reverse complement strand
TCCGTCTCCTCGATGTGCTTCTGGGTGTTCACCAGTTTGAATTGCTGGTTCGTGCGGTTCGGGTGTTCGATCACCAGCGTGCGGGCGGTGTCGCTCTTGTTGCTGATCTTGTACACCTTCTCGTCCGTCTGGCGGCGGCTGATGAACACGCTCCCCTTGTTCGCCTTGATGTTCGTGATGGCGGTGGAGCCGTTGCCGGTCTGCGGGATGACTTCGGTGCCCAGGTCGATGGCGAAGGCGATCATCCGCTCGTCGTTCGGGCTGATGTCCAGGAACCGCGCGTCGCCGGCGTAGGTGCTGCCCTCGTACACGGTGACGGGGCCTTGCGACAGGTTGGCCCCGGTCGTGTTTTTGAACCGCAGGCCGAGCAGCGGGTGCTTGGCTTGCACCGCCGGGTTGTAGATGCTGACGCGAGTGCCGTCGATGTCCTTGCCGACGATCGGCAGCAAGGCCGACTTCTGGCGGGGCAGGCTGACCGGCTGGTCGATGACGTACTGGAACGAGTCGCCCAGCTTGCTGGCGGTCGCGCCCGGATCGACGGCCGCCAGGTTCATCCGCTCGCCCATCTCCGCGCCGAGAGCGTTGGCGTACTGCTTGTCGGCCTTCCGCTTCGCGTCCATCTCGCGGAGGCCGCCCGCCCTGCTATCGCCAACCGGACCGCCGGGGCCGCCCAAGCCGCCGCCGCCGAACCCGCCGCCGGCACCGGGCATACCGGGCATGCCGCCGCCGGGCATCGCCATCACCGGTGCGGGCGGCGGGCTGGCGGCCACAGCGTCGTCCATCCGGTTGCGGATGCCGCCGTCATACGCCACCGGCCGCAGGGAGCGGAACAGCTCCGGCTCGACCGTCGGCCGCTGGATGAACAGCGGGTTGTACAGGTCCATTTTGAAGCTGATCGGGCGGCCACTCACCAGCGCCATCTTCACCCCGCCCCAGTCCTCGTCGGTCGTGTTCTCGACCACCGCCCACCCTTGCAGGTACGGCTTGGCGTCCTTGTCCAGCACCAGCCGGTAGCTCGTCTTCCAGATCGGTGCTTCGATCACGTACCCGACCTTCACCTTCCGCTTGCCGTCGCCGCTGAAGTGCATCGACACGGCCTTCTTCAGGTTGTCGTGGCTGAGCGCCAGCGTGTCCAGGGCGCGC
>JAYTTN010000626.1:0-1144 GCA_043745295.1 Fimbriiglobus sp. | reverse complement strand
GCATTTCGGACGTGCGGCGTCCGTCCTCGGCGGGTGGAACGGCCGCCCGGTGGCGTGGCAGGGCAATCGGTGCGGCCGCGGATGGGGAGCGGGAAAAGACCTCCCCCGGAGCGTTCACGAACTGTCGGTTGCGGGCGGTTTCCGGCCGGCGGCCCACTCACGCTTCTGCTCCTCGGTCAGGTTCCAGGCGAGGAATCGCTCGGGGTTTTCGGGAACTTTTCCGCTGGCCTCGGCGCAGGCGTCGAGGTAGGCGGTCAGCCACAGGCGCGGGTTCAGGTCGGCCAGCGCGATGGTCTGGAACAGGCTGAAGAGCATCGCGGCCAGGCGGCCGCTCCACTCGGCCCCCGAGCCGTAATAGTTCTTGCGGCCGACGACGGGGCCACGCTGGGCGCGTTCGGCCGCGTTGTTGTCCAGCGGCACTTCGGGGTGGTCCAAAAACACCGTCAGGCCCGACCAGTGCCCCTTCAAACTGGAGAGGACTTTCCGCTTCGCCGGCGGCAAGTCCGGCGACGCCAGCTCTTCGTCGCATTTCTGGGTCATCGCCGCCGCGTGGCCGCGCAGACGCTTCTCGGCCTCGGTTCGCGTCGGTGCCGGCGGCGTGGCGGCCGCTTGAATCGCTTCGATCGCCTCGGTCCGTTCGCCGTTCAAGTGGTACAGCAGGCCGATGCGCTCGACCCACTCGGTCGCCCATTCCGCGTGTTCGGGGTTCCCCTTCTCGACCCGCAAAAAGTCCCGCCGCACATGCGCCCAGCAGAACGCCAGCGCGATTTGCCCGTCCTTCACCTGCTCGATCGCCTTGTAAGCCGAGTAGCGGTCGACGACCAGAATTCCCTCGCCGTCCGCGCCGAAATGGTCTTCGGGAACCTCGTGGGCCCGCGTCGGCGACAGGACGAACACGACGCAGTCTTTCCCCGCAGAAAACCCACATGTACCAGCGGAAGCCGACCTTCCCTTCGCGCGTCGCGAAGACCTGCCAGCGCGTCTCGTCGGCGTGCCAGAACGACTGCCCGCGCGAGCGTTCGACCAGGGCCTCGTAGAGCGGCGTGAACAGCGGTTCGAGCCGCTGCAGCCCGTCGGTGATGCTGCCCAAAGAGAGGTCGAGGTCGAAGGTCCGCAGCTCGGCCAGCAGGCGGTAGGTCGGCCG
>JAYTTN010000625.1:0-16099 GCA_043745295.1 Fimbriiglobus sp. | reverse complement strand
TTGGAGAAACAGGGGGCTGACGCCCCCCGCTCGCCTCGAGCCGGTCGCGCGTGTGGCGGCATTGTAAGTGGCGGATACAATACCGGCACCCCGGAGGGCCGACCCGATGCCGCTGCTCGACCACTTCCACCGACCGCTCGAACCGCTCTTGGCGTGGTCGGCGCTCCACATCCGATGGAGTACCGAACTCGCCGACCGATTTTCGGACGAATTGCCCGCGCGCTATTACGTCGAGCCGGGGACGCGCTTCGGGATCGGGATCGATGTCGCCGCGCTGGAACGATCCGCGGACCCGGCGCAGGAGGGCGACGAGGGCGACTGGCAACCGAGTTGGGAGTCGCCGTCGGCCACCGCCACCCTCCCGTTCGCGGTCGCCACGGACGAGTTGGAGACTCTCGTTTACGAACGGGCGTCGGGCGAGCTGCGGTTGGTCGGGGCGGTGGAGTTAGTCAGCCCCGCGAACAAGGACCGGCCGGAGTCGCGGCAGGCGTTCGTGACGAAGTGCCACAACTACTTGCTGCGAGGCGTGGGCGTCGTCGTCATCGACGTGGTCGCCGACAAGCGTTTCAACCTGCACAACGACTTGATGGATTTCCTCGGCCACCCGGCGCGGCGGATGGCGGGGCATACTTACGCCACCGCGTACCGCACGACGGGCAAGAACGGCAGCGGCACGCTCGCGACGTGGGAATACCCGCTGGCGGTCGGGGCGAACTTGCCCACGGTGCCGATGTGGCTGCTCGGCGGCTTCTGCATCCCGGCGCGACTGGAGGAGACGTACACCGAAACGCTCCGCCGGCTCCGCGTCCCGCAACGCCTCGCCGACCACGCCGCCTCCGCCGCGAGGAGGGCCACCGCGTGAGCGTGTACTTCGTCTACCGCAGCCACTACGACAACCCAGGCGCGTTCCACGTCAAGGTGTTCCCGCATAACACCGTGTTGGAGTGGTTCAGGAGCATTTGGCAGGGCATCCCGCGAACCGAAAGCCCGCCGTTCCCATCGCGGGATCACGCGCGGGAGTTGGTCGGCCGGCAGGTCTACAGTTTCGGTTCGCTCTTCGAGAACATCTGCGAGCACGGGTGGCCACCACCGAAAACGATGACCGCCGCCGCGAAGCACTTCGAGCAGGCTCTGTACACGGGGGAGATGAAGTTCGGTCAGCACCACCTGCAACTGCTGACCGACGACGACGAACTGGAAATGGCCATCTACATCTTCGACGACCATTACGTGGTGAAGAACCCGCACCGGGCGGCGTTCTTGCTGCGGGAGGATTGGAAACTACAGGACGGCGCGGCCGAGAAAGGGTTCCGGGCGCGGGGCATCCGGAAAGAAGAGACGCTGGTTCGGGGGCGTGGCACGACGTACTTCGTCCACTTCGCCAGTTATGATTCGCACGGCCTCTCCGACCTGAACGAGTACGATTTGCGCGGCGGGCTGCCAGGCATTCGCGTGGCGGATTTCCCCCGTCACCTATTCGCCGTCAGGACGAGGATGAAGGAACACCCGGACGACGAGACTGTCAGCGGGGACGTGCGGCAACTGATGACTGGACTGGATGCGGTGATCGCGGGTGCGACCGGAGACGAAGCGGCCTTCCTGGCGGCGTTGACCGCGGATCCGAACGATTTCGCCGGGTGGTGTGCGTACTGTGACTGGCGAATGGATCGCGGCATGCCGCCGCTGCTGGCGGATGTGTTCCGGCTGTTCGACGCCGAGTGCGGAGCGATCCGTGACACCCGCGACCCGACGAAGGACGAAGCCGTCGTTCAAACCCACGTTGCCCAGGCGAGCAAGCACGTCGCCCGCTGGGGCGAAACGGACCTCTACCACCACTTCATCCTGTTCGACGACGAGTGGGCGAACGCGCACCGGGACTTGGCCGCGAGCATCCTGCGCACCGCGTCCCGGTGGGATCCGCTTTAACCCCGACCCGGTCACTTCCCTTGCAGGTGCGCTTCCAGGAACCAAGTGCTCTTGTCCAGGTCGCGGGACAGGCCGGTGAACAGGTCGGCCGTGCCGTCGTCGCCCGCGTCGGAGGCGGTGCGGATGGCGGCGCGGGTCGTCGTGCCGACGGCCGCGTACCGATCCGCCACCGCCGCGACGAGGGCGAGGCCGTCCGCCACACCCGCCGGGTATTCGGGCAGCCGGCTGCCGGCCGCCACCTGCCGCGCCGTGCCGGTGGCCACCCCGCCCAAGGCGACGGCCCGTTCCGCCGTCGTGTCGGCGTGATCCTCGACCTGCTCCGCCAGCGAGTCGAACAGCAGGTGCAGTTGGTAGAAGTGCGGCCCCTTCACGTTCCAGTGCGCCTGCTTGATCTGGCTGTACAGGTCGAGTAGGTCGCACAGTTGCTGATTCAAGAGCGCGATCATCTGGCCCCGCAGGGCCGGCGGGAGATTGACGCGGACGGGGAAGGTTTTCGGTTCGGCCATGACGGTGTTCCTCGGATGTTGTGGTGCTACGGAGATACCGTGCGAAGCGGCAAACCCTTTCGCGGTTTAACCAGTCACTCCCCGTCGGGAAGTTCGTCCGCCTCGCGGCCGGCGATGGTCGTCATCGCGCGGAACACGGCCGGGCTGACGCGCGGGGTGAGGAACTTGGCCGCGCCGCTGACGTAAGACACGGCCGCGACGCCGTGCTGGTGGTTGCCGCCGAACTGGCCGCCGAAGCCGATCACGGGCCGCGCTCCCGGCGAATCGTCCACGCCCCGCACGGTCGCCGGCCCGCCCCGCATCCACGCCCCCAGGTCGCCCGACACCTCGGCGAACAGCAGCGTGTTATCGACGCCGTCGTGCTGGTGGATGACGGCGAACGGCGTCGCCGCGTTGTACCGGAAGCAGCCGGCGCGGGGCGGCACCGGCGGGCCGAGCGACAGCGTCGCGGCGTTCGTGCCGACCCCGGCCAGCCCGACGTACTGCGTCACGGCGGCCAGCCCGTCCCCGCTTTCGGGCACGTTCGCGGGACAGGTAAAAAGCTTCAGCCGGGTGAACCCGACCTCGGCGTTCGGGCCGGCATCCCACTTCGCGGCGCGGTCGATCCGCTCGGCGAGGCCCGTCAGCGACTGGTTCGCCTGGCTCATCCCGCCGAGCGTGTCGGCGATCCAGCTCAGCCGCTCGTCGGGCGGACGGCCGGGGAAATAGATCGTGCCGGCGGGGACGGCACCGGGGATGTCGTCCGTCCGCAGGTGCGCGGGCAGCTTGCCGAGCAGGTCGAACACGTCGGCGGCCGCCTGCCCGTGCAGGCGGAGGTTGTTCAGGCATTGCAGCCGCGCCGCCTCGTGCCGCTTGGCCACGACGGCGGTGAGCAGCAGGCCGACGGCCGCCACCGCGATCAGCACCAGCACGACCACTGTCACCCGCGCGCGCATGACTCGCCTCCGTCACTTCGCCGGGCAGTGGTCGTGCAGGATCTCGCACAGCTTGCCGAGGACTTTCCCCTCGCGGCTGGCGGCCACGCCCGGCGGCAGCGGCACATCGTTTACGAACAGGGCGAAGAAAAGTTCGCGCCCGTCTTTCGTGGTCATCGTCCCGGCCAGCGCCTTGCTCCGCAGCAGCGACCGCTGGTTGAGGCCGTCGGCCCAGACGAGCGTGCCGGTCTTGGCGAACACCTTCCCCCGCGCCGGGCTGTCCTTGTCCACTACCGTGGCGAGCGTCCCGTCCACCCCCAGGATCGGCAGCGCCGCCTTGAACGTCGGCCAGTCGTCGCGGTTCGCCATCAGCCTCAGCAGTTCCACAGTGGCCGCCGGCGTCACCACGTCCGCCGGCGCGCCGCCGGCCCCGCCGCCGAACGACACCGCGCCCGTGTCCACGCCCAGCTTCTTCAGGATGCGGCCCTGGACCTTCAGTCCGTCGTCGAGGGTGAGCTTGCCGTTCTCGGCGGCGAGCAAGCAGGGCAGGGTGCTGGCGTACAGGTTATGGCTGACCTTCAACGTCACCTTGAGGGACTCGGCAAACGGCTCCGAGGTCCACGTCGCCACCTTCGGCAGCACCGCGTAAGTGGCCGTCGGCGGCAGGTCGGCCGCGAGCGGCCGGGCGAGGGCGGCGTCCACCGTCACCCCTTCCGCCCGGAGCGCGCGGATGAGGGCGGCGCGGGCGAACAGGGCCGGGTCGTCGATGGGCAGAATCCGCACTTGCGGCCGGCCGCCGACCGGCACCGACCCCCGCAGCGTGTACTGGCCCGGCGCGACCTGGTTGAGCTGGAACGCGACGCCCGAATCGGCCTCCCCCGTCTTCACCTCGGCGTCCACGGCGATCAGCCCGACGTCGGGGAACACCGTCACCGTCGCCTTCCCGCCGGCCGCCTTCGCGGGGGTGATCACGGCGTCGATCAGGTTGTCGTTGACGACCATCGGCGACACCACGTCCGGCCCGCTGCCGGTGCCCCGCGCGCGGGCGAACAGCCGCTCGTCGATCAGCACCTCGCCGCTCACCGCCGTCACGCCCGCCGCCTTGATCTGCTTGGCCAGGTCGGTGATGGCGTGCAGCGGGTCGGTGTCGGTCAGCGCGGCGTCGGCCAGGCTGCTGTTCGCGTAGGTGTGATCCGCGTTGGCGAACTTGGCGGTGTCGCCCGTGCCCCGCCCGCCGAACGTCAGGTCGCCGCTGGCCACGAGGATGAGGTCGCCGCGCAGCGTGCCGGCCTTGGTCAGTTCGCCGCGCCGGTAGACGTGCGTCTGGAACCGGTGGTCCGCGCCGAGGGCGATCAGGGCGGCCGCGCCGGAGAACAGCTTCGTCACGGATGCGGGGGTGGCCAGCTTGTCCGCGTTGCGGTCGAAGATCACGTCGCCCGTCTTGGCGTCCGCGACCCGGATGCCCCACCGCGCGTGGGTGTAGTCCTTGCCGTCGATGACCGCCTCGATCTTGTCGGCGAGCGGGTCGGCCGGCCGCGCGACGGCCGGCAAGAGGAGAACCGCGAACAGCACGAACCGGGACATGCGGGCCACCTGGGGTGCGAACGGGCAGGGCAGGGGAGAAGGGGATTCTACGAACCGGCCGCGCCGGACGAGTCGGGGGTCAACTTCGCCAGCACCGCCACCCGGAACGCCGCGAATCGGCCCTCGCTGACGGCGCGGCGGGCGTCGGCCATCAGCGTCAGGTAGAACGTGATGTTGTGCAGGCTGAGTAGCGTCGGGCCGAGCATCTCGCCGGCGGCGAACAGGTGGTGCAGGTACGCCCGGCTGTAGTTCGCGCAGCAGTAGCAGCCGCACGCCGCGTCCACCGGGGCGGGGTCGCGGCGGTGCTTGGCGTTCCGCAACTTCACGCTGCCCGTGGAAGTGAACGCCAGTGCATTACGCCCGCTCCGGGTCGGCATCACGCAGTCGAACAGGTCGATGCCGGCCGCCACCCCCGCCAGCAAGTCCTGCGGCCGGCCGACGCCCATCAGGTAGCGCGGCTTGTTGCTCGGCAGCAGTGCGGCACACGCGGGCAGCACGGCGTGCATGGCTTCCGGCGCTTCCCCGACGCTGAACCCGCCGAGCGCGTAGCCGGGGAAATCCAGGGCCACCAGCGGCGCGGCGGAATCGGCCCGCAGGTCCACGTCCAGCCCGCCTTGCACGATGGCGAACAGCGCCTGATCCCGCCGCGTGTGGTGGGCCTGGCACCGCTCGGCCCACAGCAGCGACCGCCGCACGGCGTTCCGCACGACCGCCGGGTCGCCGTCGGCCGGCGGGCATTCGTCCAGCACCATGGCGATGTCCGAGCCGAGGTTCTGCTGGATTTCGACCGCGCGTTCCGGCGTCAGTTCGAGCGGCGAGCCGTCGAGGTGGCTCTTGAACGTCGCCCCGTGGTCGGTGACGGTCCGCTGCTCGGCCAGGCTGAACACCTGGTAGCCGCCGGAGTCGGTGAGGATCGGGCCGGGCCAGTTCATGAACGTGTGCAGCCCGCCCTGGTCGCGGATCAGTTCGTCGCCGGGCCGGAGCGCGAGGTGGTAGGTGTTGCCGAGGATGACCTGCGCGCCGGCGTCGCGGACCATCTCCGGCGTGAGGCCCTTCACGGTGGCCTGCGTGCCGACGGGCATGAACGCCGGCGTGCGGATGTCGCCGTGCGGGGTGGCGAGAACGCCCGCGCGGGCGGCGGCGTCGGTGGCGTCGAGGCGGAAGGCGAGAGTCATGCGGGTATGTTACGCGCTGTAGCGATTGCGGTTGCGGCCGCCGCGCGTCCCCGCCAGAATACCGCCATGCGACGAGTCCCACTTGCCTGGTCCAACCTGACCCACGACCGCGTGCGGTTCGGCCTGTTCGTCCTCGGCATCGCCTTCGCCGTCATCCTCATGTTCGTGCAGCTGGGGTTCCGCAACGCCCTCCTCGACAGCAACACGCAACTGCACGACCACCTGCGGGCCGACCTCGTCATGGTGTCGCCGACCCGCCAGATGATGGCCATGAAGGAGGGCTTCCCGCGCCGCCGGCTGGCCCAGGCGCGGGCCGTCGCCGGCGTCCGCGAGGTCCACGCCCTGTACATCGAGAACGCGCTGGGGATGTTGCGGGACACGCACCCGGACCCGACCGACCGCGAGCCGACGCGGGGGATTCGCGTGATCGGCGTCGATCCCGGCGCGCGGCTGCTGGACTTCCCCGAACTCGACCCGGACGACCCCCGGTCGCTGGTAGGCGAGCTGCGCCGGCCGGGCACGGCGCTGTTCGACCGCAAGACCAAACCCGATCCCGCGGAGGCGGGCATCAGCCTGTACGGGCCGATGGCACCGGGCGTCCAGACGGAACTGGCGGGCAAGCGGATCGCGTTCGCCGGCAGCTTCGACCTCGGCACCGACTTCACCTGCGACGGCACGCTGGTCTTGAGCGACGAGACGTTCGTGGACATCCTCCGCAAGCCGTTCACTTACGGGTCTGCGGAGGCGGAAACGGACGTGGGGCTGGTGCGGCTGGAGCCGGGGGCCGACCCGGAGGCGGTGAAGGAGGCGATCCGGCGGGCCGTCGCCACGGGCGAGCCGGACCCGGACGTGCTGGTGTTCACGCGGGGCGAGCTGCGGGACCGCGAGAAGGGGTTCTGGCTGACGAACACGCCCATCGGCTTCGCCTTCGGGTTCGGCCTGTTCATGGGGTTCGCGGTCGGTCTGGTCATCTGCTATCAGATCCTGTCCGGCGACGTGTCGGACCACCTGCCGGAGTACGCCACGCTGAAGGCGATGGGGTACGGCAACGGCTATCTGGCGCGGGTGGTGTTGCAGGAGTCGCTGATCCTGGCCGTGTTCGGCTACGCCTTCGGCGGGGTGGTCTCGTGGGGGGCCTACGAACTGCTGACGGCGACGACGGGACTGCCGCTACGGCTGACGCTCGACCGCGCCGTCATGCTGTTCGCGGCCACGGTGCTGATGTGCTGCGCGTCCGGCCTGGTGGCCCTGGTGGGGCTGCTCCGCGCCGACCCGGCCGACGTGTTCTGACGGCGGCGGTATACTACGGGTGGAAAACCCGGATTGGAGGTCGCACGATGGCGATACTGTTCGCGGAAGCGCTGGAAGCCGTGGAGAAGTTGGACGACGACGGGCAACTCGAATTGGCCGAGTTGATTCGTCGGCGGGTGGCGGAACGGGGTCGCGTCCGTGGCGGAGGCCCGCCGGGAGTTCGCGGCGGGGTTGGCGGTCCCGATGTCGGCCACCGACATCCTCGCCGAGGCGCGGTCGTGAGCCGCCCGTTTGTGTTCTAACGGAGTTTTCCACCATGCCGCGAGTCGTCGTGCTGGCCGGCATCAACGGAGCCGGGAAGACCACCGCCTCCCGCGATTTGCTGGTCAACGTGCTGAAAATCCCCGTGTTCACCAACGCCGACGCCATCGCGCGGGGGCTGAACTCGCTGAACCCGGAATCGGAGGCGTTCCGTGCCGGCCGTGTCATGCTCGACTGGATGCGCGACTTGGCGAAGGAGCGCCGCGATTTCGCCTTCGAGACGACCCTCAGTGCGCGGAGCTACGCCGGCTGGCTGACGGGGTTGCGCGAGTCGGGGTACGAAGTCCACTTGTATTACTACTGGCTGCGGTCGGCGGAGGTTGCCATCGCCCGCGTCGCCCAACGGGTCCGGAGCGGAGGGCACCACATCCCGGATGCGGACGTGCTTCGGCGGTACGGCCGCAGCGTGAAGAACTTCTCGGAGTTGTATCGCGGGCTTGCGGACATTTGGGAGGTCTTCGATAATACCGACGGAGACCGGCGACTGCTGGCCATCGGGAATACGACCGAGCAACTCGTCGAGAGTGACGAAGTGTGGGAAACCTTCATCCGGAGTGCCGACCATGCGAACCAGTAACCCGATCTTGCAAAAGATGCTGGCCCTTCGCCCCGAGATCGACGCCTCCCACGCGCGGTCGAACCGTGAGGCGCTGCTGGAACACGCCCGCATGGGCCGCGACATCTGCACGCTCGACAAGGACGGCAAGGTGATCTGGATCCCGCCGGCCGAGATCTTCGCGCGGTACGGGTTCGACGAGTTCGGCCGCCCGCTCCCGGCCGCCACCCCCGCTCCGCAGTAACACCCACCCCCGCACGGACGCCCATGCCCTCCGCCGCTCCGCCCGCCGGTCAGCCGCTGCTCCGCGTCCGCGGGGTGAACCACACGTTCGGCTCCGGCGACGCCAAGACCCAGGTGCTGTTCGACAACAACCTGGAGGTGATGCCGGGCGAACTGGTCATCATGTCTGGGCCGAGCGGGTCCGGGAAGACGACCATCCTCACGCTCATCGGCGGGCTGCGCGGGTTGCAAGACGGCCAAATCGACATCTGGGACGGCGGCCTCGGCGGGTATCGCTCCGTCCTCGGCCTGGACGAGGTCGGGTTGGTGCAGGTCCGCCGGCTGATCGGCTTCATTTTCCAGCGACACAACCTGTTCGACTCCTTGCAGGCGACGCAGAACGTCCGCATGGCGCAGCAGCTCTTCGACGGCCGTTCGACGGACCCGGACGGCGACATCACGCGGCTGCTGACGTACCTCGGCCTCAGCCACCGGATGCAGTACAAACCGGCCGGGCTGAGCGGCGGCCAGCGGCAGCGGGTGGCGGTGGCGCGGGCGCTGGTGAACCGGCCGAAGCTGGTCCTCGCCGACGAGCCGACGGCCGCGCTGGACGCCAACTCCGGCCTCGCCGTCGTCACGCTCCTCCAGAACCTGGCCCGCGACCGCGACCCGGCGGAGTTGGAACGGCTGGTGAAGAAGGCCAGCGACGACCACGACGACGAGACCGGCCGGCTGACCGACGAGCAACTGACGCTCTTGAAACAACTGACGGTGGAGAAGGGGACGACGAGCCTGATCGTCACCCACGACGCGCGGATCATGAACCGGGCCGACCGCATCGTTCACATGGAGCGCGGGCGGATCGTGTCGAACGTGGTGGTGGCCGAGCGGCTGTTCGTCACCGAGGGGCTGCGGCGGTGCGGGTTCTTCGCCGCCATCCTGCCGGAACAGCAGCAGAGTATCGCCGACGGCGTGTGCGTCGGGCTGCACCCGGACCTGCCGGTGCAGCCGCACCACCTGACGCGGGCGGTATCGCCGGTCGAGGTGTACGAGGCCGGCGAGCCGATCCTGAAGCAGGGCGAGCCGGTGACGGAGATCAGCAAGTTCTACCTCATCCGCCGGGGCCGGGTGCGGATCGACCGGGACGCCGGGTTCGGGTCGAAGACGGTCGCCGCCCTCGGCCCGCAGGACTTCTTCGGCGACCGGGCACTGGTGACGAGCGAGCCGCGGAACGCGACCGTGATCGCCGACGAGCGGACGGAGGTGTACACCGTCGGCCGCGACGTGTTCCGCAAGTACGAGGCCATCAGCAAGCCGTTCATCGATTTAATCCGCGATGTTTACTCGACGAAGTAATTTGGACAATTTTCTACACTTTAATTTGACAAACCCTAAAACGGAGCGCATATACTCTACTACACGCTGTGTCGTCCGAATCACTCCGCCAGCACCGCGTCGAACAGAGTCCGCTCTACCGGCTTCGGGGCCGGCACCACGGTCGCCTTGCCGCCGTCGGCGGTCAGCAACTCGGCCAGAGCCTTGGCGTTCGTCACCGCCTGGATGCCGACGCAGTTATTGAAGATCACCACGGCTTCCTCCACGCCCCGCACCGCCGCCCGTTGCAGCCCGTCCGCCAGCCGGCGGAGCGTGGCCGGCGCGTAGTCGTGGTCGTACCGCTTCTCGCCCCCGGCGTACCAGTTGTCGGCGTTCTCGGTATGTAGTCGGGCGTACAGACGTTTGCCGACGACGCGCAACCCGCGCGGATACAGGGTCGGGATGTCCGGCACGCCGACGCCGACGAGGGTGAAGTCGTTCTTCTCGACCCACGCCGGTACCGCCGGCACGTCCCACGACACATGCCGGAACTCGACCGCGAGCGGGAACGGCCGCAAGGCGTCGCGGATGGTCACCAGCCAGTCGCGGTGGCCCGGCGTATTGTGAAACGACTCCGCGACCTGAACCAACAGGCCGTGCAACTTTCCTGTCTCGGCGATTGCCTCGGCGGCGGCGCGGAACGCCGGGAGGTCGGTCAGCTCGAACCCGTGGCTGGCGGACTGCGGCACCTTCAGCACGAACCGGAAACCGGGCGGCACCTTGCCCGCCATCTTTCTGGCCTGCGCGACCGTCGGCGGGCGGTGGAACGACGAGTTGATCTCCACGACGGGGAAGTGCCGGGCGTAGTGCGGCAGCAGGCCGGGCGACGCAGTGCCCTTCGGGTAGAAGCCGCCGACCCAGGCCGGGTAGGAGTACCCGGCAGTCCCAACCCAGACATTCATGATGGCGGCTCCGAAGGGGTAGTTTGGTGAGGTGAAGAGTACCCGATTCGAGGGCCGAACCGCGATGTCGGATGCGGGGGAATGGCTGGAATATCCTCGCGACTCCGCGCGTTGCAGCGGAGTGAAAAAGCGGGTAGCATGGCGGCAGTTTCGCACACCGGGGGAAGGCATCATGCGGACGACCATTTTGGTGGTGATAGTGGCGGTGGTGTTAGCGGCAGTGTTCCGCCGCGGTTGCGAGCGGAACCGGGAACCACGACTCCCGGTTGCCAAGGCGCTGCCCAAGCCACTGCCGGATGCGGTCGTCAAGGCATGGTCGGATGCCGGGTTGATAGCCGCGTGGATGGTCACGGACGAATACGGCAAGACCACGTTGGTTGGGACGCCCGTGCCTGGAGCGGTCCCAGCTTTCCTGCTGTGGTTCGATTGGAAGGCGGGAAAGCTCGCCACCCTACCGATCCCCGAGGTTCCGTTCGGCCTCCTGATGCAGCCCATGAGCGTGTCTGTCGCTGCGCTGAAGGAAGTGGCTTCCTTGAAAACCCTCGCCACGCTCAGCTTGGCCCATGCGACGGTGACCGAGGCGATGCTGAAGGAACTGGCTCCGCTGAAGGCGCTCACCGTCCTCGACCTGCGCGACACGCAAGGGATCGATGTCGGGTTGAGCGAACTCGCCCCCTTGACGAACCTTGCGGTCCTCGACCTGTCCGAAACGAGTGTGACTGACGTCAAGCTGAAGGAACTGCACCCGCTGAAATCCCTCACCACCCTCGGATTGTCCCGCACGGAAGTGACCGACGCCGGGTTGAAGGAGTTGGTTGCCTTCAATGCCCTCACCGCCCTCGACCTGTCCCTCACGAAAGTGACCGACGCAGGAATGTTGGAATTGACCCGACTGTCGGCCCTCACGAACCTCAATTTGACCAATACGGATGTGACCGGCATTGGGTTGAAGAACTTGGCACCGCTGACGGGCCTTGTTTCTCTCAACCTGTCCGCCACGAAGGTGACCAGTGCCGGGTTGAAAGAGTTGTTTCCGCTAAAGAATCTCACCGTCCTCTGCCTGTCAGGCTCCCAGGTGACCGATGATTGCCTGAGGGAATTGGCTCCCTTAACGTCCCTCGCCATTCTCAGATTGTCTGGTAAGAATGTGACCGACGCAGGGCTGAAGAATCTGGCCGGGCTGACGAACCTCACCGAACTTAAGTTGGGCTCCACGTGGGTAGGTGACGATGGCCTGAGAGAGTTGGCCGGCCTGACGAAGCTCACCTGTCTCGACCTGTCTTTCACGAAGGTGACGGACGCAGGGGTGAAGGAGTTGGCCGGGTTGACAAACCTCGCCGACCTCAATCTATCCAAGACAGCGGTGACGGACGCCGGGTTGAAGGAATTGGCCGGCCTGAAGAATTTGACCAGCCTCGGCTTGGGTGCCTCGCAGGTGACTGATGCCGGCCTGAAAGAGCTGGCTGGGTTGAAACGCCTCACCGCCCTCGATCTTCGTTTTGCTCGAGTCACCGCTGCCGGCGTCGCGGAACTCCAGAGATCGCTTCCGGGGTGCGCGATTACCCGCTGACCCGCCAAGATCTCATCCGCCGTGAGTTGGCATCAGGCGGTATCATCTCGGTGTTCCAATCACCGAGACCCCGCCCATGCCACGGCCCGATGGTCGCGCCCGCACGGCGCTCCGACCCCTGAAGTTCACCCGCCACGCGCCTGGCTCTGTGCTGACGCGGATGGGCAACACCGTCGTCCTCTGCACTCGCACGGTGGAGGACAAGGTGCCGGACTTCCTCGTCGGCAAGGGCAGGCTGACGGCCAAGTACGGCATGTTGCCCGGCAGCACGCACAGCCGGAAACCGCGTCGGCACGATCACCGCCGCAGCCCCCGACGAACGCCGCTACATTGAGGACAAGATGTCCCCGAGCCTTGAAATCATGGAGATTTCCACAGCCGAACGGTGCCGTCTTCGGAGGACGTGACAATGATGTCGCCTTTCTCGCTTGCCGCGATGGCGGTGATGGTCTTCGTGTGTCCCTGCAACGTCGCCAACTCCGTTTGATTCTTCACAAGCCAGACGCGAAGCGTGCGATCTTGGGCCACGGTAGCGACTCGATGATCCCGCAAGAGGATCGAGTTTTCCAAAGCGGTTTTGGGCTTTCAAACGAGCCGGTCAGCAGCAAACTTGCTGCTCGGGCGTCCTGTGTGAAGACGCGCACAGCCAGGGGTTGCGTTATTAACACGACGTTGCGATCCGGCGACGTGGCAAAGCCACGCACATCGCTGAAGAGTTCGAGGTTCTTTCCCGCCGGTCGTGCCTGCGCAACCCAAAGCTCGTTCACCTTCGTCATGACCCATGATCGCGTTGTCATCTTCTTCTCGGCCCCGAACCCGAAGGCCGTGAGAAGAAGGCCGTCGTTCTGGAAGGCGAAGTAGTGGATCGTCTCGCCGGGCGTGCGGGCGACGGTCAACGGTTCGTTGCCGCCGACCTCCCAGATTTCGAGCTTCTCCGCGCCGACCCAGGCGACGAACCGTCCGTCCGCCGAGATCGCCACCGCCTTGATGCTGCCCACCTGAGCCGAAAAGGTCTGCATCTTCCACGGCGAATCCGGCAAGGGGGCGCACCCGGCCACGAATGGCCAATACCCGACGCGGGGCGGGGCCAGGAATCGCAGTCGCGCTGCAATCCTCTCGTGGTCGGTTCGGAGTGGCAGCCCCCGAAGAATGACCGTGCCTTTCGCGGTCCCCGTCAAAACCGTGTGCCCTCGCCGGCCAATGCGGATAGCGTTGACTGTGCCATCATGTTCGAGAATTGTGACCTCGCCGCCCTGGATCGGCCAGAGTCGAGCGTGCCCGTCCGCTCCACCGCTGGCGACCATGCTCCCGTCTGACGCGATGGCCACGGAGCGCACGGCCCCAGTGTGACCTCGAAGCACCCGGATGGCGTCGTCACGGGCTGGAAGCTCGACCGCTGGCGTTTTGAGATCAAGTGGAGCGGGTTGGGTAACGGTCGATTGCGTGACTCCGCGCTCCGGCTCAGACTTTGGCCACGAAGCCCACGCCGTGGCCACGATCACAGCGATGGCAAGGATGCTCACGGGGAGAAATCGCCGCCGGGACTTCATGGGTCGCAACGCGGCTTCAAGGGCCGAAGCCAGATTATTACCACGGGCGAAGCGGCCTTCGGGCTTCTGGGTGAGACAGCGCAGGCAGACGTTGGCCAGGGGTTCGGGAACACCGGGCAACGCGGGCGCAACACCCGAGAGGATCGTCTGCTTGAGCCGTACCGGGTGGTCGTCCGCGAACGGCTGCCGACCCGTGAGTATCTCGAACAAAATGACTCCAAGGCTCCAAATGTCGCTGCGACCGTCGAGGGGTTGTCCTTCCAGTTGTTCCGGGGAACTGTACGCCAACGTGCCCCGCCGGTCGCTGCCGTCGATTAGATCTTCGCGGGAGCGTGCGAGGCCGAAATCGCCGACGTGCGGTCGGCCTGCCTTGTCGAGGAAGATGTTCGCTGGTTTCAGGTCGCGGTGGATGACACTTTGGGAGTGAGCGTAGTCGATCACCCTGGCGACCTGTGCCAGCAGCTTCGCGGCTTCGGCGGGCTGCATCGGCCCTCGCTTCAGCCGGTCTGCCAACGTCTCGCCGTCGATCAGGTCGGTGACGAGGAAGAACCCCGCCCCTTCCTTGACGACATCATGCACCGTGATGATGTTGGGGTGCCTGAGCCGGGCGATCTGTCTCGCCTCCGTCAGCAACTCCTCGATCTGCGGTGCGGTCAACGTCCGGCTCGGCTTCGGCACTTTCACGGCGACGTGGCGGTGGAGTTGCAGATCGTAAGCTCGCCATACCTGGGCGTACTCGCCGCTGCCGATGAGCTTCTCTAACGAGTACCGTTCGGCCAGCGTGCGCGGTTTCTCCGGGGTGGTGAGCGAAGCCTCACTCAGCCACCCGGCGTTCCCCAACAGCCGGATGCGTTCTCGCACGATGTCCAGAAACTCGGGGCAATCGCGGCAGAGTTCCTCGGCGGTGACGACGTGGCCCCGTTCGCGGGCTTCTTCCCACGACAACAGCATGTCGGCGATCTTGTCATCGTCCGTCATCGTTGCACGTCTCCCTGCTCGATGGCCTCTTGCAGGCGAATCCGGGCCGACTGCCAGCGCCGCTTGACGGTGCGCAGGGACACGTCAAGAACCTGGGCCGTCTCCTCCTGGGTCAACTCGCTGACGAACAGGCAGTCCACGACAGCCCGCTCGTCATCTGGAAGTGATTCGACCAGATCGTGAAAGCGATCCCAGCCGACCGGCATGTCGGCACCGTCCGCCACAGCAAGGAGCGGCCCGTTCACGTCATCGGCTGCCTTGCCGCAACCGTCCGTGTGGTGGTTCGCGCCCACTCCCTCTGTGCCAAAGTGGTGGCGATGCAGATCGTGCAGTTCGCGCCGCATCTGCAACCCGGCCAGGGCGAAGAACTGCCCGACCGTCGAAGGTCGGACTTCCTGTAAAGAGCGATGCAGCCTGAGCAGTGCTTGTTGAAGGATGTCATCAGTCTCGACCCACCGCTGCAGGCCGTGGAAGCCTCTCAGCCACTTGCCGGCCAGCACCCGGAGACGGTCGCAGGCTCGCAGCAGCAACTCGGCGTACACCTCCGCTTTCTGAAGCGAGGCGTCATCCAAGAGCCGCTGAAGCGTGGTGGTGTTAGCTGCCATCAGGAAAAGTCGCGCGGACCGTCGTGGTGCCCGCAAACTGTCTGTCGGGACTCTCGCATTTTACGGACGGCGTGCGCTGCCACCCAGCCGCCCCTTCAGGATCGAAAGCGAGAATCGACGGCTCGAACGGGCCAAAAATCGACTTCGAGAAAAACTTGGCCCGGCGTGGCCCCTTTTGCGGAGCGAGTCTCGCTTTCCGAGGAGGGGGCGAGAATTCCTTGTGTCATCGGAGGTGCAACGTGCGATGTTTCCTGCTCAGTCTGGCTATCTGTTCCACGGCGATTCCCGCCGACACTCCGGGTGAAGTGGCCGTCAAGGACGCCATCAAGACGCTCAAGGAGAAACGGGCAAAAGTGCAGGACAAGGCCGATCAAGCCCTGCTCGACACCGCCATCAAGGACTTGGAGGAGCGGCTCGCCCAGGTCGGCAAGGGCGAGCCGGATGAGGAGAAGAAGGACGGGCCGTTCGTGATGCCGAAGGGGTGGGAACTCAAGTTCAATACGGGCAAGACCCGCCCGACCTACAACCCGAAGACAGGCGAGTTGAAGTTGGTTTACGACTTCTCTGACGCCAAGCAACTCAAGGACTTCGAGTACGACAAAGACTTCAAGCCTGCGGTTCAGAAAGGTGTCTTGTCCGTCAAGGGCGGCGAGAAAATTCAGCAC
>JAYTTN010000624.1:0-16102 GCA_043745295.1 Fimbriiglobus sp. | reverse complement strand
CGAAGCCGTCGGTGTGTTCGGCGACGAACGCCCGGTCGAGGGCGTCCGTTTCGAGGACGTGCTTGCACACGCCGGTCAGCGCCGCCAGGTCGCCGCCGACGGTGACTTGGTAGTAGTGAGAACTGATGGCGGTGCCTTTGCCGAACAGGGTGCGGAGCGGGTGCTTCGGGTGCGTGAAGCTGACGAGGCCCGGTTCGCGGAGCGGGTTGAACGTGACGATCCGCGCCCCGCGCTCGGCCGCCCGTTGCAGGTCGGCGAGCATCCGCGGGTGGTTGGTGCCGGGGTTCTGGCCGATGACGAAGATGGCGTCGGCGCGGTCGAAGTCCTCCAGCGTGACGGTGCCCTTGCCGACGCCGATGGTCTCGGCGAGCGCGCACCCGCTCGACTCGTGGCACATGTTCGAGCAGTCGGGCAGGTTGTTCGTGCCGAACCGCCGGGCGAACAGTTGGTACAGGAAGGCGGCCTCGTTGCTCGTCCGGCCGGAGGTGTAGAAGAGCGCGCGGTCGGGGCCGTCGAGGCTCCGCAGGTGCCGGCCGATCATTGCGAACGCCTCGTCCCACGACACCGGGACGTAGCGGTCGGTCGCGCGGTCGTACCGCATCGGGTGCGTCAGCCGGCCCTGCCCTTCGAGCCAGTGGCCCGTCTGCCCGCGCAGCCAGCCGACGGGGTGCCGGGCGAAGAAGTCCGGCCCGACCCGCTTGGCGGTCGTCTCGAACGTGACCGCCTTGACGCCGTTCTCGCAGTACTCGCTGAGGCGGGACGGGTGCGCCGGTTCGGGCCACGCGCAGCCGGGGCAGTCGAACCCGTCGTGCTGGTTCACCCGGAACAGCGACCGCACGTTCCGCACCACGCCCCGATTCTGGACGACGTGGACGACGGTGGCTGTCAGCGCGCCGAGTCCGGCGGCGGGTTCGGGGTGCGGCGGCGGTGGAGCGGCGGGGTCGGTCGGCGTGTCGTGCATGGTCGGCGTCGCGGGGAGGGCAACGGTCGTGTCGGCCTCGAACATCTTAGGCAGGTGCGGCGTGCGGTGATGCCCCTTCCGCGTGGCGGCGCGGTCTTCGTCTTCCACCCCCCCAAGTGGGAGGTGGAAGAACCGGCCTTCCGCCGACTCGCCGTAGTGGGCGACGGTCTCCAGCAGAAGCGGACCATCCCCCCACTCGCGGTACGCCTCTCACGCCACGGCGTTTTCCGCCGGAGCCGGGACGGCGGTGTGCCGCGGCGCGAGGGCCGCGCGGGGGTTCGCTCGGCGGACTCGCCAGACGAGGCCGGTTTTCTCCATCGCCCACAGCACCCACCACGACAAGTCCGGCTGCCACCACCGCAGCCCGTGGCGGGCCGACCACGGGAAGGCGTGGTGGTTGTTGTGCCACCCCTCGCCGAACGCCAGGAGGCCGGTCAGCAGGTTGTTGCGGCTGTGGTCGCCCGTCGGGTACGGCCGCGTGCCCCAGGTGTGGTTCAGCGAGTTCACCAGGAACGTCGCCTGCGTCGTCAGGAATAGCCGCAGCAGGCCGCCCCAGAGGAAGCCCAACAGCGCGTCGTAGGCCGTGCCGCCAACCGCGAACCCGACGGCGGCGGGGACGAGCAGCCCGGCCGCGTACCAGAGGAACCAGTGGCGGTCGATCCAGGCCAGGTCGGGCCGGCGGGCGAGGTCGCGGACGGCCGCCGGCGGGTAGCCGAACCGCCGACTCCGCAGCCACCCCTGGTGGGCGTGCCAGAACCCCCGCCACCCGGCCTGCGGTCGGCCGTCGGCGGTGTGCGGCGAGTGCGGATCGCCGTCGCCGTCGCTGTGCCGGTGGTGCCGGCGGTGCGTGGCGATCCAGAAGAACGGGGACGACTGGCCGGCCGCGCAGCCGAGGACCATGAGCGCCCGCTCGACGTGCCGGGAGGTGGCGAACGAGCGGTGGGCGAACAGCCGGTGGAAGCCGAGCGTCACGCCGAACCCCGTGGCGTAGGCCAGGGCGAACATGCCGACGACGGCGTGCGCCGGCAGCCCGTGGACGCACGCCACGGCCACCGCCACCGGGGCACCGACGGCCGGCACGACCAGGGTGGCGAGCGTGTGCAGGCGGGGGCGAGTCGGGAACGCGAGGGGTTCGCGGACGGCGGCGGTGCCGGCGGTCATGCTTCGTCCCTGATCCGGTCCCGGAGTGTTCCATCGAAAGGTATCTTACCGCCCGCCGCGCGAAGGTATCGACCGGTTCGACGAGATTCCGCACGCCGTTCGGCGAAGTGTCGTTGGTGCCGTAGGCACCGCCCGCTAATATCAGGAGTGTTCACATCCACTTTCAGCACGAGGGCCGCGTCATGGGCAAGGGGAACAACTCGCAGGGGAAGGAAAAGAAGAAGCCGAAGAAGGGCGCGGCCCCGGCCCCGGTGAAGTCGCCGGCCAAGCCGTCCACGCCGAAGAAGTGACGCCGTCCGTGGGGGTGGAGTAGCAGACAACTCGTCGGGCTAATCCCCCGAAGCCGTGGGTGCGAATCCCACCCCCCGCACTTTTTCGAGCAGCTCGCTCGCCACCCATCTGCCGCTACCGCCCGGCCCGCGCCCCGTCGCGGACGGCCTGCAAGTTCAGCAACTCCGCCACCTCGTACTGCGGCGGCGTGCGGCCGGCGACCGGCCGCAACCGCACCACCGTCGGGAAGTACCCGGTGCGGCCGTGGATCTCGGCGAGCAACAGTCCGGCGATGGGCGTGAGGGCGGGCAAGTTCACCACGAACGGCGTCGTCTGCCATTGCTCCGGCGTGAACCCGACGGCGGCCACCGGCCCGGCGACCTGCTCGGCGAACGGCCGCGCGTGGTCGAAGTGCGTCGGCACCGCGATCACCCGCTCGACCGGCCGGCCGGCCAGCTCCGCCACCCGTGCCAGGTGCGCGTCGGTCAGCGGGTGGGCGAAGTTGAGGACGAGCATGGCGTCAGTTCCTCGAATCACTTGGGCCACTTGAACACGATCGGCTTGGTGCCGGTCGGCACCTGTTCGATCAGCACTTCCACTTCGGCATCCTTTGCCAGGCCTTTGGGCGCGCCCAGCACGATGCCGGCATGCCCGAGGGCTTCGGCCGACGGGAGCCCTTTGCCGATCGCGGTGATCCTCGCCGTCACCCGCTGGCCCTTCGCCAGTGCCGGACCCACCGGCCGAGACGGCGCGGCGGGCCGAGGCGGCGGCACTCCCATTCGGGAGACGATCTCCGGGCGGGCGAACCGTGGCGGCAGGTCGGCGCTCAGCGCGGCCAACAAGTCCGTCAGGATGAGCCGACTGTCGGTGGCGTTCGGCAACTCGGCGGCGGGGAACCCGACCGCGCGGGCGACGAGGACGCCGGAGACCTCCTTGGCGAAGTGGTATAGCGCCGGCGAGGCGTGCCGCTGCTCGTGTGCGAGCGGCAGGCCGAAGGCCCCTTGCCCCTTCTGCTTTCGCGGGGTTCCCAGCCATTTCCGCGCGTGCTTCGGCTGGACGCCCTTGATGAACTGCTGCACCGACGCGGCGAGTTGGTCGAGCGCGACCCAGTGAGCCGTGCCTCCCGTTGGGACATCGGCCATCGTCAGCATCTGTTCGAGGCTTGAGGAGCGCGCCGCCGCCTCGATGAAGGGACCGCCGCCGAGTCCGCAGGCCGTGCGAAACTCCTCTCCCGCCGCCTTCACCGCCGCAAGGTCGAAGCCCGGCAGGTCGCGGAACGATCCGAACCCCTTCCTCGCCTTCGCCCCGACACCGCCGTATTGGCAGAGGAGGCGCAGCGCGGCCGTCGCTTGCCGCAACACCACGTCGGGGGCGATCCTCTGGGGGCCGAAGCGGCTGGCACGGGCGGTGACGACGACCGACCACTGGGCACCGGGTTCGACGTACCACCGCCTGCCCTTCGCCTCGTCCATCCCGTAACTGTGGTACGTCAGACCGGGAATGGACCCGTCGTTCGGCTGTGGAACGCGGCTCTCCCGCATCACTTTCTGCCGGTCATAGGGCTTCGGCTTTTCTCCGGCCACCTTCCGCACCGTCACCCGCACCGCGCCGCCGGTCTTGGTGTCGCCCCAGATGGCGGCTTCCATCTTGCGAAGGTCTTCGACCGACACGAACCCGGCGTGCATGGTCCGCCACCACCAGCGGAGTTGCCCGCGAAGCGTACTCGGCCGCAGGTCGCAGTCCTCTTGCTGCTGCTTGGCCCCGGCCAGGAACGCCGGCGTCACCAGTTCCAGCGTGGCGGTGAAGCTCGGCCGCTTCGCCGACACGACCGGCGCGACGGCGGGGTCGGTCACCGTGAAGTCGCCGTAGCCGCTGGCCGTCTTCGCCCCCGCGCCGAGCTGCGTCAGCCCGCCGATCAGCCACGCGCGGGCCTGTTCAACAACGTTCACCGCCTCGCCTGCAATCGTCATCACCTCTTCACCCACACGCCGCGGGGCGATGGCGAAACGGAAGTTCGTGCCCGGTTCGACGCTCAGGAAGTACACCGGGATCGGGTCTTCCCAGTCGCCCGGCGGGGGGTTGGGCCGGCGGTCCTTTGTCATCCCGGCGTAATACTCGGGGTGATGACTGTTCAGGATGTCCGTCACCAGCTTCGGCCACTTCTCCGGCCAGGCGTCATGGAAGATCACGCTGCCGGCGCGGGCGTCTTTGGGCGCGGGTTGCTCGTGTCTCTTGGCGAGATCGTTCAGCCACGGCGACGGAGCGGTCCCGAACACTTCGCAGATCGTCTTCCAAGCGGCATCCTTGTCCGGCTGTTCGCCGAGCCAGATTTCGCAGGCGAAGGCGCGGGCCAGTCCCTTCAGTCCGGAGCCGGGCAGGAACACGAACCCGTACACGCGGTGCAGGCAGATGCCGGCGTTCTCCAGCGCCGACGCGCGGGCCAGGTGCAGCGTCAGCGGCCCGGCGGTGGTGCCGGTGAAGGAGTTCTCGCAAAGCGTCGCGGCCCAGCGGCCGAACAGCACGGCGAACTCGGGATGATCGCGGTTGTTCTCCTCCACCACCTTGTCAATGGTGTGGCGAAAGAAGGACTGGTCTTCCGCGCGGTAGGCGAATTTGTCCAGAATCAGGCCCGGATGAGTACAGTCGTGAGTCGCCAGCACTTGCCGCACTGCTTCCGGCACAGGCGCGTAGCGCCGCACATCAGATGGCGCGTTGTCGCGCAAGTCGTACTCGACTTGAAGACCGTCCACGATGGTCGCCGGTGAGAGTGCCCCCCACCCTCGCAAACGGTGTGCGCCATCCGGCAGTGGGACTCCGTTTTCACGAACGTGCGGCCACTTCCCACCGGGGCCAGGGCGCATTTCGATGGTTCCGAGTGGCATCAGGTGCCCTCCGTTTCCGTGTGCAGGTCTTCCGCCTCGCAGAAGCGATTGAGCCACTGGAGGTACGCCAGCGCCTCGGCGGTGTTCATCCGCATGTCGTCCGCCGTGCCGGTGACCACCGAGTTCAGCAGCGCCTCGCCCCGTTCCTTCGCGAGTGCCTGTTGCCGCTGCTCCTCCGCCCTGTCGCGCGGCCGGGGCGGGAAGGCGACCGCCGCCCAAGTCGCCGCACCGGTGGCCGGTCGGTTCAGTACCCAGTCTGACAGCGCGAGAAGCAACTCCGGCGTCTTTCCTTTGGCGGTCAGGAACGCCAGCGCCTGCCCGAGGCCAGAGGCCATGATGCGCACTGGCAACTTGCGGGCCGCCCCGCCGAACTGTTTGGCGTGCGGGTCGGGCACTCGTTTCGCGTTCGGCGTTGGCGGTTGCGTGTGCGGGTACACGATGAGCATCTTTTTCACCACTTCCCACGCATGGGTGGCGCGCTGTTGGTCCGGTGTCTTGCTCATGACTTGGCACCTCCGTTCGTGTTCAGGCGGACGGAGCAGAACCCCTTTCCGGTCGTCTCGTCGCCGCCGATCTGGAGGACTGGCACCAAGTCGATCATCGGCTTCAGCCGGCCGAGCAGCGTCGCGCCGTCGTCCTGCTTGTCGGTCCCCTTCTCCCGCCGGGTGCGTGCGGCGTTGGCGATGACCACCGAGTAGAACAGCGACTCGGTCGGCAGGAACTCCTGGTAGAACAGCGCGCCGCCCTTCACCGTCTTCGTCTCGTAGTCCAGGCCGATGCGGGCCGTCACCTCGGTGGCGTACTTGACGAAGTGCGTGAAGTCGTCGTCGTGGACCACCACCAGTTGCTTGGCGAACCGCTCACGGGTGGCCTTGTAGTGTTCCTCTTGGGGAAGCAGCAGTTTCGCCACCGCTTCCGCCCATTTCGGCACGTCGTCGCTCACGGTCACGTCCAGCTTGAACTCTTCGAGTAGCATGTGCTTGCCGTCGATGGCGCACGGGCAGTCCTTCTGAGGGATGAAGCCGGAGAGCGGCTTGAGGGCGTCCGTCCCGCCCACTTTCGGCACCCCGGCCAGCTTCGCCATCGCCGCGTCGCGGACGAACCGCTCCATCACGGCCGGGCACGTCACCCACGCGAAGACGCCCTTGAGCGACCGCACCGGGTACGCCAGCAGCCGCGCGTCCGTCACGCTCACCGCCCCGGCTGCGGCGTTTTCTTGCTCGACCCCTTGCGGCGGGCCGAAAAGCTGTTTGATGATTTCGGAATCGTTCGCTTTCTCGCGGTCGTTTCCATGATCTTTCTTCACCTGCTCCCGGCAGGCGTCCCGCAGGATGCCCTTGAGGGCGCTGCCGGCGATGGTCGGCCAGCCGGTGTGCCGCTCCCGCTGGACGGGCAGGTCCACGGTGCCCAGCGCGGTGCCGGCTCCGGGGTGCAGGGCCGTCAGGGCGTGAATGCCCAGTAGCCCGGCGGATGTCGGTTCGATGTTCACTTGGTGGGGTACTCCAGTTTTCCGTCCCAGGTTCCAGGTAGTGCGAAGCCCCAACCTTCCTGGCGGAGCGCGTCGGTTTGTATGCCGTCCAAGTCGCCTTTGTCGTCGTTCACTCGCAAGAAGTCGTCCGCCGAACAGCCGCCATCAACGAAGTAGCAGGCCCCGGCGGGGACGGCGAAGCGGGTGGCGCGGGGGCCGTTGCGGGCCACATCCCAACCGGAGATCGGCACCCCAGCCCCGCTGGCGGCGGCCACGAGTTTGCTGTCCTTCGGCGTCGGCAACGGTCGCTTTAACGGGCCGGTCGGCGGGAAGAACGTCGGCGTGGCCAGATACCACATCGCGGAGCCGGTGGTCGGCATCGGGGTGGTGAAGGCCGGCTTGTCCAGCTTCTTCACCTGCACATACTTGCCTTCACCGCCGAACGGGACGATGATCGGCGTCCTGAGATGCTTCTCCGCCAGCTGCGTCGACAGCGTCATCTCGGCGTACAGGCAGACTTCCGGCTTGTCCTTCTTCTTCGGCCTCATGGCCAGCAGGCTGATGACGTAGAGCATGCCGTCGGCGCTGGTGAGCGTGTCCTTGTCCACCTCGATGCCGACGCGGTGATCGAAGCCGAACAACTCGTCGCGCTTCACGACCTCCGCTTCGGTTGGTTCTTTCCCGTTCAGGAACGACATCAACCCTTCCAACTTTAGCAACTCCGCGTCCGCCTTCGGGTCGGGTTGCACCTTCCGCCATAGCGGACGGAGTGGTTCGTCTTTCTCTTCCGGCCAGCCCGGCACCGACGCCACCGGCTTCGCCACCGACCAGCCGCCGCCCTTCGCCCGCTTCAGCACCTCCGGCATCGGCAGCAGTGGTGACACCGACTTGTCACTGGACGCCAGCGCCAGCCACGGCCCACGGAAGGCGGCGTCGGTTACGCCGGCGTTCGCGCCGCATTCGGTCAGCGCGGCTCGGACATCCTGCCCGCGCCTTGCCCTGGCGAACTTGGCGAAGTCGAAGCCCGTGCGCGCGAGCAACGCCGTGCGAAGGGCACCCGCCAGCGTCTGCGGCTGGGGCAGCCCGCCGGAGGCACGAGTCGCGGCGTCGAAGGGCCGGCCGTCGCGGAAGAAGAGCGTGTCGAGCGGGTCGAGCCGGAGGCCGACCCAGGCGGTTGCGGTGTCCATTATTCCTTCCCCCGCGCGAGGAACGACGCCGACTGACACAGCGCCACGAACCCGGTCAGCACGTCCGCGTCGGGCCAGTTGCGGTCTTTGTGTTGCATCTGCGACTGATACGCATCGAATAGCTTCTCGATGACGGATATGAAGCGATCCGACACGTTTTCACCCCGTCTCACCAACCGTAGGGTTTCGGCGCGGCCGAGGCTCATCAGCATTCCCTTCTTGTCGTCCCACGCTGCGTTCGCGCGGTCGCGGGGTTCGGTCAGTTTGTCCACTTCCTCGCGGAGCTTGTACGCCCAGCGGTCGGACGCCTTGGCGACGAATGCCGCGATGAGCGGCTGAAGTTTCTCCGCCTCCGGCCACCCCATGACGACGGTGGAGTGTTCGCCGGATCGCTTGCAGATGGTCAGCGCCAGCGCGTCCTTTACCTTGGTGTCGCCGCCCGGTCGGGCGATCCGCTTGGCTTTCTTCTCCGCGTCCCGCACTTGGCCCAGTGCGAACCGCAGGTCCTCCTTGTAGTGGACGACCGCAATGCCGCCGGACAGCGTGGCCTTGGGCAGCGCCGCCTCGAACGCCGCGCGGAGCTGGCGGGCGCACTCGATGACCGTCTCCGTGGGCAGGAACGTCAGCACGTCGTCCCCGCCGGCGTAGATGAGTTCGCCTTTCTGTCCCTTCACGATGTCCTGCACGCCCGCCGCGAATTTGGTGAGCGTCGTCGTCGTGCCGATGATGTCCGACCGGACCCCCGCGAACAGCTTGCCCATGTTGTCGCCATCCAGGTGCATCAGCGCGAAGTATGTCGGCGGCTTGCCTTGCGCTCGCCGCTTGGCGTCGATGATCTTCCACACCGCATCGGGGCATTTCGCGTCGTCGTCCTGATCGCGGGTCGTCCAGTGCAGCCACTGGCCGCTCCAGTGTCCCTCGTCTTCCCACACTTGAAGCGGGTCCAGCGGCTCACCCTCGTGGAGCCAATTCTTCGCGGCCATCGTCGCCGTGTCGGTGAATCGCAGCTTGCGAACGGGAACTCCGAGCCGACCGACGAGGGGTGGTTCCGTCTTGGCGAAGTACGCCGGCCACATGAACCGCTTCACAAGGGCGACCGCGCACAGCTTGTCGCTGGATTGCAGTCCGGTTCCGTGAAGCCCTTCCCAGTGCTGGCCGGCCTTGTTCCCCGTCCGGGTCAGCCCGGTCCAGTACTCCTTCGCCTTGTCGAAGTCGGCCGGCCCCATCTGCTCGTAGCTGCCGAGTTGGCTGCACTTCACGGGGAAGCGGCCCTTCTCGTCGCCTTTTGGCGAATACGCCGGGACGTGACGCACCGACCGCGCCATCTCCCGTAGTTCAGTTAACTCCCTCCACTCCTGCGCTTCGGAATCGGTACCGCTGACCGGCCGCACGACGACGACGATCTCGAAGTGCGTCTCGATCTGCGCCGACCAGTTGGCGGAATCGAGATGCGGCCTCACCCGCTCGCCGACCTCGCGGTCTACGCTGAGGGCTTTCCGAACCGCCTCGGCGATCTTCCGCCACTC
Source organism: Fimbriiglobus sp. (assembly GCA_043745295.1). Taxonomy (GTDB): domain Bacteria; phylum Planctomycetota; class Planctomycetia; order Gemmatales; family Gemmataceae; genus JALHQU01. Next base: position 6,647 of record JAYTTN010000624.1, on the reverse strand, counting down.
CGCTCGAACGCCGGTCTCGACGGCCGACTTCAAATCCGCCGCGGCCGCCACCGGCACCACCGCCGTGAATTTCTCCGGCAGGCAGGCGAGGGTAGCCGCCTCGTCCTTCGTCGGCGTCTTGCTCATCACCGCGTGGACGAGCGGATTCCCTTCGGTCACGTGCGGGGTGATGAACGCATCGTACCCGTACTTCTCGATGATGGGCTTCATCCCGTGGGCGGTCAGCCACGAGAGGAGATAACTGCCACTCCACAGGTCGCGGAGGGTGCGGGCGGCCTCGATGAACGGCTGCACCGGGCCGAGTTTGAAGGAGAGCATGGCGTCTGGCATGGCGGGAGTCCCTCGCGGTGTTCGACGAGTCTACGCGGTGGCCGGGAGCGGATGACGGGAAATCGCCGGCAGCAGCTCCGGAATCTCGGTGCCGGGTGTGTTGCGGCGATCCTCGCGGAACTCGGGTTCCACGTTCAACAGGAAGTTCCCCGGCCGCGCCGCAACGATCACCGAGTACGTCATCTTCTTGGTGCCCGGTTTGAAGTCGAGTACGACTTCGTTCGGCGGCACATCGGCGGTGAATTCGTCCACCAACCGCTGGATGTCTCCGACCGACGACGGCTGCCCGAACTGTTCGATCCGGCAGCGGTCAACGCCCAACCGCTCGGCGCACCTGAGGGCGTCGGAGGCTTTCGGGCCGCCGGTGTGCAGGAGCAGGACGCGCTCGGCATCGAGCGCGGCCGCGCCCATCGACGCCAACTCCGGGCTGTCGCTGACGACGGTCACGTACCGCCTCACGCGGAGGTCGGGGTATTGCTCGACGATGCGGGCGCGGTATCGCCGGGTGATGGCGTCCAACAGGTGCGAGGTGTAAAACTGCTTCGCGGCCGGCGAAAACGGGACGAGGGTGACGAAGTGGTTGGCGCACGTGTTGAACTGTGCCGGCTCGTCGCTTGCCCCGGCGATGGGCGGAGCTGGCTCGTTCACCACGGCCGAAGCGAACGTGCGGATCGCGTACCACAAGGCCGTTTCGGTCGGCGAGCCGATGGCCGAAATCCGGCGGCCGGACGGCGCGGCGGCAGTCGCCTCGGCAACCTGCGACCAGTGGACGAAGAATGCCGAGGCCCCGAACGCCGTGGCCGTCTGGACCTTCGCGGCCAAGCTCTCGACCACCCCCAGCCGCCCTCCCGTCCACGCCGCGGACGCCCACACGTCGGTTTTCGGGGTCAGTCCGAGCACGGCTGCGATCAGCCCGCCGGTCAGCGCCGCCCAACCGGAATCGAACGTCTCGAACAGGTCGTCGGAAAGGTCCGAACCGTACTCGAAGGCCGGTTGCAGGCCCCACCCGTCGCGGCCGGCCGGTAAGTCCTTGAGGCCCGCCACCTGCGTCGATACGTCGCCGGCGAGTTTACGAAGGGCCGGCGGCAATCGGTGCGAGTGCGACTCCCCTTTCACCCACCGCAACGGCAGCACCACGGCGGGGCGGAGGAGTGGAAAATCGCCCGTCACCGCGCAAACCACCCAGCACGAGCCGAGCAAGTCGGACGGTCGGGGCGGACCACTGGAGCCGAGAAGTGCGCTCGCGGCAAAGTGGTTCGTGCTTCGCGCCGCCTCGACCGCTTCGTCCTTCAGCCACCACGGCGCGAGGCCGCCGAGCGTCAGCGCGGCCGCCCGCGCCCGGCGCGGGGTCGGTTCCCCACCGAACAAGTCACGAAACCGGTCGCGGTCAAGTGTCGACAACGGGAACCTCCGGGGTGACGACTCGCGGCCACTCGACTTCCGCCGAACCGACGAACAGCCGCCCGTCGGACTCGGCCCACCACGCGGCGACCGTCGCCGACACTTCGGCGTTGGCATCGATGATGCCGCGAACGGTACCGAGGCGGATCGGCGTGCCGGCCAGCTCGACGGCGGAGACGCCCGGCGCGAGCTCGAAAATCAGGGGGAACGGCACCGTCCGCTTCTCCTCGTCGGTCAGTCGGACGACGACATCGAGCGACGCCATGGTTCGCCCGTCCGGGGACTGCCAAACGAATTGCCGCGCCTGCGCCCCCTTCGGCTTCATACTGGCCGCCATGATGCCGACCCCCGCCGGTTCCGCCGCCTTCCACGCCCGCACCCGCCGCACCGTGGCGAAGTACTCGGGGGGGGGCAGGGTCGCGTCGGTGCGGCGGTCGGTTTCGGCTGCCACCCGCGCGAGGTGGTCGCTCAACCACCACGGCAGATCCGACGGTCGCATCGCCGCGCGGAACGGTTCCACATGGTTCTCATACCAGTTGAACCCGACGACCGTCGCCAGCACGCCCTCGTGTTCCCGAAGCGCGGCGTCGAAGGCGGTCGCGTCCACCGGCATCCCCGCCTCGGCGAACGCCGCTTCCGCCGCCCACACGTCGGTGCGGCGACCGAGCACCTCCTCGCACAGGTCGTCGGCGTCGGACGGCACGCCGCAGTCGTACCAGTCGTCGGCGAACGATTCGGCCGTCACCGTCCACCGGGCGAGTTGGCGGGCGAACAGGTCGTGTGCCGACCGCAACTGGTCCGGGGAGAGAAAATCGGCCAGTGGCGGCGGCGTGCCGGCCGTCCGTCGGCAGTACCCCCAGGCCGTCACCAGCCCGAGCGCGGCCAGGGTGACGGCCGACGGATCGGTCGCGCGGAGGTCGGTCGCGGCGGCCGCGCGGTCGAGGTCGGCGGTGAATCCGAAGGTCTCGGCGGCGGTCATGGGATGGCTCCAACGGGGCGGGGTCGCCGGTGGTTCAGGGTAGCAGCTCGGCGACGAAGTCCAATTCCCAGAGCAATTCGCACCCACGCTCCCACCTCTTGGACAGCGTGTTCGGCTTCTCGATGCCGAGCGCGGCGGCGAGCGGCCGGGTGCGGGCGGCGGGCGATTCGAGGTCCGCGAAGGCTGGCGGCGGAAACGGGCGGACCAGAGACAATCCGGTCTCGGCCTCGTACTCGTCGAGGTACCTCGTCCACAGCGGGTCCGGCACCTTCCCGTGAAGTCCGGCCAGGCACAGCACTTCCACCCGCTCCCGCGCGGCCCACGATTCGAGCACGGGCAGTTCGGCGGCGAACCGGCTGCCGAGCCGCGACTCGAAGGCCTGCCAGTCCGGGGGCGGCGATTTCCCGCCGGCCAACTCCTCGTCCAGCGAATGCCCCAGTGTCCGGTTCGCCTTCACCCGGTTCCGGCTCCGCCACAGGTTCCGCAGCACTTGGTACAGCCACGTCATCAGCGGCCCCTTCGACGGGTTGTACTGTTTGATCCGGGTGGTGCCGCCCGACCCGAAGGACAGCAGTTCGCCCGCCGCATCGCTCACGAAGTCCTCGCGGACCCAATCGGTACGCCCGCGGCTGACGACCGCCGCCGCCCGGTCGATGATCGGTGCCAGCACCGCGAACGTCCGCGCCGCCGACGCCGCATCGGTCGGGTCGTAACTGGCAATCAGGGTCACCAGGTCGGGATCGGGCGGCCGATCGCCGGCGGGGGATGCGGGTGTCACGGAACCGACTCCGTCGGGTGCGGGTGGACGGGATACGCCCGGTGTCGGAGGGCGATGACGGGAAAAATGTCGCCGCGCCCCCGACGAACGGCCCGACGGCTCACCCGCCGATCCGGCGGGGGTCGTAGGCCCAGCGAAGTTCGCCGTCGATGACGGTCTGGCACAAACCGAACGCGGCCGGGGTGTGGACGCGGAGGTCGGTGAAGTAGCCGTCCGAGTAGCGCACCGTGTCGGTCGTCCGGGGCAGCAGTCCCGGCCGGCCAGCGGTCGGCGGGATGAACTTCTCGATCATCGCCCGCCGCACGCTCCCCGCCGTCGGCTTCGGGTAGACGGTGACGAACGACCAGTCCCGACCCGACGGCTGGCGGAAGACGAAGTACAGCCGGCCACAGGTGAGACACATTTTGGTACCGATCCGCCGTCCGTCTCGGTCGAACTCCTGGTAGACCACCCACCGGCAATCGGCGGCGTGTCGGTTGATCTCGCCGACCAAACCAGAGGCGATGCCGTCGCGGTTGGCCGGGGTCGCGGTGCCGGAGACGCGCGGGTCGAGCGCGGCGAGGTTGACAGCCCCGCAGATGGGGGCGAACTCCTCGGGCCAGTTCAACAGGTGTTTGGCGGCGTGGTTCAACGCCTCTGCGGTGACCTGGACTTGCTGGAAGGGGAGCTGCGGTAGCGCGAGCGTGTAGGGTGAAGACCACATGGTCTTGTTCTCCTGGTGGTGGATCGGGTTCAGGTCACTCATGCCACGTTTTGGCACAAACGGTGAAGACCTTCACACACCAGGAGTTGCCACGCGAGGTGACATCCGGTCGTGTGAAGCAGGGCGGATCAATTCGTCGCTAACTGCAGGTTCGGCACGACGCCCCAGGGGTCGGGTCGCTGTACGTCGTGACGCAGGTCAGGCGGGGCGAGGGATGTGTGCATGGCATCTCCTAGGTTTGAGGGTGGGTGGATTGTCTAAGGTGAATCGTCAAAAGTCAAGCGGCAAAATGGAAAACGGCGACAAGCTGAGGACGGGTGTCCTGCAGCTAGCGCCGGATCGATCCACACCTGCTTCAATTCGGCCACGACAGAGAGTCGTGGAGATACCAATCACTCCAGTTATACGCCGCCCGCCGGCGGCGATGACGCGAATTCTTTCCCGTCATTCCCCCCCGCCGTCGGCGTATCCTTCCCGTCGCGCCGTTCCCCCCGGAGGTTCCCCATGCCCGCGTCCGTGTTCATCAGCTACAGCCGCGATAACAAGCCCATCGCCGACCGCATCGCCCACGACCTCCGCCGCGGGGGGCTGGAGCCGTGGATCGACGACCACATCCCGACCGAAACCCGCTGGGAAGACGTGTTGAAGGCCAAGATCGCCGCGTGCGACCACTTCCTCCTGCTGGCCTCGCCGGAGGCGGCCGACCCGAGCCGATTCGTGCTGAAGGAGCTGGCCGAAGCCGAGCGACTCCAGAAGCCCATCGTTCGCGCGCTGGTGGCCGACGGCGGTGACCTGGCCCTCGACGAGTGGCGACCCATCCAGATGGTGAAGATGATCGGCCGGTACTGGTCGGCGCTGCCCAAAGTCCTGTCCGATCTCGGCGGGCAGGCGGTGCCCATCCCGCTCGACGTGACCGCTCCGAGCAAGCCATTCCGCGACTTCGCGGCCGAACTGCGGGGATTCCGCGAGTTCCGCGTGGACGGCACTCCGTTTCTCGCCGTGCCGGTGACGCCCAGCGGGTACGGCATGGGCTGGCTGGTCGGCCCGGCCGAGGGCACCGCGCCGCCGCCGGACCAACCGCTGAACGTCCTGTTCCGGTTCACCGGAGAAGTGGAGAACGACGACACCCTGACGGAGGTGCTCCAGTACGCCCACGGCGAGGGTTGGCCGATGTGGGCGCTGCTGGTGACCGGGCGGCGGGCGGAATCCAAAATCGGAGCGGGCGACTGGAAGTACGAACTGCCGAATGGCAACCCGCACATCTGGCAGGACGCGGTGGAACTGAGCGTGCGGGCGGTGCGGGAGTGGGTGAAGGGGCGGCACCCCGGACTGCGACTGTTCTACCACGGCCCGGCGGTCCTGTTGTTCGCGCTGGGCAGCCAGCTGCGGGAGATGATCGGCTACGAACTGTTCAACTACCAGCGGAGTAAGGTGCCGCAATACATGGGGGTGATCCGGTCCCAGCCGGTGTAGCAGGCGTGGGACGAAGCCGAAACGCGAAACCGCCGTCGGGCGCGGGGAGACAGTTCCCTTCGCCCGACGGCGGTTCGCGTTTACGCGCGGATGGCCGCTGAACGGCCCCACCTCAACGCGACGGGACCATTGTCAAGAAGGACTACCCGGTCTACGCCTACGTGTTTCAATGGCCACTGTACGGCCCCGACCCGTTGCAACGCGGACGCCCGTAAGGGCGAGTGGCCGGCCATTCTGGTCGTTTCAATGGCCACTGTACGGCCCCGACCCGTTGCAACAGTAACACCATGTACACGCACGCACTGGAGAGCAGCGATGAACGGTTTCAATGGCCACTGTACGGCCCCGACCCGTTGCAACGGCGGCACAAGCCGAGAACCTTAGAGCCAGTTCCTGAACCTGGGTTGACTCGGCGACGTGGGGGCGGCATTCTCGGGCGTTGACGTTCGCTCCGACGACCGTCTCATGGATGGCCCGCCATGCCTCGCCGTACCGACTACCTGCCGCCGGATACGTCGAAGAACAATACCACCTACGACACCAATTTGACGGACGCGCAATGGCAACTCTTCGCCCCGTTCCTGCCGCCGCCCGACACCTCCGGCGCACCCCGCACGACCAACCTGCGGCACGCCGTGAACGCGATGTTATACCGCCTCAAGACCGGTTGCCAGTGGGAGATGATGCCGAAGGACTTCGGCATCCCGTGGAAGACGGTGTCCAACTGGCACGAGGCGTTCGCCCGCCTCGGCACCTGGGAGCGGGTGCAGCGGACCCTGGCCACGGCGGTGCGGGTGGCCGACGGCCGCGACCCCGACCCGTCGCTGCCGAGCATCGACTCGCAGACGGTGAAGTCGGCGGAAACGGCGTCGGACACCGGGTTCGACGCCGGGAAGAAGTTGAAAGGGCGGAAGCGGCACGCGCTCGTCGATTCGCTCGGCCCGGTGTTCGCGGTGGCGGTCGCGGCGGCCGGCGTGAGCGAC
>JAYTTN010000623.1:0-16142 GCA_043745295.1 Fimbriiglobus sp. | reverse complement strand
GGTTCAGCGCGGTCGCCCCGTCGCCGGCGGTCACGCTGACGCCGAACGTGCCGAACGCCCGCATCCGCCACCGCTGCGACACGTTCGCCACATACCACCACATCAGTCGGCGGATCGGTTTCGGGTACTTGCTGTATTTGATGAGCCGGGAGAACGAGCGGATGTGTTCGACCGGGTGCGTCCGCCAGCGGTGCAGGTGCGCCATGAGCTGGCGGAGCGGCTGCCGGTCGGGGTGGCGGATGTGGCCGAAGAAGACGGCCGGCTCGCCCCGGTACTCGCGCTCGACGGCCACGCTGGCCACGCTCTCGTCGGCCTGGAACAGGTGCGGCCACGGCACCGGCATGAACGCGCGGCGGAGTTCCGGCCGGTGGGCGGCGACGACGGCGTAGGCCTTCGTGAACAGCAGCACCCAGGCGGGCGGGTGCGCGAGGCGACGGCGGGCGGCGGCGACGGCGGACACGTTCACCGTCCGCTCGACGGTGACGGTCGGAATGCGGCGGCCGGCGTGCAGCAGGTCGGCGATCCACCGCCGGGGTAACGGGAGGGGCATCCGCTGCCCGGTCACTTGGGCCATGTGCGCGCGTCCGTGCGGGAGAGGGCCAGCCAATCATGACCGACCGCCGACCGCTCCGCAACCGCAACTGCGGACGCCTCCCCGGTGGGGTGCGGCAATTGTTGTTGGCGAGCGGGGGGCGTCAGCCCCCTGTTGCGTTCAACATCCCCACGGAAACAGGGGGCTGACGCCCCCCGCTCGCCTGACCCTGCCAAAATCAATTGCCGCACCCTCCCCGGTGGACGGGGTGGAATGGGACCGGCGTCGGAGATACAGTAGAAGGATAGGCCAGGAGTAACCTCGGATGAGCCGGACCGTCACCCCGCCCGTCGCCGACGACATCGCGTTCGTTCTCGGCTTGCCCGCCGACCGGCAGTCGGCCGTGCTGTCGGCGCTCCTCCGCCAACTGGCCGGAAAGCAGGGGAGCGCCGCACCGATCCCGATCCGCACCGCCGCCGGACACCGGAGTCTCTGCCTCGGCAAGTTCGTGGCCGATCCCGAGGCCGTTCGGTACTTGGACTTCCTCGACACGCTGTCGCCGCCCTCGCAAGAGATGATGACCCGTCCGTTGCCTACAGACTTCGACCCGGACGACTCGTTCACCTCCGAGGAGTTGGCGGCTCGTCGGGCGAAGGCTCGATCCGCATCCCAACTATCAGAACCAGCAACTCGCGGCGACGGACTGCCCGCCACCGTAGCCACCGCCAACAGCGGGCGATGACCGCCCCACTTGGCAGCGGGCGTTTCGGTGCGAATCGGTTGAAGAGTTGATACCGGACGGTTGCTCCGCCGAATCGCCAGCCGTGTTCCGGCGGACGGACTCCCTTCGCGTGAACGGCGTCGGCCGGAAAGCCCCGACAGCGGACCAGTTCGTCGAGCAACTCGCGTTCGAGCAGGTCGCCGAACTCGCCCAGCGAATCGCGCCAGCGGTTCCACTCCGGTTCCGCGTCCCGATAGACTTTGGCGACGGTTCTCATTCGCGTCACCCCGCCGCGGTGCCGACCGCGCGGAAGTCCTCCATCGCCCGCGCCACGGCCAGCGGCAGCACCTTCCGCAGTCGCCGGCCCCGCCGCACGTCGGCCCAGTTCCGCAGGATGTGCTCGGCCGGCCGGCTGCCCGTCCGCCGGTGGTACTCGGTGATGAGCGGGTGAATCCACTCGTAATCGACGTGGTGCGCGTCCACCACCGCCACGCTGGTGCTGTGCAGCTTGGCCGGCACCTCGCCGTTCCGGTCGAAGACGAACAGCTCCCCGCCGGTCATCCCCGACCCGATCTCGTTCTCGATCTGCCCCAAAATCAGCACCCGGCCCCGCGTCATGTACTCGCAGGCGTACTTGCCGGCGGCCTCGGCCACGATGGTCGCGCCGCTGTTGCGGATGCCCAGCCGGTGCCCGGCCCGCCCGCCGATGAACACGAACCCGCCGGTCGCCCCGAAGCCGACGTTGTTCCCGGCGACGCTCAGGATTTCGTTGCCGTAGTCGGTGTTCGCGTAGTCCAGACTGACGACGACGTTGCCGCCGGCGATCCCCTTCGCCACGCCGTCCTGCGCGAACCCGCGCAGCTCCAGGTCCAACCCGGTCAGGCACCACGCGCCGAAGCTCTGGCCGGCCTCGCCCTCGAACTTCACGCGGATCTTCTTGCCGTTGGGCATCCCCTCGCGGCCGTACAGCCGGGCGATCAGCCCCGCCACGGTGGCCCCGACGCTGCGGTCCGAGTTGCGGATGCGGAAGGTCAGCGCCGAGTCCTGCCCCAGGTCCACGGCGTCGTGCGCGGCGTCGAGGATTTTCTGGTTCAGGTTGTTGCGGTCGCCCAGGCCGCACACGCCGTTGGTGTCGAAGCTCGTCTGCGGGAAGCGGGATTCCAACCCGACCATCGCCATGTCCGGGCGGAGGAACCGGGACACGTCCACGCGGGCGATGCGGCCGACGATAGCGGCATCGGTGCGCTTGGCCAGCAGGTCCGACCGGCCGGTCAGTTGCGAGATGTGCGTGTACCCCATGCCGGCCAGGATGGTCCGCACCTCCTCGCCGACGGCGTTCAGGTACGCCTTCGTGTGTTCCGGGTGGCCCTTGAAGATTTCCGGACTGCCGGTGATCCCCGTCGGGCAGTTCGGGATGTGGCAGCTCTTGCACACGATGCACCCGACCGACACCATCAGCCCCTGGCCGAAGCTGAACTCGTCCGCCCCGAACAGCGCGTACTTGACCACGTCGAACCCGTTCTTGATGCCGCCGCCGACCCGCAGCTTCACGCTCGTCCGCAGGCCGTTGACCACCAGCGCCTGGTGCGCCTCCGCCAGGCCCATCTCGCTCGGCAGGCCGGCGTGTTCCTTGCTGCTCACCATCGCCGCGCCGGTGCCGCCGTCGATGCCGTCGATCTCGATGACATCCGCCCCGGCCTTGGCCACGCCCACGGCAATCGTGCCGATGTTCTCGACGGCCACCAGCTTCACCGACACCGGCACGCCCGGCTTCACCATCTTCAGGTCGTAGATGAGCTGCGCCAGGTCTTCGATGGAGTAGATGTCGTGGTGCGGCGGCGGCGAAATCAGGTCCGTCCCCGGCCGGGAGAAGCGGATTTCCGCGATCTCCTTCGTCACCTTCTTGCCCATCAGTTGGCCGCCCTCGCCGGGCTTGGCCCCCTGCGCCATCTTGATCTGCAACTCGTCGGCGTTCGTCAGGTACTCGGCGTCCACCCCGAAGCGGCCGGACGCCACCTGGCGGATGCGGCTGCGGAACCGGCTCTTAGTCAGGTCGCCGAACAGGGCGTACACGGCCGGGTTCTCCCGCCGCTTGGCCAGCACCTGGTCCCAGAACGGCGACCAGTGGCGTTCGGGCAGGTCGTTCCGCCAGCGGAACTCGCCGCCCTCGCCGCTGTTGCTCAGGCCGCCGGCCTCGTTCAGCGCCGCCGCGATGGTCATGTGGGAGGCACCCGTCAGCGCGCCGTGGCTCATGGCCGCGCCGCGGAAGTGCTTCCGCACCAGTTCCGTCGCCGGCATCACCTCGGCCACGTCCACCGGCGGGCGGTCGCTGGGGGCGATGACGAACAGGTCGCGCAGCACCGTCGGCGGGCGAGTCTTCACCAGCGTCGAGAACTTCTCGAACTTGATGCCGACCTTGATCAGGCCGTCCGGATCGACCGTCTCCGGCGGGGCGGAGTAGGCCATCTCGCCGCCGGCCGAGCCGGTCGCGTCGGTCTCCGGGTGCGCCTCCAGGACCGAGTCCCGCAGGGCCATCCGCACCTTGGCGTTGAAGGCGTGGTAGTCGCGGTTGCGGCCCAGCACCGTCATCTTCTCGGCCTGCTTCACCCGCCACTCCACGTCTTCCACCAGGTCCGCCAAGTTCAGCCCGCCGATGCGGCTGGGGAAGTCGCCGAGGAAGTGCATCAACTCCGGGCCGAAGCCGACGGCCTCGAACAGCATCGCCCCGCGATAGCCTTCGATGGTGGTGATGCCCATCTTGGCGATGGTCTTCTTGAGCGAGTCCTCCAGCGCCTCGAACAGGTTCTCCAGCGCCTCGCGGGGCGGCAGGGTCACGTCCTGCTTGGATTCCGGGTGCTTCCACGTCACGCCGTCGCGGACCAGCCGGAGCATCAGGTACGGGTGAACGGCGTCGGCCCCGAAGGCCACCAGCACGGCGATGTCGTGCCCTTCCTGGATGTCGCCTGCCTGGACGATCAGCGAGCAGCGGTCGCGCAGCCCCTGCTGGCACAGGTACGTATGCACCGCGCCCAGCGCGAGCAGCGACGGGATCGGGTCGATGCCCCGCTTGCACGCCTCCTTGTCCGACACCACGAGGACGTGGTGCCCGGTGTGGACGGCCCGCTCGGCGTCGGCGCGGATCTTCTCCAGCGCCGACCGCAGCGCCTCCGGCCCGCCGCTCAGCGGGAAGGTGGCGTCCAGGGTCGCCATCGCGAACACCTCGTTCCGCAGCAGTTCATCCACCATCGTGTCGTTGACGATGGGCGACGGCAGTTCCATCTGGCGGACCGGCAGGTCGTCGTCGCCGGTCGCGGGCAGCGGCTTGCCGGCCTTCAGCGGCGACCGGCCCAGGTACGTCGCCAAGGACATCGCCCCGCCCTCGCGGTACGGGTCGATGGGCGGGTTCGTCACCTCGGCGAACGTCTGCTGGCAGTACTTGAACAGCGTCGGGTGGTGCTGGCTGAACACCGTCAGCACGCGGTCGTGCCCCATGCTGCTCAGCGGCTCCTTCTTCAGCTTGGCCATGTCCTTGACGAACACGGCGCGGTCGAAGTCCCACCCGGCGGCTTGCAGCAGGTGGTCGAGCGACCACTGCCGATCCGCCAGCATCGCCCCCACCACGTCCTCCGACTGGCGGTTGAAGTCGAACCCTTCGGTGATGAGGATTTGCCGCACGTTCAGCGCGTGCAGGTCGCCCAGTTCGGCCCGCGTCTCGTCCATCACCCGCCGCAGGATTTGGTGGCTGTCCAGCCGCTCGCCGGTGGCCGTGTCCAGCGCGATCATCTGGCCGGGTTGCAGTTGCCCGCTGGCGACGATGGTGGCGTTGTCCAGGCCGAACACGCCGGACTCGGAGCCGATGTACAGCCAGCCCCGCTTGTCCGAACACCACCGCACCGGCCGCAGGCCCATGCGGTCCACGAGGCCGACCAGCACGCTTCCGTCGGTGCCGATGATGCCGGCCGGCCCGTCCCACGCGCACAGGCTGCCGTAGGTGCGGCGGCAGTAGGTGAAGAGCTGCATGGCCTCCGCGCCCCAGACCGACTCCTCGGTGTCCCACACCGGCGGAATGGCCAGCCGCAGCGCCCGCATCAGGCTCCAGTTCTCTTCCAGCAGCAGGTATTCCAGCCACTCGTCCAGGCTGCCGCTGTCGCTCATCTTGGGCGAGCAGAGTTCGCCGCCGGGCAGTTGCAGGGACAGCGCGCGGCTGAACGCCGACACCGCGTTGCGGTTGGTGCGGACGGTGTTGATCTCGCCGTTGTGGCAGGTGTAGCGGAACGGCTGGGCCAGTTTCCAGTTCGGAAACGTGTTGGTGCTGTAGCGGCGGTGGAAGCTGGTGATGCCGGACTCGAAGCCGGGGGCCGTCAGGTCCGGGAAGAAGTCCACCAGTTGCGGGCTGGTGAGCAGCCCCTTGTAGCTGATGAGCCGGGCCGACAGCGAGCAGACGTAGGCGTCCAGCCCGGCTTGGGCCAGCCGGTGCCGCAGTTCCAGGCGACGGCGGAACAGCCACTTGTCGGCGGCCGCCGGGTCGCCGTTCACCTTGAAGACGAAGTGGTCGATGGCCCCCGGCTTGGTGTCGCGGGCGGCCTTCGGCAGGGCGTCGTCGTTGGTCGGTACCGGGCGAATGGCCAGCAATTCCACCGGCCCGCCGCGCAGCGCCTCCGTCACCATCTGCCGCGCCGCCTCGATCTTCGCCGGGTCGGACTCGACGACGAACACGACCCCGACGCCGAGGGTGTCGGCGGCGGTGACGCGGGCGGCCGGGGCGTGCGTGCCCAGCACGGCGCGGAAGTACGCCTGCGGCAGTTGCAGCGTGATGCCCGCGCCGTCGCCGGACTTGCCGCAGACGCCGCCGCGGTGCTCCATCGCCACGAGCGCCGCGAGCGAGCGTTTCACCACCTCGGCCGACGGTTTCCCGTCCTTGGAGGCGACGCCGCCGATGCCGCAGGCGTCGGAGCCGACGTCGTTCGTGTAGAGGAGTTGACCGGAGCGGACGAGGGATGGGCCGTCTTGCATCGCCGGGTGCCTGAGCCTGGTGAAGGGCGTGGAAGAGCCGCGACCGCAGCGGACACGGGGAGAGGAGCCGCGGGTCGGGTCCGTTAGTTTAACCGGCCGGAGGCGGCGGAGCAAGCGGCCCGGCCGCGAGATTCGACGGAAAGAATCTCGCCGGCAAGACACTCTCCGTCGGGTCGGGATTGTCGTTGCCTTGCGGTCGGCGGCTGTTACGATCCCACTACCGCTTCGATCCCCTTCCCCGCACCGGTGCGCCATGCTCAGACTGCTCTCGCCGATCCAACTGTGCTTCTGCCTGATCCTCTTCTTCCTGCCGTGGATCGAGGTGCAGTGCGTGCCGAACCCGGCGGCGATGGCCCGCCCGGCGGCGGCATGGGCGGCGGGCTGAAGGTGGACGGCATGCCGACCGGCCCGCAGCCGCTCCTGTCGCAGAGCGGGTTGCAGATCGCCACCGGCGGGTACACCATCACGAACCCGCTGCTGACCGGCGAGATGGGCGGCAAGGGCGGGCCGAAGGCGGGCGGGGCCAAAGACAAGGACGACGACGGCCCGCCCGGCGCGCCGCTGCTGTTCCTGTTCCCGGTCGCCGTCCTGGCCGGCATCGTCATCGGCTTCCTGCCGCTCGCCGGGACGGGCCGCAAGCTCATGCTCTTCGCCTGCTGTGGGGTCGCTCTCGGCGTCATCGGCGTGCAGGCCGGCATGGGCTTCCCGGTGAAGAAGTCCTTCGACGAGGACAAGACCAACTCTCGGAAGGGCGGTGGCGGGGGACGGCCGATGATGGAGGAGGGCATGGACCTCAAAGTGGTCTGGAAGGTTCCCCTCTACATCACGCTGTTCTTCCTGGTCGGGGCGGCGGGGACGGCGTTCCTCGGCGGCGGCAAGCCGGCCCCGAAGTCCGGCCGGCGGCGGTACGACGACGACGACCGGGACGACGACGGCGAGGACGACCGCCCGCGCCGCCGGGCGCGCCGAGACGACTGATCCCAAATCCAGGTGACTCGTCGCCGTTCTCTCCGCGAACGGCGACGAGTCCATGCCACTCGGCACGACCCCTGATGCCGTGGCGGAACGTGAGGCCGGCGACGACGCCCCGGCCTTCGTCCGCGAGGGCGCGGTTCCGCATCCGCCGACCTCGTCGGCCGCTCTACTTCCCTTGCGGGTTGGGGTGCAGGAAGGTCCGCTCGATGAACGTGGTGACCGCGGCGTATGTGAAACGGCGAGGCGACCGTCATTCGGCGAAAATTTCCTTCAGCACTTCGAGGAACTGCGCGAGTTCAAAGTCTGGGTGGTAGAGCGGATGCTCCTTGATGCGGAGAATGCCGAGGGATGTTTCCGTGACGAAATCCGTCGCGATGATCTCCCGCGCCCGCCGCACGGCCACTGAGTCGCGATCCTCACGGCCAAACCCTTTGGCCCGGTCGTACTCGCCTTCCGACATCATCCCGACGATGGAATAGGCGTCCAGGGCGTGGTGCCGACCGAGCTCTTTCGCGGCGTCGCCCTTCCGGTCGTCGTAGGCGTGCAACTTCATCAACAAATACGGGTACGCTTCGGGGATGAACACCGTTCCCGAATACGGTTCGCCGTTCGAAGCGCGACCCGTTACCGCCACGGGAATCGGTCGGTCGTCGATGCGAAGCGCTTCGTCCGTCGGGTGCGCGTGGAGTTTGCCTTTGAACCCTTTGGCTCTGGCGCGGCGTTCGTCCGCGTTCACCCGTTCGCGCACGCGGTCCAACGGCCCGACTAGCACGTCTAATTTCAGGGGTTGCTCGACGCCGCCTATCATGACCCCGCGCGTCCACTGGAGGTACTTCGCGTCTTCGATGGGTTGGTAGCGCAGCGCGGTTACGGCGTCCGAGACCGCCGCCAGCCGCGCCGCTTCGGCCACGATGTCCGCTCGCAGGAACAGGTCGATGTCGTTCGTGGACCGGGCTTCCGGCAGCGCGTCGAACAGCGTCCGCTCGCCGGTGTTCGTGAGGTGCTGCCGCTTCAGGAACAATCCGTATCCGCCGCCGACGGTGAGCGGCAGTTGCCGCGCGTCGAATTCGCGGAGCAAATCGAGCAGGCCGGCGAACATGTGGTCCATCAGGTTCCTCCCTCGGACTTAAGCGAGGCGAGGATATACTTGCGGACTTGTTCGGCCGTCTCGCGGCTGCGCTTGTCGCCGAGCATGAGTTCCAGATAGACCTGGATGGGCGATGCCACGAGGTCGGCCCGGCGGTCGAAGTAGGCGGTGGACTCTTGCGTTTCCAGCAGCACCGTGTCCGCGAACCGCTCCGTCTGTTCAAAGGCGTCGCCGATCGCCAGAAGGGTGGCGTCCAGATCGGTGCAGTAGTATTCGCGGATCGCTTCCTTCGCCATCACCGCGTAGTTGCCGACCGACGACATGCCCGACTGGATAACCCCGCCGGCCCTTATCAACCGCTCCCGAAGCACCTCCTGTCCCAATCTCGCCTTGCCGCGGATCGCCTGTCGTACGACCGGACGGGCGGCGTTTGCGGCAAGGGAATCGAGCAATTTGTCGGCTTGGAGTAGGCCCATCGGCCGGGCCGCGCCTTCGCGCTTTCGTCGGCCGATCACGAGCATCGCTTCCAGCGCCTTGCACGCCTTGGACACCGTCGAGAGGGCCACTTTCCCGTCGCGCCGCGCGATCTCGCTTAGGACCTGCTGGACCGAATCGAATTGGGGGCAGGCCAAGAACACCCGCGCGATCAGCGAACTTTCGCCCCGGAACACGTTCTTGATCGCGCTCTCCGACCGGAAGCGGTTCGGCTGTCCCGTGCGGTAAACGAGAAGTTCGCCGGGAACCACGACGACGCCGTTCCCGCACAGATCGATCCCGCTTACCCCCTCCGATTGCAACTCGCGGAGTTGTTCATCCGGAAGGTACGGCACCACAACCAGTGGGTAGCTTTCCGATGGTCGAGCCAAGCGGGTGGCTTGCGCGGCCGCCTCCAGAACCACTTTTGGGGTCCAAAGCGGTTTGTAATCGGCGACGAATCTGAACTGCTTCCGCCCCCATCCGAGCCGGACTACCGCGTCGGCGACTCCGAAAGGGGTTTTTATCTCGATCCCCTCGACTTCCAGGACAAGTGGAGGCAATGACACTCGCCCATCTCGGAGCAAGGTCGCCCAACTTGCATCGGGGGCTGTTTTCCTGATTGCCACTTTTTTCCAACGTAAGAAAACAAACGTTTTCAGGAAATATACCACCTCGAAGGCCGGATGCGAGATGAAATCAGGCCGCAGTGGGAAAAATCCGTGCCAAAAACCGTGCCTCTTTCACTTCCCTTGCGGGTTGGGGTGCAGGAAGGTCCGCTCGATGAACGTGGTGTCCACCTTGCCCTCGATGAACGCCTGCGTGTTGAAGATCTGCTGGTGCAGCGGGATCGTCGTCTGGATGCCCTCCACCACGAACTCCCGGAGTGCCCGCCGCATGATCGCGATCGCTTCCGGGCGGGTCGGCGCGTGGACCAGCAACTTGGCCACCATGCTGTCGTAGTTCGGCGGCACCCGGTACCCCGGCACGACGTGCGTGTCCACCCGCACGCCGGGGCCGCCCGGCACCTGCCACTTGGTGATGACGCCGGCGCTGGGGCGGAAGTCCTTGGCCGGGTCTTCGGCGTTGATGCGGCACTCGATGGCCGCGCCGCGGTGGACGATGTCCCGCTGCGCGTACCGCAGCTTCTCGCCGGCGGCGATGCGGATCTGCTCCTTGATGAGGTCCACGCCGGTCACCAGTTCCGTCACCGGGTGTTCCACCTGGATGCGGGCGTTCACCTCGATGAAGTAGAAGTTGTTGTCCTTGTCCAGCAGGAACTCGCAGGTGCCGGCGCTGTAGTAGTTGGCCGCCTTCAGCAGCCGCACGGCGGACTCGCAAATCTTCTCCCGCACCTTGTCGGGCAGGTTCGGCGCGGCCGACTCCTCGACCAACTTCTGGTGCCGCCGCTGGAGGCTGCAATCCCGCTCGTACAGGTGGATGACGCTGCCGTGCTTGTCGCCGAGCAGTTGCACCTCGATGTGCCGGGGCTGTTCCAGGTACTTCTCCAGGAACACCGAGCCGTCTTTGAATGCCGCTTCCGCCTCCTGCTTGGCCTGCGAGAATCCCTTGTACAGTTCGGCCTCGTCGCGGGCGACGCGCATGCCCCGGCCGCCGCCGCCCGCCGCCGCCTTGATGATGACCGGATAGCCGACCTGCTTGGCGAACCGGGCCGCCTCTTCCTCCGACCCGAGCAGGCCGTCCGACCCCGGCACCGTCGGCACCTTGGCCCGCTTGGCGATGGCCTTCGCCTTGTCCTTGTTGCCGATGGCGTCCATCGCCTCCTCGGACGGGCCGATGAACTCGAACCCGCACTCGCGGACGATGTGCGCGAAGCCGGCGTTCTCGGACAGGAAGCCGAAGCCGGGGTGAATGGCGTCGGCTCCGGCGATTTCGGCGGCGGCGATGAGGCGGTCGATCTTCAGGTAGCTGTCGGCGGCCGGCGGCGGGCCGATGCAAATGGCCTGGTCCGCGAGGCCGAGGTACGGCGCGCCGCGGTCGGCCTCCGAGTACACGACGGCCACTTCGATGCCCAAATCCCGGCACGCGCGGATCACCCGCAGGGCGATCTCGCCACGGTTCGCCACCAGTACGCGCTGAAACATCTTTCCAACTCGGAATGCGGAATGGGGAATGCGGAGTGGGCGAACACGCGAACGCCGGCGCGGTCACTCACTCCGCATTCCGACCTCCGCGTTCCGCACGTTCAAGAGGGATCGACCCGGAACAGGACCGCGCCGAAATCGACCGGCTGGGCGTTCTTCACGCACACCTCGACGACGGTGCCGGCCAGGTCGGCGGTCAGGTCGTTGAAGATCTTCATCGCCTCCAGCTTGCACACGACGGTGCTGGGAACGACCTTGCTGCCGACCGAGACGTAGTCCGGCTTGTCCGGGCCGGGCTTGGTGTAGAACGTGCCGACCATGGGGGACTTGATTTCCAGCAGCACCTTCGTCGGCTTGGCCGGCTCGGCGGGTGCCGCGTGGGGCGCGCCCGCGGGCGGGGCCGGGGCCGGCGCGTAAACCACCGGCGGCGGGCCGCCCTTCTTCAGGCGGATGCGGTGGTCGCCCTCGGCGAGGGAAATCTCGCTCAGGTCGTGCTGGGCCATCAGGCCGATCAGGTGTTCGATCGTCGTCGCGTCGAACGGACGGGGGGAGTTCGACTTCGGGTCGGCGGCCACGGGCTACCCCAGACGGGAATGGTGACAGCGGGCGCGGGGACGGGCCAGGGTGGCCCGCCGCGCCGCATTCGATCATCCTATGACACTGGGGTCGTGCGGCAGCGTGGTCAGGCGAATCGGGCCGTCCTTGCCGATGAGGAAGTCGTCCTCCAGCCGCACCCCGCCCCAGCCGGGGATGTACACGCCCGGCTCCAGCGTGACGACCATGCCGACTTCCAGCACGTCGTCCGAGTTCTGGCGGATGCGGGGGAACTCGTGGTTGTCCAGGCCGAGGCCGTGGCCGAGGCCGTGGGTGAAGAACTCGGCCAGGTCGCCCTCGAAGTCTTTCGGCTTGGCCTTGGCCAGCGCCTTGCGGGCGGCGGCGTCCACGTCCTTGACGGCGGTGCCGGCCCGCAACACGCCGACGGCCGCCTCCTGCGACACGCGGACGGCCTCGTAGATGGCCTCGAAGTGCAGGCCGACCCGCTCCTGCTTGTTCTTGCGGGTGGGGGGCGTCGGGAACGGACTGCGGAACACCCGCGTGATGTCGCACTTGTAGCCGATGTCCGCGCCCCAATCGACGAGCAGCTTGCTGCCCTCGCCGAGCTGCCGGCCGGTGGGCGGGGCGTGCGGCAGTGCCCCCCGATCCCCGACGGCGCAGATCGGCGGGAAGGATGCCCGCTTCGCCCCGGCCCGCCGCAGGTACGCCTCCATCGCGTCCACCATGTCCTTCTCGGTGTCGGTGTCGCGGATCATGGCGGTGAACATGCCGAATGCCCGCTCGGCCACCTCGATGGCCTTGCGGATGGCGGCCACCTCGGAGGCGTCTTTGATCGACCGGAACGCCTCCACCTTGCCGCTCGTGGCCACCAGTTCGGTCCTGTTCGCCTTCTCGCCGATTTGGTCGCGGAGTTCGACCGTCAGGTGCGCCGCCTCGAATCCCATCGGCTTGACGGCCAACTTGTTCAACACTTCCGCCGTCACTTCCGGGGTGGTGCGGTTGTGCGGCCGGATGACCGCCTCCAGGCCGGGGCATTCCTCCTTGATCTGCTCCTCGTACCGGCTGTCGCTGACCAGGATGGCGTGCTTGGCGGTGAGGACGAAATACGAATCCCCACCGGCGAACCCGGTCAGATACTCGACGTTCGACTCGCCGGTCACGAGCAGACCGTCGAGACCCTCCGCCTTCAGTTTGTTCAGGACATTGGTCCGGCGCAGGTGTAAGTAGTTCATGTGCGTGACAGTGCGAGTTGGCGGAGCGGAGAACGGGTTAAAGTAGCAAGGTGGGCGGAAGAGCTGCCATTGTCCACAAAAAAATCGGCAATCCGAATCGTCCTGATCGTTGGTGGCGTATACCCGGCAGTACACTCCCGCGCATTGCCCCAACCTCTGCCGCGATTTCCGACATGTTTCCATTGTTCCTGCACACGGCGGGCCGGCGGGTGGTGGTCGTCGGCGGCAGGGCCGTCGGCCGGCGAAAGGCCGCCGCGTGCGCGGACGCCGGGCTTGCCGTTCGCGTCGTCGATCCGCTCGCGGTCGCTTGGCCCGGCGTCGAGTGGGTGGCCGAGGCGTACCGGCCCGACCACCTGGCCGGCGCGGCGCTCGCGGTCGCCGCCGCAACCCCGTCCGTGAACGCCGAGGTCGTGTCGGACGCCCGCCGGTTGCGGATTGCGGTGTGCGACGCCGCGAATCCGGAGGCCGGCGATTTCATCTTCCCCGCCGTCGTCCGCCGGGGCCGCCTGACCATCGCCGTCGGCACCGGCGGCGCGTCGCCGGCGCTCGCCGCCCGCCTGCGGGATCGCCTCGCCGCCGATTTCGGCCCCGAGTACGGCGAGTGGGTGGTGTTGTTGGACGAGGTCCGCCGACGGGTGCTGGAAGTCATCCCGGAGATAACTGTTCGCCGCGAACTGCTGGCGGGGTTCGCCGAAGACCGCTGGTTGGGCCGGTTGCGCGAGGCCGGGGCCGAAGTCGCGCGACGGGAAATGCTCGCCGTCGTGGCCGCCGCCGCCCAAGAGTGTGTTTTGCGTCACGAGGGCTGAAAGGCTGCTAAAACTGATTTTTCGCTTGATTGACGCAGCGCCGGTGCGTACCATGCTTTTATCGGCTCCGGGGCGCACTGTAACGGAGTGCCGCCCATGCAGTTCAAATTCCGTCCGTCCGTTCAGCAACTCGACGCCCGTGACCTGCCCAGCGCCAACCCCCTCGATCCGCCGACGCCACCGCCCGCCAACCCCAGTTGGTGGACCAACTCCGCCGGCCCGATGACGCCGGAGGAACTGACCGCGTACAACACCTACATGATGAGCATAGGTTCGCCATCGGGTTCGACCGGCGCGCCGCCCACGAACTACACCTCGCCGTACACGCCGACCACCCAGCAGACCGGTAGCACCGCGCCCGCGTGGAACTCGCTCGACAACCCGGCGTATGCGGCGGCGTACACGGCGTACATGATGTCCTCGGCGAGCAACCCCGGCGACTCGCTCGGGGGTAGCGACGACGAAGTGGAAATCACCATCACGGGCGTGCCGCAGTCGGGAAAGGATTTCGCGCCGAAACTCGTGGCGGCCGCGAAAACCGAACCGGGAGCGAAGTACATCGTCGAAGAGATATTGAAAGTCAAAACGGGGGTCGATATCGCCACGGACGAGCAACAGAAGAAGTGGGCCGCAGAAAAGGTGATCTACGGCGTGGTGAAGGAGAAAGACGCCGTGGTCAGCGGGGGAGTTCTGAACGCGATCCAGTTCTCGGTCCAAAACTTCGAGAAGGCTCCCCAAAAAGACAAGGCGATGATCATTCAATTGCATCACACGACGATATCCTTCTACGACGCGGATGGAAAGAAAATCGTCGGACAGAATATTGATGAGACCATCATTGAGGGCTTTGCGGTCGATGGCAAGGGCGTTATGACCGGCTTCGACTTCCACGGGTACACCGCCCAAATCGGCACGAAGCTCGGCGATAAAACGGTGGCGAGCGTGCAATGCACCACGGACTGGATCGTGGGTTGGGGAATCTATGCTGGGAAAGCCCCCCCGCAGAGCGGGGTCTTCTATCAAGGGAAGACCTCGCCCGAGGCGGACCCGATAACTTGGCTCGGGAAGACGATGCAATACGAATCGAAGTACACCCTCAACTCGAAAGGTGAGTGGTTCTTTATCGACGATTCCACGAACGCAATGGTCCAAGGTACCGGCAATATGATCATGAAGTGACACCACCTGATTCATGCGCCGCTGCATTCGCTGATTGCACACGCACGTTGCTTGACCAAATTTTTCTCAACGGAGTGAGCATGCTTCTGCCTCTCATTTGCTGGATGAGTACGTTAGCCTCTGGACCGCTCATCCTCACACCGTCGTTCGTGACTGCGGTGCAGTGGATCGGACTGACCCCCAAACAGATCGAAGTGAAGTTGGGAGAAGGGCCGATTGCAACGACATTCGCCGGCGGGAGTGAGAACTTGCAGGTGTCGTGCTACTACGCGAACGCGCAGCTGGTCGTCGCGTATAAGGATGGGAGAGCCGTTCGCACTTTCCGCTCGAAGTAGCGACCCTCTGGATCTGACATGAGTGACTTTACAACGCTCGCGCCGCACTCCAGCGCGGGCGGTTCGCGTTCGGGCGCGTATAATCTCGGCACCTGCCCCGGCTCACGCCCCGCGATGCCCGAATGCTGCCGAACGTCACCCTCACCTGCTTCGGCCTGAGCTACCTGCTCGCCTTCGCCGTCGAACTCGCCCGCCTCCGCTGGCCCCGCCCCGGCCTGCGCGTGTCCGGTCTGCTTCTCGGCGCGGCCGGCCTGTTTGCCCACTCGCTGTTCCTCGCCCTCCGCCAGCCGACGCCGGCCACGGCTTACGGCGGGCTGCTCGTCGTCGCCTGGGTGCTGGCCGTCTTCTACCTGTACGGCACTCTGCACGACGGCAAGCGGGCGTGGGCCGTGTTCGTGCTGCCGCTCGTCTTGGGGTTGGTCGGCCTCGCGTTCGTGACGGCGGCGGACGACGGCGCGGTGCCGCTCGGCCTGCCGTGGGAGTCCGAACACCGCCTGTGGGGCGCGCTGCACGGCATCTTCGTGCTGTGCGCGGCCGTGGGCGTGAGCGTCGGGGCGGTGGCCAGCGTCATGTACCTGATCCAGGCGAACCGGCTGCGGCGGAAGCGGCCTCCGCTCGGCGGGCTGAAGTTGCTCAGCCTGGAACGGTTGGAGACGATGAACCGCCGGGCCGTCACGCTGGCGTTCCCGTTCCTCACGGCCGGCCTGCTGCTGGGGGCGGTGCTGCTGCGGCAGTACCACGACTTCGGCGACAACTGGTTCTCGCCGAAGGTGCTGGGCACGGTCGGCCTGTGGGCGGTGTTCCTGCTGCTGCTCTACCTCCGGTACGTCGTCCACGTCACCGGTCGCCGGCTGGCCCGGCTGACGCTGGTCGCGTTCGCGCTGATGATCGCCGTGCTGGTCGCCGCGCACCCGTTCGCCACAGGTACGGAGAAAACCTCACCCCCCGGCCCCCTCTCCTGGACGAGCGGGGGAATTGAAGACCAAGACCCCACCCCCCGGCCCCCTCCCCGTACCGGAGAGGGGGTGTTCAACGCGCGAGCGTGGCTGGGCGAGCGCGTTGGCGGCTCGGTTTCCTCAACGGGACCGCAACTCCGTGATCCCCTTGAACACCCCCTCTCCGGTACGG
>JAYTTN010000622.1:0-1155 GCA_043745295.1 Fimbriiglobus sp. | reverse complement strand
TACCGAATGATTTTGAATCGCTATGTTTCGAGTTTCACAGCCCAATGGAACCCGACCGCCCCTTTGACGGTCACCACGTCGCCTGCCAGTCGAGTACAGCGGCGACGGACTACCCGCGTCAGGTCGCCGAGGCGGTCGAACGTGTCGTTGGCCACCGCCTCGCGGACCAACGCCCAGAATGGCTCGACCGGCTGCAACTCCGGGGTACACGGCGGCAGGAAGTGCAGCCGGACGTTGCCCGGCACCGCCAGACGCTTCGCCACGTGCCACCCGGCGTTGTCCACAACCACAACCAAGATCTTCGTCCCCTCGGGGTCGGCGTGGGCGGCGAACACCTCCAACGCCTCGCCCATGTGGGCCGTGTTCACGCGCGGGAGCAGGACCGTGAAACTGTCCCCCGTCTTGGGCCGGACGAACCCGTACACGTACAGCCACTCGTACTTGGTCCGACCGCACGTCCCGGGCCGGCACCCCCGCAGCCACCACACCCGACGCGTAATCGGCTTTAATCCCAGCCTCGCTTCGTCCTCGGCCCACACCTCGACGGCTTTGCCGGGGTTCGCCGCTCGCAACCGCTTCACCCGGCGCCGCACGTTTTTTTCCACGCCCGGCGCGTCGGCGGATCGGCCGACTTCGGGTGGCGCGGTCGCGGCACCTGGAGGGTGAACCCCAACTCCACCAGCCACCGCCATCCGGTCTCGGAACAGACGGTGATCTGCCAGCGTGTGCGGACGTATCGGGCAACTTTCGGTCCGGTCCAGAGCCCGCCGTCCGGAGGCCGCTTCTGGAGGGCCGCGTACAGGGCGTCCCGTCGGCGGGCCGTCAACTTCGGCTCGGCCCCGTTGTCCCGACGCCGATCGACCACTCCGTCGGGTCCGTGTTCATTCCAGCGGTGGAGGATGGCCCGGACGGTGACACCCGCGAGGCCCACCACGTTGCCGACCTGGTCGGACGTGCGGGGTTGGTCGGTGCGTGAGAGCAACCAGATGGCGTGCCACCGGGTTTTCTCAACGAGGTGTCGGCAGGCCCGGTATTTGGCTCGGATTTGGGCCTGTGTTCGGTGGCGCACGAACGATAACGTCGGTCGAGGCATCGGATTCTCCCACGCAACAAAGGGTTGCGGGGATAAAGTAGAGAATCAACAACGTTCGGTAT
>JAYTTN010000621.1:0-1156 GCA_043745295.1 Fimbriiglobus sp. | reverse complement strand
TCCGCCTCGGCGGTTTGGCCCTTGCTCGCGCGGCGGGCTAACACAACACCGACCCACCCTCACCGCAGGAATTGCCATGTCCGCCCCCATCGGGTTCGCCGTCGTCGGCTGCGGGATGATCGCCCGGTTCCACGTCGCCGCGCTGAAGGAAATCCCCGACGCCCGCGTCGCCGGGGTGGTCAGCCGCAGCGCCGACACCGGGAATACGTTCGTCGCCGAGTTGACGCTCGATTGCCCGGTGTTCACGAGCATCGAAGACGCCGTCCGCGCGCCCGGCGTGGACGCGGTGATCGTCACCACTCCGAGCGGCGTTCACAAGGATTCGTCGCTCATTGCGGCGGCAGCGGGCAAGCACGTCGTCGTCGAGAAGCCGCTGGAAATCACCGGCGAACGGTGCCAGGACATCATCGACGCCTGCGACCGCGCCGGGGTGAAGCTCTGCACCATCTTCCCGTCGCGGTTTGGGGACGCGAACCTCGCGCTGAAGGCGGCCGTGGTGGCGGGGCGTTTCGGCCGGCTGACCCTCGGAGAAACGTCGTGCAAGTGGTGGCGGTCGCAGGCGTACTACGACGAGGGCGGGTGGAAGGGCACGCAAGCCCTGGACGGCGGCGGGGCGATGATGAACCAGGCCATCCACAACGTCGATCTGCTGCTGTGGATGATGGGCGATGCGACGCACATCTCCGGGTTTACGGCCACGCTCGCGCACGAGCGCATCGAAGTCGAGGACACGGCCGTCGCGGTGCTGCGGTTCGCGTCCGGCGCGCTCGGCGTCGTGCAGGCGACGACGAGCGTTCATCCGGGGTACCCGAAGCGAATCGCCATTCACGGTAACGCCGGGTCCGCCGAGATCGAGCAGGACGACGTGATCCGTTGGGACTTCACGCCGGAGACGGCCGCCGACCTGGACGTGAAGAAGCGGTTCGCGGCGAAGGTGGGG
This sequence comes from Fimbriiglobus sp., assembly GCA_043745295.1. GTDB lineage: Bacteria > Planctomycetota > Planctomycetia > Gemmatales > Gemmataceae > JALHQU01. The sequence goes on along the minus strand of JAYTTN010000621.1, from coordinate 216 downwards.
GCGAGCGGCGGGGCGGCCGACCCGAAGGCGATCAGCCACGAGGGGCACCGCCGGCAGTTCGCCGACTTCGTCCACGCGATCCGCACCGACACCACCCCGCAAGTGGACGGCCGCGAGGGCCGCAAGGCCGTGGACGTGATCCGCGCCATCTACGAGTCGAACGCGACCGGCCGGGTGGTGCTGCTGGGGTGACGGCAGTTGGCGCGGCTCCTGAAG
>JAYTTN010000620.1:0-16210 GCA_043745295.1 Fimbriiglobus sp. | reverse complement strand
GGGGGGTGGGGTCTTCGGGTTCGCCAAAACACGGCCGGAATCCTCCGGCGCGCGGCCATTCCGTTTCTCCCGCCGGCGGATGGGTGCGGCAGCGGATTCTGGCGAGCGGGGGGCGTCAGCCCCCTGTTGCGTTCGACATCCCCACGGAAACAGGGGCTGACGCCCCCCGCTCGCCTGAACCTGCCAAAATCAATTGCTGCACCCGCAGGCAGCAGGCACTTGCCGGTGTCGGCCCAGTCCACCGCCCCGCAGTCGAGACGGAGGCGGTGATGGGCACCCCCTTGCCCTTGTCGCCGTCGGCACCGACGGCCGACAGGGGGACGAGGCAGGCGACGCCGAGGGCGAGCAGGCGATTCACGGGAGAAACTCAGGGAGGGTGAGGAGGACGGTTCCGGGGGCGGTGCGAGAACGAACACTTGCGCCGACGCCGCGCCGTCACTCCGCGTAGCGGCCGTCGGCGTCCGGTGCGTAGGGCCGCTCCCACTGGAGCAGTTCGATGCGGTTGCCGTCCGGGTCGCGGACGAAGAAGCGATCCGCCGCCGCGATGCGAACCGTCTCCTGGATCGCCACCCCATTCGCCCGCAGCTCCGCCCGCGCGGTCGCCGCGTCCTCGACGTGCAGGCAGAAGTGGCGGGGGCTTTCGGTGTCCGGCTGCGGCTTCTTCAGCAGGTGCAGGTACTGTCCGCCGAGGTCGTACCAGACGGCCACGAAGTCGAACTCCTTCGGCGGCGGGATCTCTTTCAACCCCAGCACCCCGCCGTAGAACGCCCGCGCGCGGGCCACGTCCGTGACCAGGACCGAGACGTGATCGATGTGCGCGACGCGGAGGGGCATGGTGAGATTCCGCAGTCGGCCTACCCTCGGACGATCAGACCGGCTCGGCCAACCTCGATGAACGAGTTGACCTGGAACTCGCGGGCGATGTCCGGGATCAGCGGTGTCAAGAGTTGTTCCAGGGCGGTGTTACTGATGTTCCCGGTGGAAACGAGAAGCAACCGCCGGGGTCGGTCCTGGATGAGGTGGGTCGTGACAAAATCGTCATCCTTCGTCACGACGATCCGGTCCTCCACGTCGGCGACCGCGATCACATCCTCATCCGGTGTTCGGTTCGCCGCCGGCAGGTCGAGCGTGTGCAGGGTGTCGCAACCGGCGGCGCGAAACCACTCGCACATCCGGCGCGGCAGTTGGGCGTCGATGAGCAACTTCACGCGGGCACCGACTGGAGGCGCTTCGTGCGGCTGAGGCGGGCCGCGAACGTCAACACGGCGCGGATGTCGTCGGCTTCCAAGTCCTCATAGTCCGCAAGGATTTCGGCGGTCGTCATGCCGCCGCTGAGCAGTTCCAACAGCATCTCCACGGGGTACCGGAGGCCGCGAACGCACGCCTTCCCGTGACAGATGGCCGGATCGGTGGTGATTCGAGCGAGCAGGTTTGGCATGGTCGGTCTCGATTGGCGTTGCACGGATTATACCAGTTCAGTCCGCCACCCGCCTGGTGATGCCGCCGTAGAAGTCGATCCGCCGGTCGCGAAAGAACGGCCAGTTCCGCCGAATCTCCTCCATCCACTTGCGGCTGCAGGTGATCGTGACGATCTCCTCCTTCGCCGTGTCGGCGACGTGCAGCAGCCGGCCGAACGGGTCGCTGACGAACGACCGGCCCCAGAACTCCAGCCCGTCGCCGGTCAGCTTCTCGTGCCCGACGCGATTGACGGCCGCCACATAGACGCCGTTGGCGATGGCGTGCCCGCGCATGGAAGTCTCCCACGCGCCGTGCTGGGCGTCGCCGTACTCGGCCTTCTCCTTCGGATGCCAGCCGATGGCCGTCGGGTAGAAGATGACCTCGGCCCCTTGCAGCGCCGTCAGCCGCGCCGCCTCCGGATACCACTGGTCCCAGCAGACGAGCGTGCCGACCTTCGCGTACTTGGTGTCGAACACCTTCCAGCCGGTGTCGCCGGGGGTGAAGTAGTACTTCTCCAGGAACATCGGGTCGTCGGGGATGTGCATCTTGCGGTAGAGGCCGAGGAAACTGCCGTCGGCGTCGTGAACGGTGGCGGTGTTGTGGTAGACGCCGGGCATCCGCTTCTCGAACAGCGATCCGACGACGACCACGCCGTGCAACTTCGCGGCCTTGCCCAGCCGTTCGCTGCTCGGCCCCGGCACCGGCTCGGCCAGGTCGAACAGGTGGTAGTCTTCGGTCTGGCAGAAGTACGGGCCGGTGAACAGCTCCGGCAGGCAGACGATCTGCGCGCCGCGCCTGGCGGCCTCGCCGACGGCGGCCTCGGCCTTGGCGAGGTTCGTCTCGCGGTCGGCGTCGCACCCCATCTGCACGAGGGCGACGGTGAAGGTGTCGGACATTAGCATCCCGGTGGGTCAGGTGATCACCTCGGCGGGCGGGCACTCCCACCGCCGTCCGGCTTTATAGCGGCGGGAGACGGTGAAGTCGCCGAACACCTCGGCGTCGGCGAGCGCGGCCATGCCCCGCACCCGCGCCGGTTCCAGCGTCGTGATGTCGTGCGTCCAGACTTCCGGCAACAGATCGACTTGGACCCCTCTGCCCGGCGTGTCTTCGACGGCGTGCGCGACCGCCGCGAGTCGCTCCCGACCGAGCAGGCCGACCAGGTGCGGCCCGAGCCACGTCCGGGCGCACAGCGACCGCGGGCCGAACTCGCGGAATTCGTTCGCGTCGAGCCGCCCGGCGACGTTGTACTCCTGGCCCTTGCCGAGCCACACCGGGTGGACGTACCCGAACAGCGGCCGGAGCTGCGCCGCGAGCGCGCTGCCGAGTGCGAACACCGCCGTCATCTCCGCTTCGCTTTTGATGGCGGGGAAATCCAGATGAACCCCCTGCGCGGCACTCGCATCGGCGTTGAAGTAGCCCGCGTAGGGGATCGCCTTCCGTCGGGCGACGCCGGGCATGTATTGGCCGGGCGGGTACTCGCCCACGGCCGCGATCATGTCGGCCCGGACGTACTCCTGCCGGCACCGCTCGTTCTCGCCCCAGTGCGTCGGCGCGAAGCGAGCGTCGGCCGTCAACCCGTCGAGCAGGGCCGTCACGCCCGCGCCGTGGCACAGCGGCATCGGGGTGAACATCGCGAGGCGGATTTTGTCGGGCAGCACGGCGCGATCCTCGAACGGGGCCGAAACGGTCGTTCGGAACGGAACCGCAGCCTCCCGTCCGCCGTGCCCGCAATCCTACTCGAAATCGGGATCCGCCGGCAACTCCGGGTGTCGCCCGCGGAGCTGGCGGTAGCGCTCCCGCCACGCCCCCGAGTCGTCGCCGTTGCCGCGCCAGACGTTCGCGGTCGCCCAATCGACGTACACCGCGAATCGGTGCGCGCCGCCGACGGCGCACGTCGCGCTCACCGGTCGATCCGCCAGCCAGAAGGTTCGGACTCGGTAATCCGGGCGGAAGTGGCCCAGAAAGATCGGCGCGTGCAGCGGCCGGCCGTCGTGCCGGACTTCCGCCCACACCGAACTCGGGTCGCCGAACTGCGGTTGCGACCACAGTTCCACTTCGCGGCCGTCGCCGAGGTCGTGCCGCCCCAGCCCGCCACCGGGATTCCGCCGGCCGATCGACAGCAGGCACGGGGCCGCCACGGCCGCCGCGAGTAGCAGGACCAGCACCGCAGGCCAGTACTTCCGCATCACCGCCTCCCGCCGAATGCGGTTGTCTCCTTCACCACTCAGTTCTTATACCGACTCCAGCCTTCCCTTCCGAACCAAGACCATTCCCATGTCCACCGCCTCCCCCAACATCACCAGCGTCCTGAAGGAAACCCGCGTCTTCCCGCCGCCGGCCGGGTTCGCGGCGACGGCCCGCGTGTCGGCCGAGGAGCGGGAGCGGCTGTGTGCGTTCGCCGAGACCGACCCGAACGGCTTCTGGGGCGAGCAGGCCGCCAGCCTGAACTGGTTCCGCGCGTGGGACCGCGTGTTCGACGACTCGACGCCGCCGTTCTTCCGGTGGTTCACCGGCGGGCTGCTGAACGCCAGCACCAACTGCCTCGACCGGCACCTCGTCGGCGCGAGCAAGAACAAAGCCGCGATCGTCTGGGAAGGCGAACCCGGCGACACCCGCACGCTGACGTACCAGCAGCTCCACCGCGAAGTCTGCAAGTTCGCCAACGTGCTGAAATCCCTGGGCGTGGCGAAGGGCGACCGGGTGACCATCTACCTGCCGATGGTGCCCGAAGCCGCGATCGCCATGCTCGCCTGCGCCCGCATCGGGGCGGTGCATTCGGTCGTGTTCGGCGGGTTCAGTGCCGACGCCGTGGCCGACCGCAACAACGACGCCAAGGCCAAGCTGGTCATCACCGCCGACCACGGCTGGCGGCGGGGCAAGACGGTTCCACTGAAGGCGAACGTGGACGACGCGCTGGCGAAGTCGCCGACGGTGGAGAAGTGCATCGTCTTCGCCCGCACCGGCCACGCCGTGGAGATGACGCCCGGCCGCGACGTGTGGTGGCACGACCTGATGGCGACCGCGTCGGCCGACTGCCCGGCCGAGGAACTGGACAGCGAACACCCGCTGTTCATCCTGTACACGTCCGGCAGCACCGGGAAACCGAAGGGCGTGCTGCACACCACCGCCGGCTACCTCCTCGGGGCGAGCCTGACGCACCAGTGGGTATTCGACATCCGCGACGAAGACGTGTACTGGTGTACGGCCGACGTGGGATGGATCACCGGCCACAGCTACATCGTGTACGGCCCGCTGGCCAACGGCGCGACCGTCTTGATGTACGAAGGCGCGCCGAACTACCCGCGCGAGGACCGGTTCTGGGACATCGTCGAGAAGTATCGCGTGTCCATTCTGTATACCGCCCCGACCGCCATCCGCGCGTTCGTCAAGTGGGGCGACCACCACCCGAAGGGGCACGACCTGAGTTCCTTGCGGCTGCTCGGCAGCGTCGGCGAGCCGATCAACCCGGAGGCGTGGATGTGGTACCACGAGGTCGTCGGCGGCGGGCGGTGCCCCATCGTCGATACCTGGTGGCAGACCGAAACCGGATCGATCCTGATCGCCCCGCTTCCCGGCGCGGTGGCGACCAAACCCGGCAGCGCGACGAAGCCCCTCCCCGGCATCCTCGCGGCCGTCGTGGACAAAGAGGGGAACGACGTGCCGGCGGACAGCGGCGGCTTCCTGGTCATCAAGCGGCCGTGGCCGAGCCTGATGCGGACCATCTACGGCGACGACGAACGCTTCAAACAGACCTACTGGAGCCAGTACCCCGGCTGGTACTTCACCGCCGACGGTGCCCGCCGAGACGCCGACGGCGACATCTGGGTGATGGGCCGCGTGGACGACGTGCTGAACGTGTCCGGCCACCGCCTCAGCACGATGGAGGTGGAGAGCGCGCTGGCGAATCATCCGAACGTCGCCGAGGCGGCCGTGGTCGGCAAGCCGGACGACCTGAAGGGCGAAGGCATCTTCTGCTTCGTCACCCTGAAGCAGGGCGTGACGGCGAGCGACGCGCTGAACGCCGAGTTGAAGGCGCACGTCGTGGACGCCATCGGCGCGCTGGCCCGGCCGGACGTGATCCGCTTCACCGACGCGCTGCCGAAGACGCGGAGCGGGAAGATCATGCGGCGGCTGCTCCGCGACGTGGCCGCCGGCCGCGAGGGGACCGGGGACACGACCACGCTGGAGGACCTCGGCGTGCTGGCCAAACTGCGGGCCGACGAGGAGTGAGCGGAGCGGTGTAGAATGGGAACGTCTCCGCACCGAGGACAACGAACATGGCCACGCTGACCGAACAGCTCGACCTGATGCTCACCCTGAAGCCGAACTGGGACGGCTACAACGCCGACCCGATCCACCCCGAAGTGATCGAGGTGGCGAAGGAGTTCGTCGGGGTCCTTCACGTGTTGCTGGGCCGTGGCGGAGACGAGACTGGGATGTATGTGGCTCCCGGCCGAGACGGGAGCGCCATGGTCGGATGGGAGGACGCCGACTCCGAGTACGAGATGGATATCAATACGGACGGTTCATTCGGTTTTCTCCGGGAGGACAAGCTCACGGGAGTGATGGCCGAAGAGCGATTTCGGGCCGGTCGGTTCGTGGTTCCGGCCGCGCTGCTGAGGAGGTTTCGGTCGCTCGTCGCGGCTTGAGCCAAAACCGGTTTGCCCGCAACTTGAGCCAAATCCACTGGAGTGTGGGAATCGCGGGTGTCGATAGCTGTCCTGCACGGCTTGCCCAGCCTCGCAAGACCTCGACACCCTGACTCGCTCAACGAGATGCCACATGTCCCCGACGGCCCCCATCGCCGACGACGAGGTGATTTTCCGCCACATTCCTGGCGGCACGACGTTCCAAGCTCCCGGTCCCCGAATCACGAGCAAAAACCTTGAGCTTCGCAAACAGCTTCAAGAAACTGGAGTGTCGGTATCCCGTAGCGGGTTGGACACCGTGGCGGCAGTGATGGCACGGCGCGGCAATCCTGAGACCGGCTCACGCATCGCGGCGGCAACGGCATCCGATATTCGGCAACTCGGATTGGAAGTCGTACCCGTCCCGCTGGACGATGATCGCGGCCACTCCGAAATCCGTTCCGCTGCGGCATCGCTGGACGACCAAGTCATCCGCCGCCAGTTGGCAAAGCTGTTCGCCTTCCTCGATCCGGCCTGATCGGCCTGACAATCCGCATACGTCCGTGAAGGTGTCTATGACCTCGACTCCGACCATTCGCCCCGCGACGCCGGCCGACGCCGCGGCGCTGGCGGCGTTCGTCGAGCGAGTGTTCCGCGCGACATTCGCGGCCGACAACCGCGCCGAGGACATGGATGCGTACTGTGCCGAGGCGTTCGGCCCCGCCCGCCAGTTGGCCGAGATCGAAGCGGCCGGGGTCCACACGCTGCTCGCCGAGTGCGGCGTGTTGTTCGGCTGCGCGCAGGTGCGGGCCGGCCCCCCGCCGCCGTGCGTGACCGCCGACCGCCCGATCGAACTGCGGCGGTTCTACATCGACACGCCCTGGCACGGCCGGGGGATCGCGCAACAGTTGATGCGCGCGGCGATGGAAGTCGCCGCGGCGACCGGTGCCGGGTCGGTGTGGCTGGGCGTGTGGGAGCGGAACGCGCGGGCCATCGCCTTCTACGCCAAGTGCGGGTTTTCGGATGTCGGCGCGCACGACTTCCGGCTGGGCGACGACCTTCAAACCGACCGCGTGATGGTCGTCGAACTCCGATCGCAATCCCATTCCAAAAATCCTCCGCCCGTCGCGGCGAATGCTACCTTTGAACCACTCGTCGCGGGCGGTGCCGGGCGGCACCTCATCCCCTCCGCGGCGGGCACAACTTTGCCTCCGGACACACAAAAGGGGTGCGTCGTGCGTCGAATCCTTTACGTCGGGTTGCTCGGCCTTTGCGCCGCGTTGGGGTCGGGTCAGCCGGCGCGGGCGGGCCGCTGAGGGCCGGTCCCCTGCGCGGTCCAGGAAGACCCGGCGGCGGTCGCCGCCAGAACGGAACGCGAGTTCCAGTTGGCCATCGGGTTGGCGGTCGGGATGGGCGTCGCGGTGATCGGGTACGGCGTCAAATTCGTCCTCGACACCAAGGCCGCGCTCGCCCTGCGCGACCGGCCGCGGCAGCCGTGGGACGTGGCGTGACGGCGGGGCGTCACCCGCGCGGGTGGAACTTTTTGTGCATGGCCTTCAGCCGGTCGCGGTCGATGTGCGTGTAGAGCTGGGTGGTGGCGATGCTGGCGTGGCCGAGGAGTTCCTGCACGGTGCGGAGGTCGGCCCCGCCGGCCAGGACGTGCGTGGCGAAGCTGTGCCGCAGGGTGTGCGGCGACACCTTCGTCGGCAGCCCGGCCCGCTTGCAGTACTTCTTGACGATCTTCCACAGCATGAGCCGACCGAGCGGCCGGCCGGACTTGCTGACGAACACGTCCGTCGGGTGCGGCGGCGGGGCGGTGAACTCCGGCCGCCCTTCGCCCAGGTACGTCCGCAGCGCGGCCACCGCCGGCCGGCCGAGCGGCACCACCCGCTGCTTGTTCCCCTTGCCGGTGCATCGCAAGAACGCCGCGTCCAGGTACACGTCCTCGACCTTCAGCCCGACCACTTCGGACGCCCTACAGCCGGTGGCGTACAGCGTTTCCAGCATCGCCTTGTCGCGGAGGTGGAAGCGGTCGCCGGGTCGCGGCCCGGCGAGCAACTGATCGACCTGCGCGGCGTTCAGCACGGTCGGGATGCGCTGCCACAGTTTCGGCGAGGCGAGCAGTTCCACCGCCGACCGGCTGACCTTCTCTTCGAGTTTGAGGAACTTGTAGAACATCCGCAGCGCGACGATGTGCCGGGCGACCGACGGCGCGGCCAGGTTGGCGTCCAGCAGGTAGCCCAGGTAGCGGGCCAGTTCCTTCAGCGTCGGCGTCAGGTGATCGGCCAGTCGGATCGACTCCACCCACTCGGCGAACCGCTTCAGGTCGCGGCCGTAGGCCATCACGGTGTTCTCGGACAGCCCCCGCTCGGCGCGGAGGTAGTTGCGGAACGCCAGGATGTCCGAGTGCAGTTCGGCCGACATGGGAGCAACTCCGGGGAAGTGGTTCAGCGGTCTGCATTTGCCCGATGTTGGTAGGCGGGTGGTCTTCACCGCGGAGCGGTGGCGGCCTGTAGCCAGGGGTGACGGGCGAGCGCAGCTCGCGGAACCCCTGGAACTCGTTCCCATTCGACCCGCACCCCGGAGGGGTGCCGGACTCATTCTCAATCCGGCACCCCTCCGGGGTGCGAGCCAATTCTCCTTTCCAACCAGGGGTTTCACCCCTGGCTACAGGCCGTCACGCCTCCGGCGTGAAAACTCGCCTCGGCTTGCCGTTCGGCTTCCCGCTCGCGGTCGAATTCCTCCAGCGACTCGCGGTTGATCTGTTCGCGCCATTCCCGCCCGAGTCGTGCGGCCTCTGCGAACGTCGGGTCGGCGGCGTAGGCACCGGCCAGGTCGGCCCACGACCGCGCCGGCGCTTTCAACTGTTTTACCTCCGCCTCCAGGGCTTCGAGTCGTCGCTGAAGGTCGGCGATGGTCATGGTTCTCGCTCCGGAAATGGGATCGGTCTCACAGCGTCATGTTCTTCAGGAAGTCGGCGTTCGTCCTGTGCTTGCCGACGTGCTTGAGCAGCAGCTCGACCGCCTCCACCGGGTGCATGTCGGACAGCACCTTGTGCAGGACGTGGACCATGCGGAGTTCCTCGTCGGTGCGGAGCAGCTCCTCCTTGCGGGTGCCGGACTCGTTCACGTTGATGGACGGGTAGACGCGGCGCTCGACCAGCCGCCGGTCCAGGTGCACCTCCATGTTGCCGGTGCCCTTGAACTCCTCGAAGATCACGTCGTCCAGCTTCGACCCGGTGTCCACCAGCGCGGTGGCCAGGATGGTCAGCGACCCGCCTTCCACCAGGTTCCGCGCGGCCCCGAAGAACCGCTTCGGCTTCTGCAACGCCGTGGCGTCCAGGCCGCCCGACAGCAGCTTGCCGTTGCCCGGCAGCTCGTTGTTGTACGCCCGCGCCAGCCGGGTGATGCTGTCCAGGAAGATGACGACATCCGTACCGTATTCGACCAGCCGGCGGGCCTTCTCGATGACCATCTCGGCGACGGTGATGTGCCGCGCCGCCGGCTCGTCGAATGTACTACTGACCACTTCCACCCGCGGCCCCTTCACGCTCCGGCTCATCTCCGTCACCTCCTCCGGCCGCTCGTCGATGAGCAGCACGATGACGTAGGTCTCCGGGTGGTTGTGGATGACGGCGTTGGCCATCTTCTGGAGCAGCACCGTCTTGCCGGTGCGGGGCGGCGCGACGATCAGCCCCCGCTGCCCCTTGCCGATGGGCGTGATCAGGTCGATGATCCGCGTGGACATGTCGGCGGGGTCGTGTTCCAGCCGCAGCCGGACGTTGGGGTGCAGCGGCGTCAAGTCTTCGAACACCACCGTCTGGTGCTGCAACTCCGGGTCTTGCAGGTTGATGGCCTCGACCCGGAGCAGGGCGAAGTACCGCTCGTTCTCCTTCGGCGGGCGGATCTGACCCATCACCACCGACCCGGTCCGCAGCCCGAACCGCCGGATCTGCGACGGGCTGATGTAGATGTCGTCCGGGCACGGCAGGTAGTTGTAGTCCGGGCTGCGGAGGAACCCGAAGCCGTCGGGCAGCACCTCCAGCGTGCCCTCCCCCACCATCAGCCCGTTCTGCTTCACCCGCTCCTTCAGGATGCGGAAGATGATGTCCTGCTTCTTCATCCCCTGCCACTCGGCCGGCGGAATGCCGTCGCCCCGGGCCGCGTCCTGGAGCTGCGCCAGGCTCATCTGCTGCAGTTCGGTGATGAACGTGGTGCCGCGCTTGATTTCCTCGTACCGGGAGTTCGTCTCGGCGTCGAACCCGCGCTCGTTCGGGTCGATCACCACCGGCTTCGGCGGCGGGGCGGATTTCGGCGGGTCCGGCGGCAGCGGCGGAGGTGTCTGCGTCTCCGCGACCGGCGGCGGCGGGTCGGACACGTCCGGAAGACCCGCCGCGGATTCGTCCGCCGGCACCGGATCGGCGGCCGAATCCGCGGCGTCCCCGGCGACCACCTCCACGGCAGCGGCGCGGGGCTTCCGGGGGCGCGGCTTGCGAACCGGTTCGGTATCGGGCGTGGCGATGTCGGTGTCGGCCATCGGTCGGTCCTCGGTCGGCGGTCAGGGCGTCAGATGCCAGTCCTTCAAGACGTGATCGATCTCCGCTTGCAACGCGGCCTCCGGGCCGTCGTTGGCAATCGCGGCGTCGGCGCGACTCTTCTTCGCGTCGGCGTCCCACTGGGCGGCTTCGCGGGCGGTCAGGTCGGCGGGCGTCCAGTGGCTCCGCGCGAACACCCGTTGCTCCCGCAGTTCGCGCGGCGCGTCGATGTACAGGATGCGGTCGCAGCGGCCCTTCCACCCGGCTTCGAGCAGCACCGCCGCGTCCAGCACGACGAACCGCGCCGTCGGGTCGCCGCCGGCAAGGTCGATCCGCACGTCCGCCATTCGGCCGATGACCGGGAACACGACCGCTTCCAGCCACGCTCGTTCGGCCGGATTGCCGAACGCGAGGCCGGCGATGGCCCGGCGGTTCGCGGTGCCGTCGGAGTTCCGCACCGCCTCGCCCCACCGGGCGACGAGTTGCCGTACAACCTCCGGCGTTTCCAGCGCCTCGTGGCCGAGTCGGTCGCAGTCGATGACGACCCCGCCCCGCGCGGCGAGGCACCGCCCGGCGGTACTCTTGCCGGCCCCGATGCCGCCGATCAGCCCGATGACGGGGAGGCGAGTCATGCGCCGTTCCCGCTGGGGATGTTGTTCTGCTGGAGAAGGGCTTGCAGGCGGGTGACTTTCGCTTCCAGCGAATCCGCGCGCTGCCGCTCGGCCTCCGCGCGCTGCCGCTCGGCCTCCGCGCGCTCTCGCCCGAGGAGTACGGGGGCACCGGTCGCCAGGTCCGTCACCCGGAGCATGATCCCTTCCGGCGTCATCCGGAACCCGAGGCGGCTTTCCAGCGCCCCGTTCGCCGAGCGGATCGGGACGTACCGCGTCCCGGTCAGTCGGAACCCCTGGAACGACGGGGTCAGGTGCAGGCCGCTCGGGTCGAACAGGAAGTATTCGGCGATGCCGATCCGCCGGTAGTCGCGCCGCTTCACGCCGACGTCTCTCGCCACGGTACCGGCCGAGGAGAACTCGAACACGGCGGCGGGAATCGTGCCGTTGTGTTCCCAAGTGCAGTAGCGATCGACCAGCGCGCTCCCGACGCCTGGGATGATCATGATGTCCGGCGACCGCCGCCGTCTCGTGTTGCCCTGCTCCCAGTACAGGAACTGATCGGTCGTCACCAGCACGTCCGACCGCCCGGCGTAGAACGCCAACAGCGACTCGCGGAGCAGGTAGATCGATTCGACGTGCGTGCCGGTCTCGGCCATCGGTTCACCGTCGCTGCTCGGGTACTCGATCACCGGCGGTCGGGTCGCGGTTGCGATCATGTCACGTCCTCCACGTCGAGCCAGTTGGGGCCGGCGGCCACGTCCACCTTCAGCGGCACGCGGAAGGTCAGGGCCGTCGTCATCTCGTGCCGCACCAGCGCGGCGACGGTCGTCAGTTCTCCCGGCGGCACTTCGAATACCAGTTCGTCGTGCACCGTCAGCAGCATCTTCGCTGCTAATTTCTCGGCATTCATCCGGCGGTACAGGTTCAGCATCGCCACCTTCAACAGGTCGGCGGCGGACCCCTGAATCTCCATGTTGATGGCCTCGCGCTCGGCCGCGTTCCGCTGCTCGTAGCTCGACTTCGGCCGGATGGCGGTCGGGTCGAAGGTCCGCCGGCGGCCCAGCACCGTCGCCGCGAACCCGTTCGCCCGCACCCGCGCCAGCAGCTCGTTCTGGTACGCCAGCACCGTCGGGTACTGGGCGAAGTAGCCGTCGATGAACTTGGCCGCGTCCTTCTTCGAGATGGCCAGCCGCACCGCCAGTCCGGTCGCGCTCATGCCGTACAGGACACCGAAGTTCACCGTCTTCGCCATGCCCCGCTGGTCCTTCGTCACCTCGGCTTCCGGCACGCCGAACACCTGAGCCGCCACCGCCGCGTGAACGTCCCGGTCCTCGGCGAACGCCCGGCCCAGGTTCTCGTCTTCGGAGAAGTGGGCGAGCAGCCGCAACTCGATCTGCGAGTAGTCGGCGGTCAGCAACTGCCACCCGTCGCGGGGCAAGAATGCCTGCCGAATTTGCCGCCCCTGTTCGGTGCGGGCGGGGATGTTCTGGAGGTTCGGGTCGGACGAACTCAACCGGCCGGTGCTGGCCACGGTCTGGTTGAACGACGTGTGCAGGCGGCCGGTGTCCGGGTTCACCAGCGCCGGCAGGGCATCGACGTAAGTGCCCTTCAGCTTCGCCACCTGCCGGTGGCCGATGAGCGTCTTCGGCAACTCGTGCCCCAGCGCGGCGAGCCGTTCGAGCGACTCGTGATCGGTACTCGCTTCGCCCGTGGTGCCGGTCCGCTTCTGCACGGGCAGCTTCATCTGGTCGAACAGGACTTCGCGGAGCTGCTTCGGCGACGCCAGGTTGAACCCCTTGCCGGCGAGCTTGTGAGCGTCCTGTTCGAGCGCGACGAGCTGAACGTCCATCTCCTTCGACAGCTTCGCCAGGAACGGCACGTCCAGCCGGATGCCGTTGAACTCCAGTTCCGCCAGCACGTCGATGAGGGGGATCTCGAGGGTGTCGTAGAGGGTCTTCAGGCTTTGTCCCCCTCTCCCCTGGGGGCCATTCCCCCTCACCCCTAACCCCTCTCCCCCAGGGGAGAGGGGGACCAGAGAAGATTCGAACGTCTCCGTCAGCCGCCACGCCGCATCCGCATCTTCGGCCGCATAGGCGCACGCCTTCGCCACCGGCACCTCGGCCATCGTGACCTGCTTCTTGCCGACGCCGATCAACTGCTTGATCGGGACGTTCTCGTGTTTGAAGATGTCCCGCGTCAGGTCGTCCAGGTTGTGTGATCGGGCACCGGCGTCCAGCAGGTAGTGCGCGACCATCGAGTCGCCGGCGACTCCCCGGAGTACGACTCCGCTGGCGCGCAGCACCAGCAGGTCGTACTTGACGTTCTGGTTCACCTTCTGGATCGCCGCGTCTTCCAGGATCGGCTTGAGTGCCGCGAGCGTGGCGGCCGGGTCGAGGACGGCGTCCGACTTCGGCCCGCGCACTGGCAGGTAGTACGCGCGCTCGGCCTGCCAGCAGAAGGCGTACCCGACGATCTGGCACCGGAGCGGGTCCAGGGCCGTCGTTTCCAGGTCGAACGCGAACCGGCGTTGCGCTTTCAACTCGACGAGGAAACCGGCGAACTTCTCGGCGGTATCGACGCACCGGTAGTCCGTCTTCCAGCCGTCATCGACGGGCGCGTTCAGCCCGAAGTCGAAGGAAGCGTCGCCGTCGATCACGTCGAACAGCGACGGCTGCGTCGGCCGGGGGAGCTTCGGCTTCTTCTTCGGGTCGGCCTCCGGCCCGCGCTCGGCGTCGCCCCGCGGCGACCCGCCGTCCTCCGGTGCCAGCCCGGCCGTCTCCAGCAACTCCGCGTTCTTCTTCGCGCCGCCGGCGGCGAGGGTCTTCCGCACCCGCTCGGCGTACCCGCGGAAGCCGAACTCCTGGAACAGTTCGAGCAGCCGCTGGCCGTCCCAGTCGCGGCGACGCCAGCCGTCCCAGTCCAGTGCCATCGGCACGTCGGCGCGGAGCTTCACCAGCTGCTTGCACAGCGCGAGGGTGCCGTCGGCGATGGCGGCCTTCAAGGACTCGCGCAACTTCGGCTTGGCGATCTTGTCGGCGTTGGCGATCAGGTTGTCGAGCGTGTCGTACTCCTTCAGCCACGCCGTGGCGGTCTTCGGCCCGCACCCCTTCACCCCCGGCACGTTGTCCACGCTGTCGCCCACCAGTGCCTGGAAATCGACGACTTGGTCCGGCCGCACGCCCCAGTCCGCCATCAGCCCGGCCGCGTCCAGGATCACCCCTTTGCGGAGGTTCTGCATCTTCACCGTCGGCGACAGCAACTGCCGGCAGTCCTTGTCGGAGGTACACAGGAAGACCTCCAGCCCGCGCCCGGTGGCCTCGTGCGCGACCGTCGCCATCACGTCGTCGGCCTCGAACCCCGGCACCCGCAGCACCGGGATGCGCATGGCGTCCAGCACCCGGTCGATGAGCGGCTCCTGCGCGATCAAGTCCTCCGGCGCGGGGTCGCGGTGGCCCTTGTACTCGGCGAACAGCTCGTCGCGGAACGTCGGCTCCGGGCAGTCGAAGGTGGCGATCAGGTAGTCCGCGCCCTTGTCGTACAGGTCCATGATGGCCCGCGCGACGCCGAACACGGCGTTCGTCGGCCGGCCGTCCGGGGCGGTCATCGGCGGGATGCCGTGGAACATCTGGAACACCAGGCCGTGGGCGTCCAGGAGGTACACGCGGCCGGGGCCGGGTGCGGGCGGGTTCGGGTTGGCGGCGGTCACGGGCGGCCTGCCGGGGGATACCGGGGACGGTGGGCTGGGCGGAGCCGTCGGGCGGGTCGCCGGGTGGCGAGACGGCGGCCGGGTTGTGGCGTTCCGCGAGAACCGTGGCGGGATCGATCAGCCGGCCGTGGCCCCAGGACAAGTCGGTGACGTGGCGGGGGTCGCGGTCGGAGGCGGTTCGGGCGGACGTTTGATAATGATTGAAGGAAGTGTACGGGTGCGCGGGTGGGTTTGTCAAGGGCGCGATGCCCCCTCCTTCTTCTTCCGGGGCTGCGGCCGGGTCTTCCAGCGGCGGTGCAGCCAGAAGTACTGCTCCGGGTGGCGGCGGATGAGGCGGGCGAGGGCGTCGTGGTACCGCTGGGTGATGGCCCTCACCGCGTCCGGCCGGGCGGCGTACTCGCGGGGGTCGATGGCGTCCTCGCAGTGGATGTGGAAGTAGAAGCGGTCGTCGATGCGGGGCACGCCGACGACGATCATGAGCGCGTCGAACTCCATCGCCATGAGCGCCACCGCCTTGTGCGCCGAGGCCGGACGGCCGAAGAAGTCCACGAACACCCCCCGCGGGCCGGCGTCCTGGTCGCCCAGCGTGGCCACCTTGCCGCCCGCCCGCAGCACGTCCGCCAGCCGGTCGAAGTCGTCCTTCTTGGCGATGATCGTCTGGCCGGTCCGCTCGCGGAACTTCTTCAGGAACCACTCCAAGTGCGGGTTGTCCAGCACCCGCGCGATGGCGTAGGTGCGGAACCCGAACACGCCCATGGCGAAGCCGGCCAGCTCCCAGTTGCCGAAGTGGGCGGTGACGACCAGCACCGGCCGGGGGGACAGCATGGCGGCCAGGATGTACTCCCCGCCGACCGTCCGGCCATAACTCCGCCACGTCTCGACGCGAAACTTCCGCGGCAGCAGTACCATCTCGACGACCTGCCGCAGGCAGTGACGGTAACACGCGCGGACAATGGCGTCGATCTCGGCCGGCGTCTTCTCCGGGAAGGCGAAGGTGAGGTTCTCGGCCGCCACCGCGCGGTGCCGTTTGTCGATGCGGTACGCCAGTTTCGCCAGCGCGTCGGCGAGGGCGAACGCGATCCGCATGGGCAGCGCCTGGATGACGCAAACCGCGACCCGCACGGCCAAGTAGACCGCCCAATCCGCCGCCGCGCTCCGCCGCTTGGTGCCCATGTCGGCGATGATACGGGGGACCGCACGCGGTACAATGCGGGGGTCCGATCACCCCGGGGGAATCATCATGGTCGCAACGAAAGAGTCGTCGCCGGGAGCC
>JAYTTN010000619.1:0-4292 GCA_043745295.1 Fimbriiglobus sp. | reverse complement strand
GGCCGGTCGCACGCTCCCGACGACGAAGGGCCGACACTCATTCACCCTTCCTTCTCCACTTCGATCCGCGTCTTGTGCGCGTCCTGGATGATCGTCACCTTCTCGGCCGCGTCGATCAGCCGTTGCAGCTCGCTCGGCTTGGAAATGGCCGTGGCGAACAGCCCCTCGACCACGTCGTCCGGCCACGCGCTGGCGACGAATAGGCGGGTCGAGTTCGCGGCCCGTGCCCACAAGAGGGCGGCCGTCGCGTCGTCGAGATTGGCTGCGCGGACGCGCTTCAACGCCGCCGCCGCGCCGTCCGACCGGCGGACCAACTCGGTCGCCTCGTCGAGCATCGGGGACGCATCCGTCAGCAGCACCACGCGCCCGTCGGGGCGGGCGGCGCGGCGGGCGGTGTTGACGGCCGCCGCCAGGTCGAGCAGCGTCACCCGCTCCCACGCCCCGGACACGGCCGCGATGACCAGATCGGCCTCGGCTTCGGCGAAGCACTTCCACCGCGCCTCCAGCCGCTTCGCGCCGTTCGCGGCCGAGCCGGGCAGCCCGACCAGCACCTCCACGACGCCGTCCCCGAACCCCGCGATCACCTGCATCAGGAACGGCCCGCCGAGCAGCCACAGCACCTCGGTCGC
The DNA here is from genome assembly GCA_043745295.1 of Fimbriiglobus sp. Lineage (GTDB taxonomy): Bacteria > Planctomycetota > Planctomycetia > Gemmatales > Gemmataceae > JALHQU01. The sequence continues at coordinate 3,663 of JAYTTN010000619.1, read as the reverse complement.
CTCGCCCCGGCGGTCGGGCGGCTCGGCGTCGGCCGGCGGGTGGGCGAAGGCCGCGCGGGTCTCGGCGTTCGACAGGACGGGGAAGAGGGCCAGCTCCCCGCCCCACGGCCCGAAGACGGGGTGATAGGTGCGGGCAGTCAGCACGGCGACGAAATCGGCCTCGGCCACGGTGCGGTTCAGGTAGACCCGCCGGCCGCCCTTCGTGGTGGCGACGTAGGCCAGCCGGGTGATGTCCTCCGGGTCGTGGACCTCGACGTGAACGTCGTCGAAGGCGTCCGGCAGGTCGTCGATCCAGTCCTGCCGACCGCCGGGCGGGGGCACCACCAGCGTGACCGCCGAGGACGGAATGCCGGCCGTGTCCAGGTGTTCGAGGAGGACGCCGACGAGGGTGCCGACTTCGGGCAGCGATTCGTCCACGACGACGGCCACGCGATCGTCGGGCGTGACGGCGCGGCGGACGGGTGCGTCCATCCCGACCGGCCGCTCCAGGGCGGCGCGGAGCAGATCGGCGGCGTCCTCGAACGCCTCCGGCACGGTGTCGCGGACGACGGCGACCCGCTTGACCTCCGGCACCGTCACCGACCAGATGTCGGAGCCGACGATGATCTCGACGGATTCGCTCATGAAAGTCGCTCGCGGGGAATGGACGAAGGGATTATAGCCGTTCCCGCGGCCGCGACTCCCCGTTCGGATTCCCCTTCCGCTCGGCGGGCGGGGCGGGTATACCTCGTGCCGCCCGGATCCTCCACGGGAGAGAAGACCCATGCGCCGCGCCGGATTCGCCCTCGCTTCGTTCCTCGCCGTCGCCCCGGCGGTCGCGCAAGACCGGCCGTACACGCCGGTGCCGCCCGCCCCGATTCCCGGCGCGCCGCAGCCGCCGGTGGTCGCGCAACTGCCCGGCGGACCGCCGTTGCCCGCCGGCCAACCGCAGCCGCAACCCGTACCGGTCGATCCGGTCGCCCTCCAGCACCTGAACGGGTGGGAGAAGGCGATGACCGGGGTGAAGACGTTCGCGGTGGAGGCCGTGATGACCAAGAAGGACCGCGGGACCGACCGGTCGGAGAAGTTCGCCGGAAAGATCTGGTGCATGGCCCCGAACCTGACCCGGCTGAACCTGGTGAAGCAGCTGCCGCCGACGGCCAAGGCGACCGGCGACGAGTTCACCGCGTTCATCAGCAACGGCAAGGTGGTGTACCACTACGACGGTGCGGCGAAGACGGTGACGGTGGCCAAGCTGGGGCCGAACGGGGCCGGCAATAACCTGCTGCTGGACGTCATGTCCGGCATGACGGCGGCCAACGCCCTGGCCCGGTTCGAGGTGAAGGCGCTCAAGCCGAACGACCCGAAGGATCCGTACCTGTACCTGGAACTGAAGCCGAAGTGGAAAGAGGACAAGGGCGAATTCGAGGTCATGCAGCTCATCCTCATCCCGCCGACGGTGGGCGACGGGCGGGCGTACCTGCCACGGAAGGTGACGGTGACGAAGCCGGGCGGCCAGTTGGTGGAGGAGTGGGACTTCCCCGACCCGAAGGTGAATCCGGACGGGATCGCGGTGAAGCACTTCGACGGGGAGTCGCCGCCCAAGGGCTGGAAGGTGCAACAGGCCGACCCGCCGCCGTCCCCCGCCGGGCCGCAGCCGAAAAGCCTGGTCGCCCCGCCGCCCGTCCCGAAGAGGTGACGGCGAATCGACGACGAGTGACACCGGCCCGCCGGCCGGTGTCTCGCATTCCGCACTTCCCACTCAATTCCCGCCGCCGGCACCAGCGCCACAACCGCGCCGCGCGGTCCATTCGGCCCTCTCGACCCTCCGCCGGCCCCTCTCCGGCCCGTCGGGTCGGGATTAAAACCAGACCGATCCGGCCGGGTTCCGAAACAGAGTCCACGTCGGCGCGGTTAAACAAGGATGTCACCGCCCCGCGCGCCCCGCTAGAATACCCGTCCAGGAGGGCCACCCCATGTTCCGATTCGAAGACGACGACCGACCGTCCCCGCCGCCCGCGAACGCCTTTCGCCCGTCGGTGGAACGGCTCGAGTCCCGCGAGACGCCGGCCGTCATTTCGACCGCCGACACCTTCACCGCCCAATCCGGGCGGGTGTTCACCCAGGAAAACTTCCTGCCGCTCCCCGGCAACCTCGGCGGGTTCTTCTTGAACCGCGGGGTGCTGGGGAACGACTACGACGACACGCTGCTGCCGGTCCCGCGGTTCCTCGTCGGCTTGCAGGCGCGGCTCGTCTCGGGGCCGATCGACGTGGCCACCGGCCAGGCGATCACCACTCCGTTCGCGTTCAACGACCACGGGCCGGGGTCGTTCACCTTCCTCGCGCCGCGGAACTTCAACGGCCAGGTGTCGTTCCAGTACCAGGCGTTCATCGCCGGCGGCAAGAGCGGCGCGGTGACCACTGCCACCATCAACGTGGTTGATCACGTCCGCCGGGTGGCCGTCGGCGCGGGCGAGGGCGGTGCGCCGCGCGTGGACGTGTTCGACGACGCGAACAAACCCCTGTTCTCCTTCTACGCCTACGACCAGGCGTTCACCGGCGGGGTGCGGGTGGCGACCGGCGACTTCAACGGCGACAACGTGGACGACATCGTCACCGTGACGGGGGCCGGCGGCGCGCCCAACCTCCGCATCTTCGACGGCCGCAACGGCGACCTGCTCCAGAGCTTCTACGCCCTCGACCCCAACTTCACCGGCGGGCTGACCCTCGCCACCGGGGACCTGAACGGGGACAACGTGGACGACATCGTCCTCGGCGCGGATCGGGGCGGCGGCCCCCGCGTGACGGTGCTGAACGGCCGCACGTTCACCGCCATGGCCGACTTCTACGCCTACGACCCGTCCTTCACCGGCGGCGTGCGGGTGGCCGTCGGGGACGTGGGCACGAACGGCCCCGGTCTGGGGCGGGGGTCGGTGATCGTCTCGCCCGGCTTCGGCGGCTCGACCAACGTCCGCCAGTACGACTTCGACGGGGCCGGCAATTTGGCCCTCACCCGGTCGTTCTTCGCCGGCGACCCGAACGACACCCGCGGGCTGTACGTCGCCGCCGGCGACTTCAACGGCGACTACTTCGACGACATCGTCGTCGGGTCGGGAGCCGGGAACGCCGAGGTGCGAGTGTACAACGCCCTCGACCTGAGCGAGCTCTACAACAAGAACTTCGGCAACCTCCAGCAGTTACCCGTCGAGGAGGGGGCCGCCGCGCCGACCCTCAGCTCGCCCCAGCGGAGTCCCACGTTCGGCCGCACCAACGCGCCGGGGGCCGCGCCGATCAGCATCGTCGATACCACGATCCCGCCGGCCGCCGGCACCCTGCAGGGCGGCTTCTCCGGCGGCGTCCGCGTGTCCACCACCTACACCAATGGGGACGACATTGCCGACCTCCTCCTGGCCAGTGGGCCGAACGTCATCCCCGAACTGACCGTCTTCGCCGGCAGTCGCACCGCCGGCGGCCTGTTCCAGATCGCCCTGGCGGACTTCCTCGTGTTCGGCGGCAAGTTCTACAACGGCCTCTTCGCGTCCGGTCACCAGTGATGGCGGAGGACACGCCACTTCCGCGAACCGCTCCCGAATCCGGGGGCGGTTTTTTCGTGGTCGCCAGCGCGGACTTCGGGCAGGTGTCGCGGTGTTTTTGTCGGCCCGCCGCGCGAGCAAGGGCCGAACC
>JAYTTN010000618.1:0-4314 GCA_043745295.1 Fimbriiglobus sp. | reverse complement strand
TCGCGTGGGCGTGTTCGAGGCCGTCGAGGAGGCCCGTCAGCCAGCCCATCGCCACCTCCGCCGACGGCACGCCGTGCTCCGCGAGATGCTGTTCGAGGTTCAACCCGTCCAGCAGCGGCATGGCGAAGTACGGGCACTGGAAGTCGCGGCAGAAGCCGATCCGCTCCACCGCCACCACGTTCGCGTGCCGCAGCCGGTTCAGTTTCAGGGATTCCTCGTGGAACGCCTCCACGAACTCGGCGTGGTCGCTCAGGTCCGGCCGCATCACCTTCAGGGCTTTCGTCGCGCCGCGCTTGCTCGCGCGGAAGACGATGCCCCACCCGCCCCCGCCCAGCCGTTGTTCCAACGCCCAGCCGTCCAGCGTGTCTCCGGGTTTCGGTACACGACCGACCGGAGGCGTCGGACGCGCGGCCGGGGTGTTGCGGCCCGTCACGGCGACCGTCGCAGCGCTCGCCAGCGCGCGGAGGTTGGCGTCATCGGGGCGAAGCCGAACGGCCCGCTTCAGGCTGGCGTCGAACGCCTGCGGTTGGTCGTGACGGGCCACCGCTTGCGCGACCGCCACCGCCGCCGACTGCGGTTGCGTGTTCGCCAGTTTCAGGAGGATCGGTTCGGACTCGGCGAACTGGCCGGCAGACTGGAATTGCTTGGCCTTGCGGAACTCGCGGAAGTCGGCCAGTTCGGTCTCCGAAAGCTGGTTCGCCCGTTCCCCCGCATACGCGCCGAGGCTCGCGTACCGCTCGTCCAACTTCTTCACGTCGGCTTCGAGGGCATTCACGCGGCCGTCGAGTTTGGCAAGTTCGGAGCCGATGGCGTCGAACCGCGATTGCAGTTCGGGGCGGTTCAGCACTTCGCGGGCGATCTCGTCGGTGGCGTCCCGGCCTTGCTTTTCCAGGGCGTCCACCCGCTCCAGCAGTTGCAGGCAGTCGCGGCCGAGCAGCATGAACATGTTGTCGAAGGCGTTCAGCTTCTCTTCCGTGATGCGCAGCGCCTTCAGGATTTCGGCCTTCTCGGTCGCTTCTCGCTTGTCCAGATACCACTGGTGGAGTTGTTGGACGACCGACCCGGCACCGGGAATCAGGCAATCGGCGACCTTACCCAGCACGGCGGGGGCGAATTTGGCGAGCGACGCGAGCATGGGGCACTCCGGAGCGGTGGGTGCAAGTGATTCGCCGACGACCCGACGACATTTTACCGAATCGCGGTCGGCGGCGGTATCCACCTCATCCGGCCGGGTCCGCCGCCAGTTGGTCGCGGCAGGCGGCGAAGGCGAAGTGCAGCGCGCCGGCGAGCTGCGCCACGTCGTCCACGCCGAACGGGCGGGGGTCTTCGGTGAAGGTGTCCCCAACGAGTCGGCCGAACGCCCACACCCGGCCGGTGGTGGAGATGCCGTGGAAGACACGCTCCGAGTCGCCGTCCAACTTGCGGGCGGCGATCATCCCGGCGAGCGCCTGCCCCCACCCGGCGTCCAGGTCGCTCCGCTTCGCCTCCCCGACCATCAGGTACGGCTTTCCCGGCACCAGCGGGCCGAGCGGCGACCGCCGGCAGACGACGTAATCCAGTTCGCCCCGGAGGTCGGCGTCGGCATTCACCGCCTCGTGGCTGAGCAGCGTCAGGTGGTCGCGGTAGTGCTTGGAGATGTCCCGCAGGGTCGGGTAGATGAGCGCCTCGCACGCGAAACTCTCGGACCGCTGGAACGGGACCGATTCCAGCGTGTAGAGCAACTCGGCCTTGTACGAGTCGCTGAACGGCGGGCCGTCCGCCGGGACGACGAACGGCTCCCGGCGGTACGAGATGCCGTACTTGGTCAGCACGTCTTCCAAACTGCCGAACGACGAGAACGCCATCGCCAGTCCTCCGAGTCAGGGGGCCGGGTTCGCGGCCAGTTGGTCGCGGCAGGCGGCGAACACGAAGTGTAGGGCGGCGAACAGTTCGTCCGGCTTCGTCGTGCTGAACCCCTGCAAGTCCTCGGTGAAGTCGTTGCCGTCGAGCCGGCCGAACGACCACACGACGCCGGTGGTGGACAGGCCGTACAGCACGGGGCCGGGCGGCGGAGCCATCCGCCGGGCGGCCATCATGCCGGCCAGCGCCTGCGCCCACCCCTTCTGCATGTCGTCCCGCTTCGCCTCGCCGACCAGCAGGATCGGCTGGTCCGGGATGAACGGGCTGAGGGGCGACCGCCGGCACACCATGTAATCCAGTTCGCCCCGCAGATCGGCGTCGGCGTGGACGGTCTCGTGGCTGAAAAATGACAGTTCCTCGGCGTAATGCCGCCACACCTCGCGCAGCGTCGGGTAGATGAGGGCCTCGCAGGCGAACGCCTCCGACCGCTGGTACGGCACACTCGCCAGGGTGTACCGCAGTTCCGCCAAGTAGTGGTCACTCGGCGGGGGAAACGGCCCGGTGCCGACGAACGAGACCTTGCGGTGCCGGATCTGGTACTTCCTCAACACGTCGTCGAGGGACGTGAACGCCGAGAACGCCATGTGAAAACCTCCGAGTCACGCGGGAGAGGGGTCCGCCGCCAGCTGGTCGCGGCAGGCGGCGAACGCGAAGTGCAGCGCGCCGAACAGTTGGTCCGACTGGCGGACGCCGTACACCTGCGGGTCGATGGTGAACACCGCCCGCTCCAGTTTGCCGAACGACCACGCCGACCCGTTCGTCGTCAGGCCGTAGAACGTGCGGCCCGACTCGCCGTCCAGCTTGCGGGCCGCGAGCATTCCGCCGAGAGCTTGATTCCAGCCGGCGGTGGTCTCGTCCTTCTTCGCCTCGCCGACCAGCAGAATGGGAAGGTCGGAAATCAGCGGGCCGAGGGGGGACCGCCGGCAGACGAGGTAGTCCACCTCCCCGCGCAGGTCGGCGTCAGCCGCCAGCGGCTCGTGACTCAGCAGCGTCAGCGACGCCCGGAACACCTTCCACACCTCCCGCAGGGTCGGGTAGATCAGCGCCTCGCAGGCGAAACTCTCCGACCGCTGGAACGGCACCTCGCTCAGCGTCAGTTCCAACTCCTCCAGGTAGCCCGCCCCGCCCGACACCCCCGCGACGGGTTCGACGAACCGCTCCCGTTTGAAGGTGATCCCGTACTTCTTCGCCAACTCGTCGATACTGGTGAACGCCGAGAACGCCATCGGGGACCTCCGGAGGGTGGCGGCGGGCATTGTACCCGCCGGCGCGGCGCGGTCACGGGGCCTGCTTCAGCACGCGGTCGATGTACTGGCGGATCTCGCCGACGGCCGCGTCCACGCCGACGAGCGCGTTCGGCGGGTGGGCCGGCTCCTTGCGGCAGTCCACCACCAGCATCCCCCGCGTCAGGTCGCCCCGCGTCTCCACGCCCGCCGGCCGGTGTTCGGCGGTGACGCACCCCGGCAGCGCCACCGCCGCCACGCCCAGCACGTCCTTCAGGTGGAACCCCTCGATGCCGTACCGGTTCATGCTGGCGCGGATGCCGAACGGGACGATCTTCCGCAGGAACTGGCACGTCCCCGACTCCGGGTTCGGCAGGTTGAGCAGCTCGGTCGGCGACAGCACCAGCCGGCGGGTCACGTCCAGCGGGATGACGAGCGGGTCCAGGTTCGCGCTCAGGCACCGCTGGGCGGCGTCGGGGTCGAGGAAGAAGTGGAACTCGGCCGCCGGCCCGGCGTTGCCCGGCTCCTTCCAGCAGCCGCCGACCAGCACCAGCCGGTCCATCAGCCGGCCGGCCTCCGGGTCGCGGTCGAGCGCCCGCGCGACGGTCGTGGCCGGGCCGAGGCAGACGACGGCCACCTCGTGCGGGTGTTCGCGGAGCAGCTCCACCAGCACCTTGTCGGCCGGGTGCTGCTGGTGGCGGGTGCGGGCCGGCAGGTTCACGTTGCCCAGGCCGTCGGCCCCGTGGATGGCCGTGCCGTCCCGGTCGTACTCGGCCGGCAGGGCGGTCGCCGTCTTCGGCCAGCGGGGCGGGTCGAGGTGGTCGATGAGGATGTTGATGTTGGCCGTCGCCTGCGCCGCCGACACGTTGCCGGCGGTCGGCAGCAGGCCGATCACGTCCAGGTTCGGGTCGTGGAAGGCGAGGGCGACGGCGAACGCGGTGTCGATGCCGGGGTCGGCGACGAGGATCACTTTCTGCGGCATGGGAAGCACCCGTCGGGAGGGGGAGCGATGCCGCAATTATACCCCGCGGACGGCCGCAAGAGGTCGGCAGATGGCGGCGGCGAACCGCGAGTCGATTGCGGGCGGTCAGGTGGGATCGGCGACGACGGCGGCCGGCTTCGGCGGCCAGTTCGGCCAGCCGGGCGGGACGCCGGGCCAGAACCCCTGCCACTTCCGGTAGGCGTTGTACTC
>JAYTTN010000617.1:0-4341 GCA_043745295.1 Fimbriiglobus sp. | reverse complement strand
GCAAGGGACGAACCGCACGAGGGTTTCGCCCCTTGCCGGCGCGGCGGGCTAACAAATTCGGATCACTTCTTGACCCGCGAGGCGTCCACGGCGGTCATCGCCCCGTAGCCCGTTTGCCACCGCGCGCGGAACTCGGTTTCGCCGGCGAAATCCGCATCGCCCAGCGCCGCCTTCCAGTCCTTCGCCAGCCGCCCGTCGCCGTCCACGAACGCCCGAACGAGGTACTTGCCGTCGGCCAGTGCGGGCTTGCCGGCCTTCCACGCCTTCGCCCGCTCGGAGTCCTTGGCGGCGAGCAGCGTCAGGTTGTGCTGCCACAACTTCCCCTTGCCGAACACGACGCGATCCGACACGGCGACCGGTACATCCTCCCACGCCTTCCGTGTGTCGTCCCAGGCGAAGACGCGGACTTGCAGGAATTTGTCCGCCCACACCGGCGGCGTGTCGGTCAGCTTGAGCCATACATCCGTGCCGAACCGCTCCGGGCCGCCGTCCTTTGCGGGAAGGTCTTTCGCCGTCGCGTACTTGTCACCCCGGATCGCCGCCACATCCTCGATCCACGCGCGGAACCCCTTGTAGGCGTCGTCGCCGACGACGAACTTCACCCCGCCCTCGTGCTTTTCGCCGAGCGGCTTGCGGAGCAGGGGGCTGCGATCCGGCTTCGCCGGGTCGAGCAGCTTCGACGCGATCAGGTATTCCATCGTCGCCTCGGCCCCGCCCTTCTTCACCCACGCCACCCGGTCGCCGTGGTCCTTGCGGAGCTTGTCGTTCTGCGGGGTGCCCTCGGTGTGGCAGTTCATGCACCGGAACCGCCACGCCCAGACGTTGTTCTCGAAGGACTCCAGCAGCCGGTCCGTGCGGGCGTGACGGATCACCTCGACCGGTCGGGGCGGCGCGGCGCGGTCCTTCGCGTCCAGTTTCGGGGCGTCTTTCAATTTGGGGTCGGCGGCGCACGCGGCGATCCACGCCAGGAACGCCTCCCGCTCGGCGGCGCGGAGTTTCGCCGTCACCGCGTTCGCCGCTTTGGCGTCCCCACCCATGTCGATGAGTTTGATGATCTTCGACTTCGCCGGCGCGGCCAGGTCGATCAGCCCCTGGTCGCGGAGGCTGCGAAACGTCTTGTCGGCGTCGGGCAGGATGTAGTCCTTCAGGTCCACGCCCGCCAGATGGCACTGCACGCAACTCGACGGGTTGGGCGACCGGAAGATCGGCGCGATCCGCTTCTCGAACACCTCGGCGGCGGTCGGTTCGGCGGCGCGGGCGGCCGGGAGCAAGAGGCCGATGGCGAGCAAGGCGGCGGTGCGCATCGCGGAGTCTCCGGAGCGGGACGGGTGACGCTGGCATATCCGGCGGGCGGCGGATCGCCCATTCCCGACCTATACTCGCGCAGACTCGCCCCCGCCCCTCACCGGCCGTGCCATGCTCCGTTCCCTCGCCCCGATCGTCGGCCTGATGGCGGTCGCCGGGTGGCCGAGTCTGTCGATGCCCTTCCGGGGGGACGAGGCCCTGTTCGCCGTGGTCGGGCAGGAGCTGGCCGCCGGCGGCGTGCTGTACCGCGACTACTGGGACGTGACGAACCCCGGCCTGTTCTGGTTCTACCAACTCGCCGGCACGCTCTTCGGGTTCACCGAGGAAGGCATCCGCCTGTTCGAGTGGGTGTGGATGACCGCGTTCGTCTTGGCGGTGTCCGAAACGTCTCGGCGGAAGACGGGAGGGAATCGGCTACCGCTCGCGCCGGCCCTGTTCCTCGGCGCGGCGTACTACCTGGCCGGTTACTCCTACACCTCGACCCTGACGAAGGCGGAGGGGCTGGTCGGGTTCCCGCTGTTCCTCGCCACCTGGCTCGCGGCTCGTGCCGTTGCCGGGAGTCATCGATTCCCGCTGCTCGTCGCCGCCGGAGCCGCCGGGGGCGCGGTCATCCTGTTCAAGTTGCTGCTCGGCGGCTGCGTGGCGGTCGTGTGGCTGTACCTGCTGGTCGAATTCGTCCGCGCCCGTCCCCGGAAACTGTCGGCGGCGGTTCAATTCGCGGGCGGCATCGGGGTCGGACTGCTCCTCGTCCTCGGTTCCGCCGTCGGCTACTTCGCCGCGCACGGCCTCCTGGCGGAACTGTTCCACACCGTCTTCGAGTTGCCGCCGAAGTTCCTGGCCGAAGGTCAGACGGCCGACCTGGATCGCCTGGCCGTGTCGGTGAAGTGGTTCCTCGGGCAGTACGCGGCGGTGTTGGCGATGGCGGTGCTGGGTGCCGGCTGCCTGCTCCGCGTCGGCCGCGACCCGTTCACGGCGGCGCTCGTGCTGGCATTCGTCGCTTCCGTCGGAGCCTTGCTCGCCCAGCGACTGTCGTGGTGGCCGTACCACTTCCTGCTGCCGGGCACGCTGGCCGGGGTCGTCGCGGCCTACGGCTGGCCGGCGGTCGCGGACACGGTGCGGGGCATACTGGCTCGCCCGCTGTCCGTCCGCGAGCGGGCGGCGGTGGGCGTCGCCGTCGGCATTTTGTTGCTCGAACCGCTGGGCGTGGGCGGCTACCAGTTCCTGCGGCTGGCCGGGCACGGCATGGGCGGCACCGCCGAAAACCGGCGGACGTATCGGGAGTCCGTCGGCGCGGCGTACCGCGAGGCACTGGCCGAGACGGAGTGGCTGAACGGCTCCGACGCCGAAGCGGGGCCGATCTTCGTGTGCGGCGACCCGCTGTTCTACTGGCTGTCGGGGCGGACACCGGCCGTGCGGATCAGCGGCTGGTCGCTGGAGATTTACCCCCGCGAAGTGCGGCTCGCGCTGGCCGACGAGGTCCGCCGCGCGGCCCCGGTACTCGTCTACGTCTCGACGCTGCCGCACGGGTACGACCGGGTCGTCCGCGACCGCGACCCGGAGCTGGCCCACCTCCTGGCGACCGAGTACGCGCCACTCCGTACCACCCGCTTGGGCGTCTGGTACGGTCGGGTTCGGCGGTCGCGCTGAACGGAATTCCGATCGTCATTTTCTCCGGAGTGAGTGCCGGCATCGGCATGATTCGGGGACTGGAAGTCGCGCGTTTCGGCCGACCGATTACCTTCTGGTGACACATCGCTCCCAGGAAACCTAACCAGAACACTGGAAAATGACGCCGACGTTTGAAGCCAAGGAGAAGCCGAAGGCGGCACGGCCCGACAAGGAACAGCCGCCACTGTTCGAGCGGCTGGAGGCGGCGCTCGCCGGGGTCGCGCCCCACGACCGCGGGTTGCTCTCCACTCCGCCCGCTGGCGTCGCCCTGGCGGATGCCGTACCCTAACGGCAGTCCACCCCGCTGCCGAGGTCGCCATGCGCCGCCGGTTCGCCTTCACGCTGATCGAGCTACTGGTGGTGATCGCCGTCATCGCCATCCTCATCGGCCTGCTCCTGCCCGCCGTGCAGAAGGTGCGCGAGGCGGCGGCACGGATGCGGTGTTCCAACAACCTGAAGCAGATGGCGCTGGCCGCGCACACCTACGCCGGGACGAACGACGAGCGGTTGCCGGTCGGCCTCGCCCAGCCCGGCCCGGACGGGCGGAGCACCAGCGTGTTCGTCGAACTGCTGCCGCACCTGGAACAGCAGCCCTTGTACGCCGGGTGGAACTTCGCCTCGCCGTTCGCCAACTTCGGCGGGGCCGGCACCCCGGCGTCGGCCGCTCTGTCGGTGTTCGTCTGCCCGACGGCTAATCTGCCCGAGAACCCGCTCCGCTTCGGCACCGCGGCCGTCGGGGCCACCACCTACGGCGCGAACGCCGGCACCATCGCCTACCCGGCGTTCCGCGCCACCAACGACGGCGTGTTCGGCGTGGGCACGGCCGCGTTCCGCAACCGGACGCGATTGCTCGACATCGGCGACGGCACGTCGAACACGCTCCTCTTCGGCGAGCGGAACGTCGGCGACGGCAACCTGGACAGCTACCTCACGGCCCCGCTCGACCCGGCCGTCCCGTCCCCGCCGTTCGTCGCCATCGGCTCGCTCGCCGGGTGGGCCGGCACCTTCGGCCAGAACCCCGGCGCGGGCACGCTGCTGGCCACCTACCGGTCGATGAATTACGCCCACCCGCAGTTGTACATCCCGCCGCCCCCGACGTTCCCGCCCATTCCGCCGCCGAAGATTTCGTGGACGACCCTCGGCCCGCTGGCGTGGGACCGCTGGTCGGCCTACGGCAGCCGGCACACCGGCGGGATGAACGCGGCGCTGGCCGACGGGTCGGTGCGGTTCGTCCGCGTCACCGTCGCGGCGGACGTGTTCCGGGCGGTCGGCACCCGCGCCGGCGGCGAAGTCGTCCCCGGCGACTGGTGACCGGTCACGCCGCCAACCGACTGGGGCCGCTACTTTCCACGACCCCTTTCAGGCTCG
>JAYTTN010000616.1:0-1173 GCA_043745295.1 Fimbriiglobus sp. | reverse complement strand
CCGCAACCGGGCGTGGCAGTGCGTGCGGGTGCCGACGTACACCCGCGAGAAGGGGGTGCGGGCGGTGATGACCGCGGGCCGGTGGCGGGGCGGCGACGGGTCGGCCACCTCCGACCTCGCACGCGACCGCCTGATCCGCGACGACGGCCACCGTGAGCGTCTCCGCCGCGAGGTCGAACTGCTCGTGGGGATGGTGCTCGGCGACCCGGTACGTCCGGGCGAACTCGAAGAACTCCACGAACTGCAGGACGTGGTGAACGCGGCCCCGGTCGGGGTCGAGTTGGCGAGCACTGCCGAGGTAGCTGGGCGACAGCAGGCCGGGACGCAGGAGGAGCACCGATAAGCACGCAGGCTGACATCCGCCGGCAGGTCACGGCCAAGATCGTGGACGCCCTCCGGGCCGGCACGCCCCCCTGGCGTCGCCCCTGGCGAAACGACGTGACCAATGCGGGGGCTGCGGCCAACATCGCCTCCGGCATGTCCTACCGTGGCATCAACGCTCTGCTCCTCGGCCTGTCCGGGTACGAGTCCCGCTGGTGGGCGACCTACCCCCAAGTCCAGGCACTCGGCGGTCGCGTGCGGAGGGGCGAGCACGGCAGGCGGATCGTCTTCTGGAAGCAAGTCGAGAAGGAAACGACACTCACCGCGGACGGCGAGGACGTGATCGACACCTTCCCGATGCTCAAGACCTACAGCGTCTTCAACGCGACTCAGGTTGAGGGGCTGGAGGAGTTCCAGGCCCGGCCCGGTGCCGCCACGAAGTTCGCGGACTTCGCCCCCGCCGAGGCCGTGCTCGCCCGCTCCGGGGCGGACATCCGGTACGGCGGCGGGAAGGCCGAGTACGCCCCGGACGGCGACTTCATCCGCATCCCCGAGCCGGAGGCGTTCGCCGCCCCGCACGAGTTCTACGCCACCGCCTTCCACGAACTCGTTCACTTCACCGGCCACGCCACCCGACTGGATCGGCTGGCCAAGAACGCCCGGTTCGGCTCGACCGCCTACGCCCGCGAGGAACTGGTGGCCGAGGTCGGCGGCTGCCTCCTGTCGGCGGAGGTCGGCGTGCCGCAGAGCGAAGACCTGACCAACCACGCCGCGTACCTGCACTCGTGGCTCACGATCCTCGGGGCCGACCCGTCCGCCGTCTTCGCCGCCGCCGCCCAGGCGTCCGCCGCC
>JAYTTN010000615.1:0-1173 GCA_043745295.1 Fimbriiglobus sp. | reverse complement strand
GGCGTGGAAGTCCCGCGTCTCGTCCCCCTCCGGGCCGGGCACGACGACGGGCAGACCGGCCTTCTTCATGTCCTTAGCGAGCATCCCGGCCGAGCGGTCCACCCACGTGCCGGGCCAGACAATCCCCGACCGGCCGATCAAGAAGGCGGCGAGGTCGCGAGCCAGTTCGCGGGGGATTGGTTGGCGGGCGGGGAGGCCGTTCTTGGTGTGGTCGCCGCTCAGCACTACCGTAGGCGGAGCGGCGGTCAGGTCGAAGGACCCCACCGCCAGGGCAGCCAACTCGGCCACCCGATAGCCGGTGTTCATGGCAACGCGGTACAGCATCACCCGATCCGCGCCACTCAGGTCGCGCAGGGTCTTCCGCTCGGCGGTGACGGCGTACAGGTTCGCCAAGTCGTCGGGCGAGAACTCGGCGCGGCGGCGGGTGATCCCGGCGTTCGGGTTGACCGGCTTCAGCCGGGCAAGGGGGGTCTTCGGCATCCGGTCATTGTCCACCATCCACCGGACGAACTGCTTGACCGCCTGGAGGGTGTGGTTGCGGGTGCGGGGCGAGGCTTTCGCCATCGTGCCGGCCTTCGACGCGGTTCGCGGGGAAACGGTGAGGGTGGCGAGGTACTGCTCGAACGGCTCGGCGGCGATGTCGCGGGGAAGGACGAACCCGCACCCGTCCATGGCCTTCCGCACCCGCTCGGACTTCTGGGCGACGTAGTCCGCGTCGCGGCCGGCGGCGGCGAGGGACGCCTCCCACTCGGTCAGGTGGGCGGACACCGGGCGGCCCTGGTTGACGGTGGTCGGGGTGCGGATGCCGGCCTTCTGTTCCTCGATCTCCTTCAGCAACCTCGCCAGCAAGACGGTCGCGGCGTCCTTGTCCGAGCTGAGACGGACGGGCTTGCGCGTGCCGTCGGCACCCCGCACCATCGCGCACCACACGGCCGTCGGTCGCAAGTAGCGGTTGCCGTCGGCGGTGAGGGGGAAGAGCCTGGTCTGCTTGCCGTCGCGGATGCGGGCGTGCGGCTTGCCGTCCTTGTCCACGATCTCGGCACCGGCGGGCAGGGCGTGCGGCTTGGTCTGGCGGAACAGCGACGGCATGGTGGGATCCCTTTCGGTGAATCGGGTATGAGGGTACGGCGGGTCGGCGCGGGACGCAATCACGGTTGGGGGTCGAAACACTCC
>JAYTTN010000614.1:0-16464 GCA_043745295.1 Fimbriiglobus sp. | reverse complement strand
CGCCGGCCGGTCGCGCGTCGGTCGTCGGGCCGCATCAGCGGATGATGGTGCCGAAGTTGATGCCGAAGCCCGGCCGCGAGTACCCGATGTTCAGGACGCCGGGGCTGTTGTAGCCGTAGCCGTTGTTGTAACCGTACCCGCGGTTGTAGCCGTAGACCGGGGTGGCGAACTGGTTGCCGTAGGACGAGTTGCCGAAGCCGAAGTACGGCGAGTTGATGCTGTTGTACCCGTAGGACGGGACGACCACGACCGGTCGGTACACCGGAGCGTAATAGCCGCCGCCGTAGTTGCCGCCGTAGTAGTGACCCCCGCCGCCGCCGTAGTTGCCGCCGTAGTAGTGCCCGCCGTTGTGGTAGTGCTGAGCCTGGGCCGACCCGGCCATCGCCAAACTCAGGCCGACCGCCAGCAACCCGGCGATCACGATGCGCTTGCTCATGTTGCGAACCCTCTGGTGGAGCGGCAACCGGAAGGGGGGCCGCCGGCACTCACTAGGGATACCCTCCCGCGAACCGATACTTGCGCGCGGGGCGGGAATTCTTCGCGGAAGATGTCTGGCACCGAACGGATGCCGCGCGTCGGCGTCGTCGTGAAACAATGGTCGCCGTGTCGTCGCAACCGCTGTGCCGGTTTGCCGGCCGCAGAGTGACGGGGCGGCCAAGTTCGGTTTTTCGCCCCGGAATTCCGCCCCGACCCGAATCGCGAACTAGACTGGCGGAAATCCGCTGGAGGGCCTTCATGTCCGCCCCGTCCTCGCCCCGTTCGACGCACGCCACACGACCGGCCGACGGTTTGCCGGGCGACGACGACCCGTATCCCATCCCCACCCCCACCGACCCGACACTGGCGCATCTGGGACGGCCGTATCCGCCGCCGGTCTCCACCGACTTTCCCAGTCAGTTCGACGCCACCGACCCGGACAGCGTGCCCGTCCTCGCTTCGCCGTTGGCCGCGCCGTCGGTCGGCCGGACGCGGATGCCGACGATGCCGGGGTACGACCTGCTCGGCGAACTCGGCCGGGGCGGGATGGGCGTCGTCTACCGGGCCAAGCAGACGCGGCTGAACCGCCTCGTCGCGCTGAAAATGCTGCTGCACCACGACTTGGCCGACCCGTCGGACGTGGTGCGGTTCCGCAGCGAGGCGGAGGCGGTGGCCGCCGTCAAGCACCCGCACGTGGTGCAGGTGTACGAGTTCGGCCACGTGGACGGGCGGCCGTACTTCGCCATGGAGTTCCTGGCCGGCGGCAGCCTGCACGCGCGGCTGAAGGCGGCCGCCCCGCTGCCCGCGGCGGCGGCGGCGGCGCTGGTGGAGAAGCTGGCCCGCGCGATCCACGCCGCGCACGCGCAGGGCATCGTCCACCGCGACATCAAGCCGGGAAACGTGCTGTTCGACACGGCCGGCGAGCCGCGGGTGACGGACTTCGGCCTGGCCAAGCGGCTGACCTCCGAGCTGACGCAGACGCAGGCGGTGATGGGCACGCCGGCGTACATGGCCCCGGAGCAGGCGAGCGGGCGGGCCAAGTTCGCCGGCCCGCCGGCCGACATCTATGCCCTCGGCGTCATCCTGTACGAGGCCCTGACCGGGGCCACCCCGTTCCGCGACGAGGACTCCATCCGCCTCATCAGCAAGGTGATTCAAGACGCGCCGCCGTCGGTGCGGTCGAAGGTGCCGTCGGTACCGAAGGACCTGGAGCGGGTCTGTCTGAAGTGCCTGGAGAAGGAGCCGGGCGACCGCTACCCGACGGCCGCCGCGCTGGCCGACGACCTGCGGCACTTCCTGGCCGGCGAGCCGGTGTCGGTGCGGCCGGCGGGGGTCGTCGAGCAGTTCGTCAAGTGGGCGCGGCGGCGGCCGACGGCGGCGCTCGCCTACGGCCTCGGCGTGCTGGCGGCGGTGCTGCTGCTGTTCGGCGGCGGGGTGATGGCCCTGTGGGTCCGCGCGGACGCCGCCCGCGTCGTCGCCGACGCCCACTTCCGCGACGCCGAGACGGCCCGCGAGGAGCTGGCCCGGCAGAACGCCCAGGTGGAGGCGGCGAACGGCCAGTTGGGGGAGGCGAACCGGGTGCTGCTCCAAACCGACGAGCAGTTGAAGGAACAATTCCGCAAGGAGCAGGCGGCGAACGCCGAACTGGGCAAGCAGAAGGCCGATCTGGAGAAGGCGCGCGACGAACTCGACGCCAAGAACAAACTGGTCGGGGAGTCGCTGGCGCGGGAGGTGTCCGCGCTCGACAAGGAGAAGGCGGCGCGGGCCGCCGCCGATCAGGCGCGGGCTACCCTGGAGCGGTTGTCGTACTTCCGCAACGTCGGGTTCGCGCACAAGGAGATGAAGGACGGCAACTACCTCCGCGCCATCCAACTGCTGGACGACTGCCCGCCGGCGGCCCGCCGGTGGGAGTGGTGGCACGTGTACCGGGCGGCGCACACCGAGTTCGGGTCCGGCGTGTGCGGGCGGGGCGCGTACCCGATCGACGTGGCCTTCCGCGACGGCACCCACAACGTTACCACCGCGCACCACACGTTGGCGTCCGTCATCCCGTTCGACTTCGACACCGGCAAGGGCGGCGCGGTCAAGTTCCACCCGGACGCGGGGCTGGGGACGGTGCAATTGGCCGCCGACGGCAACCGCCTGCTCACCGTCCGCCAGTGGCACAAGGAGCGCGCCGACGGGGTCGAGGTGTGGGACTTCGCCGCCGGCGTGCGGCTGGCCGCGTGGAAAGCCCCCGCCGCCGCCTGCCTGTTGAACGCCATCTCCGGCGACGGCAAGGTCGTCGTCGTCGGGTACGACGGGCAGCCGATCCGCGCCTACGACGTGGAGACGGGGAAGCCGCTCGGCGAGCTACGGGGCGTCACCCTGACCGGGTTCACCGCCGCTCGTATCAGCCACGACGGGGCGGTGGCGGCGGTGCCGGACGGCGACAAGGTGGTGGCCTGGCGGGTGGCCACCGGCGAGGTGATCCACCGGTTCGCCGTCGGCGCGACGGCGACGGTCACGGCCGTCAGCCCGGACGGCACCGCGGTGGCCGTCGGCGACGAGACCGGCCGCGTCCACTTCTACGACTTGGCGAGGAAGAGGTGCCTGCCCGCCGCGCCGCCGCACGGCGGCCCGGTGACGGCTCTCGCCTTCAGCGAGAACGGGCGGATGGCCGTCTCCGGCGGCGAGGACGGGGTGGTGCGGATGTGGCACGCGGCCACCGGCAAGCTGCACAAGGAGTGCCAGGGACACACCCGCAAGCTGACGGCGATCCGGTTCAGCCGCGGCGGCCAGTTCGTCGCGTCCGTGGACGCCATCGGCGGGTTCCGCGTGTGGGACGTCCACGAGTACCGCGGCCCGCAGAACGAGGCCCAGACGATGGACCGCACGGTCGCCCCGTTCTTCCTCAGCGGCGACCGCACCCGCCTGTTCGCCCCCTACGACGAGAAGGCCGGCGTCCTGTCCGACTACTCCACCGGCGTCGCACACCCGTTCGGCCTGCCGCCCGGCGGGCTGGGCGCGGTGGGGTTCCGGCCGGGCGGCAAGCAGGTCGTCCTCGGCGGGATGGAAGGGGACTTGTTCGCCTTCGACAAACAGGAGGGCGACGGCACGCACTTCGGCAAGCTGCCCGGCCACGTCGAGTCGCTGACCTACACGCCGGACGGCAAATTCCTGCTGGCGACGGCCGGCGGGAACGCGAGCCTGTGGGACGCGGCCACGCTCAAGCAGGTGTTCGCCGTGTCCGGGTTTGGCCCCGGCACCGTCGCCGCCGTCAGCCCGGACGGCAAGGGCGTCGCCGTCGCCAAGTGGCAACACCTGCGGCTGTGGGACGTGGCGACGAAGGCGGAGACGGACTTCTACGCCCCGCATGACCTGTCCGCCGTCGGCTTCACCCCGGCCGGCGACCGCCTCGTGGTGGGCACGCGGGAGTGGCGGCTCGAAGTGTGGGAGCGGAAGCCCGCCGCACGGGGCTTGCCGGTCGTGGCCGCCACGTTCGTCGGCCACACGGCGGCCGTCGTCGGGTTCGGGTACAACGCCGACGGCAGTCGGCTGGCCACAGGCGCGGCCGACGGCACGGTGAAGGTGTGGGACGTGGCCACCGGCGCGGAGGCGATCGGCCTGACCACCGGCCACCGCCGCCCGGTGTCGCGGGTCTGGTGGGGCCCGAACGACATCCTCGCCGCCATCCCCGACGGGCAGAAGCCGGTCCTGTTCAACGGCCAGCCGAAGGCCCCCACCATCCGGGCGGATCGGCCGTTCGACCGGTGA
Source organism: Fimbriiglobus sp. (assembly GCA_043745295.1). Classification (GTDB taxonomy): domain Bacteria; phylum Planctomycetota; class Planctomycetia; order Gemmatales; family Gemmataceae; genus JALHQU01. Next base: position 12,231 of record JAYTTN010000614.1, on the reverse strand, counting down.
CTGTGCTACCGCCTCGACTCGCGCGGGGCCGGAGCTTGTTCGGTCGTGATGACTCCGCCCGTCACCTCCCCCTTGCGGGTATCCACGAGCCAGCGCGCGAGGGTCCTCCCGTCGAGCTTGTACGACACGTCGAACAGGTGCGTCGAGTCGATGACACCGGGGCCGAAGGGGCGCTTCACCACCCAAGTGCGCTCCAGCGTGTCGTGCCACCAGAGTTCGTCGCCCTTGCCATCGATTCGCCCAGGAGCCTCGGCCTTCCGGATCACGTCGGCCTGCGTGCGGACGACCAGCGCGATCGCGTCCGCGTGCGGGGAGTTGCCCTCTTTCGCCTTGCCCTTCGGGTCGGCCGCGAGGGCCATCCACCCGACCAGTCCGACAGCGGCCGTAGCTGCGAGGAGACGATTGCAGCGCATGATTTGCTCCGTGGGTGTGGCGTTGAGAGTGAAGCTCACCCCTCGAACAGGGCGGCGACGAACTCGTCCGGGTCGAAGGCGTCCATGTCGTCCATGCCCTCGCCGGTGCCGACGTACTTCACCGGCAGGCCGACCTTCGCCTTGATGGCGAACACCGCCCCGCCCTTGGCCGTGCCGTCCAGCTTGGTCAGGATGATGCCGGTACACTTCACCGTCTTCGTGAACTGCTCGGCCTGGATGACCGCGTTCTGCCCGTTGCTGGCGTCCAGCACCAGCAGCACCTCGTGCGGCGACCCCGGAATCTGCTTGGCGACGACGCGGTGAATTTTCTCCAGCTCCCGCATCAGGTGCGTTTGCGTGTGCAGGCGGCCGGCGGTGTCCACGATCAGCACGTCGTACTCCCGCGCCTTGGCCCGCTCGCAGGCGTCGTGCGCCACCGCCGCCGGGTCCGACCCCTGCTGCTGCTTGACGATGTCCACCCCGATCCGCTCGCACCACACGGCCAGTTGGTTCACCGCCGCCGCGCGGAACGTGTCGCACGCCGCCACCAGCACCTTCTTGCCGTCGGTCTTCAGCCGGTTGGCCAGCTTGGCGATCGAGGTGGTTTTGCCGGACCCGTTCACGCCCGCGATCATCACCACCGTCGGGCCGGTCGGCCGGAACTTCAGCCCCTCGCTCGGGTCCAGCAGCTGCGCCCGCAGTTCGGCCCGGACGAACGCCTTCACGTCGTCGCCGACTTCCTGGTCCTTGTAGGCTTGCCGCACCCGCTCGACGATCAGCGTGGCGGTCGCCAGGCCGACGTCGGCGAGCAGCAGTTGCTCCTCCAGTTTGGCGAGGAACACCTTGTCCACGCGGTGCGCGCCGGTGAACAGGCCGACCACGCCGCCGAACACGCCGCGGGTCTTGGACAGCCCCTGCTTGATCTTCTGGAAGAACCGTCCGAGCATGGCGACCGCCTAATCGGGGAGAAAACCGGACGGCGGAATTGTATCCGTCGGGGCCGCGGATCGGATGGTGAAGTGGCGGTTCGCGATCCGAGCCGCGGCTTCGGGCCGGCAATTGTCACTCCAAATCCGTCATCAGCCGGCGGCAGGTGTCCTCGTCGATCTGGTCCGTCAGGAACTTGTACGTCACGAGGTACTTGCCGATCCGCCGCATGTCGTGGTCGAACCGGTCCGGGCGGATGATGTTGCGGTTCAGTCGGCTGTTGTCGGTCAGGTCGGCCAGCTTCACCGCGCGGGCGATGGCGCTCTCCTTGCACCGCACCACGTATTCGACGTACCGGATGTCCTTCGTCCGCGTCAGGCGGTGGACGGCGTCCAGCACCTCCTCGGAAAAGCCTTCCGCTGCCAGGTCGTCGTGCGCGACCTCGGTGTCCTCGACCACGTCGTGCAGGACGGCGGCGATCTTCTCCGGGATGCCGGGGACGAGCATCATCACCCGCAGCGGGTGCAGGATGTACGGCAGGTTCTCCTTGTCCACCTGCCCGGCGTGGGCGGTGGCGGCGATCCGAATCGCGCGATCCAGGGTCGGCATGTTGGGTCTCATAGTTGTACGCCCCCTGCGGTCGCGTCGACGACGAATCATCTCGTCGTCGCCGCGGCCAGCGGGAGCGGGCGCGTGAATCAGCTCGTCTTGATCCCTAGGTCCCGCAGTTGCCGCGCGTCTACGGTGGCGGGCGCGCCGGTCATCAGGTCGCGGGCCTGCTTGTTCTTCGGGAAGGCGATGACATCCCGGATGTTCGTCGTCCCCGCCAGGATCATCGTCCAGCGGTCGAGGCCGAGCGCGATGCCGCCGTGCGGCGGCGCGCCGCTCTTCAGCGCATCGAGCAGGAAGCCAAACCGCGCCTTCGCTTCCGCCTCCTCCATACCCAGCATCTTGAACACCCGCGACTGCACGTCCTGCCGGTGGATCCGGATGCTGCCGCCGCCGACTTCGTAGCCGTTCAGCACCAGGTCGTAGGCCTTCGCCCGCACCTTGCCGGGGTCGGATTCCAGGTGCGCCAGGTCGTCGTCCGCCGGCGCGGTGAACGGGTGGTGCATGGCCGCCCACCGCTTCTCCTCCTCGTCGTACCCGAACATCGGGAAGTCGAGCACCCAGAGGAAGTTGAAGTGCTCGGCTCGCAGTTGGAACGGCTTCGGCGGCCGCTTCTCCTTCTTCGCGGCGGCGGTCTCGACCTTCTCGTACTCGGCCTGCTCGTCCCACCAGTTGCGGTACAGTTTCATCGCCTGCGCGACGTGGATGCGCACCGCGCCGAGCGCGTCGCACGCGACGCTCTCCTTCGCCGCGACGAACAGCAGCAGGTCGCCGGGCTGCACGCCGAGCCGCTCCTTGATCTTCGCCTTCACCGCGTCCGGGAAGAACTTCTCGATGCTGCCGGTCAGCTTGTCGCCCTCGGCCTTCATCCACGCCAGGCCCTTCGCCTTGTACGTCTCGGCCACCTTCGGCAGCTCCCCGCCCGGCTTCAGTTGGCTGTTGCTGAACTTCTCCGCCCCGCCGGGTACGCGGATCGCGCGGACGACGCCGCCGGCTTCCACCGCACTCTTGAAGACGGTGAAGTCCGACTCCATCGCCAGGTCCGTCACGTCCACGATGGGCAGGCCGAACCGCAGGTCGGGCTTGTCGCTGCCGTACTTGGCCATCGCCTCGGCGTAACTCAGTCGCGGGAACGGCGTCGGAATCTTCAGCCCCAGGCACTGCTCGAAGATGTCCGCCGACAGCGTCTCCATGACGCCCAGCACGTCATCGCGTTCGACGAAGCTCATCTCCACGTCGAGTTGCGTGAACTCCGGCTGCCGGTCGGCGCGCAAGTCCTCGTCGCGCAGGCAGCGGGCGATCTGGAAGTAGCGGTCGTAGCCGGACACCATGAGCAACTGTTTGTACAGTTGCGGACTTTGCGGCAACGCGAAGAACTCGCCGTTGTAGATGCGGCTGGGTACGAGGTAATCGCGGGCACCTTCCGGCGTGGACTTGCCGAGCAGCGGCGTCTCCACTTCGAGGAAGTTCTTCTGGTCGAGGTGGTCGCGGATGACTTTGCACAGCCGGTGGCGGAGGATCATCACCTTCTGCAAGGTTCTGCGCCGCAGGTCGAGGTAGCGGTACTGCAACCGCAGGTCTTCGTTGGCGAGGTCTTCGTCCGGGAACTCGGTGACGCTGAACGGCATGTTCGGACAGTCGTTCAGGATGGTCACGCTTTTGGCGTACACTTCGACTTGGCCGGTGGCGATGTCCGCGCGTTCCTTGCCGGCGATCCGCCTGCGGACCAGCCCGGTGACGGAAACGCAGTACTCGCGGCCGAGTTTGTTGGCGGCGGCGAACAGCTCCGCGTCGTCGGCCTCGAACACCACCTGGGTGAGGCCGTAGCGATCCCGGAGGTCGATGAACGTCTGGTTGCCGAAGTTGCGGGTCGTCAGCACCCACCCGTTCAGGGTGACGGCCTGGTCGAGGTGGGTGTCGCGGAGGTCGCCGCAGGTGTGGGTGCGTTGCCAGGCGGACATCGAGGGAGGCTCCGGAATGCGGATGCGCGGAATCAGCAGCCGTTATACGGACAGCGGCAAACGCCGGTCGGTTCGCTAAACTGACCGCGTTCGAGCCACGCCATCCGCCGAGGTCGCCCGACACGCATGTCCCAACACTTCGAGCGCGGCCAACTGCTGTACACTCAGGGGCGCTACCAACTCGCGGCGGACGAGTTCCGCGCCGCGCTGGCCGACGACCCGAACCGGGCCGAGCCGCACTCGTACCTGGCGCAGTGCCTGCTCGAACTGGGCGACACTGCGGGCGCGCTGCGCGAGGCGGACGAGGGGGTGCGGCTGGCCCCGCTGCACTTCCTCCCGCACACCGTCAAGGCGATGGTCCTGCACAAGATGGGCCGGTACGCCGAGGCCGAGGCGTCGGCGACGGAGGCGGTGTCGAACGACCCGTTCGCGGCGTGGCCGTTCGCGGTCTTGGCGAACGTGCGGTTCTCGCGGAACGACTGGGCCGGCTGCCTGGAAGCGGCGACGCGCGGTCTCGCACTCGACCCGACCGACGCCGGCTGCCTGTCGCTGCGGACGCTGGCCAACCTGCGGCTCGGCCGGCGGGCGGACGCGGCGTTCAGTGCCGAGACGGCCCTGCGGAACGACCCGAACGACCCGTTCGCACACGTCGCCGAGGGGTGGCGGCGGATGCACGGCGGCGACGCGAAGGGGGCGTGCGAACACTTCCGCACCGCCCTCCGCCTGGACCCGACCTCGGCCGCCGCCCGCGCCGGCATGATCGAGGCGCTGAAGGCCCGCTACTGGGTCTACCGGCAGATGGTCCGTTTTCAGTTGTGGATGGTGAGGCTCGGGGCCGGCGGGCAGGTGGCCGTCCTTCTCGGGATCCTGTTCCTGCCGAGACTTCTTGCCCGTGTTGCGGACGAGTATCCGGTGCTCGTGCCGGTCCTCGTCCCGCTGGTGATCGCGGTCGCCGTTTTCGCCGTGTTGACGTGGGCCGCCAGCGGCGTGTTCAACCTGGCACTCCTGTTCCACCCGCTGGGCCGACAGGCGCTCACGCGCGGCGAACGGCGGGAGGGGTGGTGGACCGGCGGCTGTCTGCTGACGGCCGTGGTCGCCGTCGTCGGCTGGGCCTTCGCCCCGGACCTGGACCTCCGCTTCGGTCGGGACGTGCTGCGCGTCCTGGCCCCGGACTTGTGGATGACCGCCATCGCGGGCGGGTTGGCAGTGTGTGGCTGGTATCGGGTGGCGACCGGCTGGCCGAAGCGCGTCCTCACGCTGGCTCTCGGCGCGGTCACGGGCCTGTTCGGCGTCTCCGTGTTCATCCTCGCAGATGGCTGTTCGGCGGACTCGGTGGAGGAGTTCCGCGCGTCCGCGCGAGCCTACCGCGAATTGGAATCCGTGGCGGAGTGGCGGGTTCTCGCGGTGGCGGTGCTGGTCAACTACCTCGTCCTGCGACACCCGAACCGGGACTGATTCCCGTTCGCCGTCCGCCGGCCTATCGTGACCGCATGACCTACGACGACGCCATCGCCTTCTGGTTCGGGCGGATCAACTACGAGGTCCGCGCGGCCGGCGCGGCCGACCTGAAACTGGAACGGATGCGGGCGCTCTTGCGGCTGGTCGGCGACCCGCACGACCGCCTGCGGGTCGTCCACGTCACCGGCACGAAGGGCAAGGGCAGCACCTGCGCAATGATTGCCGCCGTCCTCCGGGCGGCCGGTTACCGGGTCGGGCTGTTCACGTCGCCGCACCTGGTCCACGTCGAGGAGCGGATTCGCATCGACGACGCGCCGATCAGCCACGAGGAACTGACCGTTCACATGGAACGCCTCGCGCCGGCGGTCCGGGCACTCGAAGGCGGGCCGTGGCCGTCGCCGACGTTCTTCGAGATCAGCACGGCGCTCGGGTTCCTGCACTTCGTCCACCGGCGCGCGGATGTCGCCGTCGTCGAGGTCGGCCTCGGCGGGCGGTTCGACAGCACCAACGTCTGCCGACCGCTGGTGTCGGTCATCACCAACGTCGGCCTGGATCACATGGCCCAGCTCGGCAACACCGTGGAGGAGATCGCGTACCAGAAGGCGGGCATTATCAAGCCTGGCGTGCCAGTGGTGTCCGGTGTTACGCAAGACGCCGCGCGAAAGGTGATCGCGGAGGTGGCGGCGGAGGTTGGGGCGCGGCTCATCCCTTCTGGCGAGCCGCGACCGCAAGGGAGCGGCATCTTGGTATCCGATGCCGCTCCCTTGCGGTCACGGCTCGCAAGCCACGAGTACCGCCTCGGTTTGCTCGGCGATCATCAGGCCGCTAACGCGGCGGTCGCCGTAGCCGCGCTGCATGAACTCCGCGCCGCCGGGCTGCACATCCCCGATGCCGCCGTCGCACGCGGATTGGCCGACGTGAAATGGCCGGCGCGGATCGAGGTTGTCTCCCGCCGCCCCGTCGTCATTCTCGACTCCGCGCACAACGTCCCTTCCGCTACGGCGCTGGTGACAACGCTGCGTCAGTGGGTGCCGGTGACCGGCGCGAAGCGGGTCGTTTTCGCGGTGTCGTCGGACAAGCAGTACGAGGAGATGCTGAAGCTGCTGGCCGGATACTTCAACCACTTCCACCTGACGCAGTACGGCAACAACCCTCGTTGCGTGCCGGTGGAGAAGTTGGCCGAGCTGCTGGCCGCCGTCGCGCCCGGCAAGCCGTTCACCCTGCACTCAACAGCGGCCGACGCCTGGGCCGCCGCCTGCGCCGCGACCACCCCGGACGGCCTGGTGTGCGTCACGGGGTCGGTGTTCCTAGCCGGCGAACTGCACGCGGCCGTGCGCGGGTGACTTTCACCCGACCGTCAGCACCGCGCGGAAGCCGACGCTGTTGCCGGGGCTGGCGGGGTCTTGGCCGCGGCGGGCGGCGCTGCGGCAGTCGTTGCCGAACATCGTCCAGCAGCCGCCCCGCACCACCTTCAGCGTGCCCGTCGGCGGCCCCTGCGGGTCTTTGGCCGGGCTGTCGAAGTAGTAGTACTCGTCGTACCAGTCGGCGCACCACTCCTGCACGTTGCCGTGCAGGTCGTGCAGGCCGAGGGCGTTCGGCGGGTGGTGGCCGACGGCGGCGGTGCGGCCCTCCCCGCCGGATTTGCCCAAGACCCCGGCGGCGGCGTAGTGGCCGTCGGTCGGGGCGAACTTGTCCCCGCACGAGAACGCCGTGGCCGTCCCCGCCCGGCAGGCGAACTCCCACTCGGCCTCCGTCGGCAGGCGGTAGGCGCGGGCGTGCATCTGCTCGTCCGGCGACCGCGACAGCCGCTCGCAGAACGCCGCCGCGCCGTCCCACGGCACGCCCTCCACCGGGTGGTCCGGCCCGCCGCCGTGCGCCTTCGTGAAGGCCGACGGGTTCTTGCCCTTCACCTTCTCGTACTGCTCCTGCGTCACCGGGAAGACGCTCAGGTAGAACGCCTGGGTGATGACGACCGTGTGCCGCGGCCCCTCGTGTTCGCGGCGACCGGCCTCGCCCACCTCGGACCCCATCTCGAACGTGCCCGGCGGGATCAGGGCGAACGTCATGCCGACCGAGTTGTTCACCAATTTCGGCAGCCCGCCGTGGCCGAGGCCGGACGACATCGCGGCCACCGCGACCGCCGCCTGCTTGCCGATCTTCCCGGACGCCGGCCCGGTCAGCCGGTGCTTGCCGCTGAGCGGGGCCTGGCTCTTCGACCCGCCCGACGCCGGCGCGGTGTCCCACCCCGTCGGGTACTCGCTCGACTTGCCCTTGATCGGGATCAGCTTCGACCCGTCCGACGCGGCGGCCGGCGCGGTGGCGACGCTGGCCAGGAACTCCCCCAGGCGGGCGGCGTTCTCCGGCCGCTTCTCCGGGCGGGTGCTGAGGCACGCCGACAGCAGCCGCGCCTGCGAGTCGGTGACGCCGGCGGCGGCGAACGCCTCCGCCCACTCGGTGCCGAACGGGGCGGCGGCGTGCGGGTCGCGCTTCAGCAACTGATACCAGATGACGCCGAGGGCGTGGACGTCGTCGCGCGGGTCGGGGGCTTCCTTCTTCGTCTGCTGCGGCGAGGCGTACAGGGCCGTGTGCGCGCCGCGGAGGGCCAGCCGGAGCTGCTCCCCGCGCGGGGTGGTGCCCTTGGACAGTTGCAGCGACCGCGCGGAGGCGATCTGCCCCCAGCCGAAGTTCGCCACCCACACGGTGAACTTGCCGCCGTCGGTCGGGTGCAGGCGGACGTTGGCCGGCTTGAGATCCCGGTGGACGATCCCCTTGGCGTGCGCCGCCGCCACGATGTCGCACAGCCGCTTCATCACCTTCAGCGCCGCCTCCGGCTTGGCCGAGTCGTACCGCCACTTCCAGTCCCACATGAGCGACGCCAGGTCGTACCCGGACAGGTACGGCGCGTCGAACGCCGGCGGCGTCGTCTCCAGATAGACCGACCGCAACGGCACGATGCCGGACTCGTCAGTGAGTTTGAACACGTCGCGGAACAGTTGCTGCTGCTCGGCGACGGCCTTCCGCGCCTCGGCGTCCACCACGAACGTGAGGGCCGCCGCCGCGCCGGGCTGCGCCGGGTCGGTCGCCCGCCACGTCTCGTCGGCCTCGCCGAACCCGATCGGTTCGGTCAGGTGCCAGCCGTCGAGGCCGGCGGGGGTGGCGTGCAGGTGCGGGCGGTGCGGCGGCAGGAAGGGCAGCAGGTCTTCCGGCTTTAGAAAGGTGGCGTTGTCGGGGATCGACTTCCCGGTCGGGTCGGACGGCCGCGCCAGGAACCGGCGGACGCACCCCGGCAGCAGGGCGAGGTATTCCCGCAACTCGACCCGAAAGGGCAAGGCGTGAACGCGGGCCAGCCCGTCCAGCAGCGGGTCGAGCCGCGCGGTCAGGCCGTCGCGGGTGAGGGCCGCCATCTCGGCGAGGGCCTGCCGTAGGTCGTCGGCGGCGAGTTCCTTGTTCGCGTAGTCCAGGGTCGCTTTCGCCACGTCCAACAGCACGTCGCCGAACTTGCCGTCGCCGGTCAACTGGCGGCGGGCTTTCTCGCACACGGCCAGACCGACGCATTCGAAGAGGGCATTGACCCGAGGCATAGGAGAGGCCTCCGGCAGTGAGAGGTTAGTGGTGAGTCCGGCAGTGAGAGGTTAGTGGTGAGATTGTGACGGATGGGAGCAAGGGACGCAATGGGCGGGAGTGCGGTTCGCGCGGAATGAAGAAACCCCAATCCTCCGATCGGGGTGCGCTCGGTCTCGCCGAAACGCCGGCGGTCACCCCAGTTTGTACGCGATCAGTTTGTTGTGCCCGGCGAGCAGCAGCGCGTCGGCCGCGGCGCTCAGGATCACGTCGTGGACGTGCATCGGCACTTTCTCCTGCTTCAGCACCTTCTTGGCGGCCACGTCGAAGAACAGCACGAACCCCTCGCCCGCGCCGCCGGCCCCCAGCAGCCAGGAGCCGTCCGGTGCCCAGCGGAGCTGGTTGACGAGGCCGCTGAACTTGTCGCCGGCGAACTCGGCCACCTGCTTGCCGGCCTGCCAGTCGAACACCTCGACCCGCGACTTGCCTTCCAGGTGATCGATGTTGCCGACCTTCCCCATGCCGCCGACGGCGAGTTGCTTGCCGTCCGGACTGAACGCCACCGAGCGGATGCCGCCGATGCTGTGCAGCCGCTGCGCCTTGTCCCAGGTGTACATGACCGGCGCTTCGACGCCGCACACCTGCTTGCCGGTTTCGGTCTCCCAGACGATGACCTTGCCGACCTTGTCGGCGGTGGCGATGTGCTTGCCGTCCGGGCTGAACGTGCAGGCGTAGAGCATGCTGGCGAAGTGCTGCGGGGTCTTCTCGGCGTGCCCCTTCAGGTCGCGGACGAGCTTGCCGGTCTCGGCGTCCCACAGCTTCGCCAGCATGTCGTCGGCGACACTGAGGACGAACTTGCCGTCCGGCGACACGCGGATTTGACGAATCCACTTGGCGTGCGCGTCGGTGGTGCGGATCACCTTCTTCGCGGCGGTGTCCCACCACGTCAGCTTGCCGTCGTACCCGCCGCTCACGAGCGCGGTGCCGGCGAGCGCCACGGAGGTGACGTAGCTCTCGTGGGCGTACAAGTCTTTCGGCTCGAACTTGGCGGCGGACAGGTCGGCCTCGCACACTTTGAAGTCGGACGAGCCGAGGAACACGCGGTCGGTGCCCGGCAGCCGGGCGACGCCGAAGGTGATGACCTGCCGGCCGTAGTCCTTGACCTGCTTGAGCGTATCCGGGTTGGGGGCTTTCATGGGGCGATGGGGGTTGGGGGTGGGTGGCGGAACCAGAAGTCCGTGGCGTTGCCGCCGTACTCGCCGAGGCGGAGGACCGGCAGGCCGACGAGGCCGGCGAAGTCGGGATTCTCTTCGGCGAGCGACTCGCCGATGCGCCGGTTGGCGTACCCCCTCATCAGTTCGACCATACTCATTTCCGGCATGTACACGTGCAGCCAGCCGCAAGTCATCCGGCCGAAATTCGTCTCCAAACGATGCAGGCGGGTTTGCACGAGGCGGTCGAACCAAGTCGGATGCAGGATGAACGGGTACGAACTGCCCGTGTCCGCCAAGAGCAGCAAGTCGTGCGTCGTTCCGGCGAGGTCACTGAACGTGAACCGCAAGTACGGTCGGGCGTGGTACCCGATGTAAGGGGTTCGCTGTTCACTCACGACGCACCCAGAAACGGAGAGAAGATGGTCGCCCCGATCAACTCCTCGTCCCCGATTCTGATGACCATGACCTCGCGCGGGTCGCGCCCCTGTCCGCGAATGACCCCGATCAACTCGAAGAAGTCAGCGGAAGCGCCGATCACTTGACCGTGCCCGAATGCCACGAAGTGCTCAAGTGGGTACGTCCGCTCAAGTTCTTCTTTGAGTCGGTCGTGGGCGGCTTCGTTCGCGTCTTGTTCCTTCTCAGTCCACATTGCAGTTCCTCAACCGGGGATTCGTCTCCTCCATCCTACCCGATGAGCTGCTCGATGGGGTGGAAGCCGGGGTCCACCAGCGGGATCGGCCGCGCGCCGACGTAGTAGTTCTTGTCGTGCTTGATGCCGAGCGCCTCGTACAGGGTGGCGAACAGCGTGCCGGCGTTCACCTCCTGGTCGATCACCTTGTTCCCCTTGTCGTCCGTCTTCCCCCACACCGCCCCGCCCTTGATGCCGCCGCCGCTCATGGTCATGCTCCACGCGCTGGCGAAGTGGTCGCGGCCGAGGCTGCTGTTGATGGCCGGCGTGCGGCCGAACTCGGCCAGCGTCACCACCATCACGTCGTCCAGCAGCCCGCGCTCCTTCAGGTCGTCGATCAGCGTGGCCATGACGTGATCGAGTTCCGGCACCATCTCCTGGTGCGTCTCGAAGTTCTGCCCGTGGCTGTCCCACCACGCGCGGGCGACCCGCACGAACGGCACGCCGGCCTCCACCAGCCGGCGGGCGATGAGGGCTTGTTCGGCGAACTGCGTCGGCCCGTACTTGTCGCGGACCTTCTGCGGTTCTTGCGTGATATCGAACAGCTTCTCCGACGCCATGATGCCGCGCACCCGCTCGTAGGCCTGGTTGTGGCTGCCGAGGGTGTCCGACTGCCGGCCTTGCGTGAACTGCTTGCTGAGCAGGTCGCGGAGGTCGTTCCGCTGGGCGTGGTCGAGTTCGGTGATGCCGTCCAGTTTGCGGATGAACTCCGGCACGTTGTTGGAGGTCAGTTCCATCGGGGCGAAGCGGGCACCGAGGAAGCCGCTGTCGCCGGGGGCCGACCCGCGGCCTTCGGTCTGGGTGTAGAAGGTGACGTAGTCCGGCACCTTGCTGTCGGCGCGGCCCATCTCGCGGGCCAGCACCGCGCCCAGGTCCGGGTAGCGGATCGGGCCGACGTCCATCCGCCCGCGCATCATCATCTTGGCCCCGCCGCCGTGGTCGCCGTTGCGGGTGTTCAGGCCGCGCACCACGCACGTCGTCTTCATCCGCTCGGCCATCTCCGGCATCAGTTCCGAGATGTGCAGGCCGGGCACGTCGGTCTTGATGGCGCGGAACGGCCCGCCGGTGCTGGCCCCCGGCTTCGGATCCCACGTCTCCAGTTGGGACGCGCCGCCGGCCAGCCACAGCAGGATGACCCGCTTCTGCTTCTTCTTCATCTCGCCGGCGAGGGCGGGAGTGCCGAGGACGCTGAGGCCGGTCATGTCGGCGACAGCCGACGCGCCCGCGGCGGCCGCGCCACCGAGGAACGCCCGGCGGGAGACGCCGTGATCGGCCGACCGGCAGAAGAATGAACGCATGAGGAAGGCTCCTGGTTTCACGAGCCGCGACCGCGAGGCAGCGGTATGACTTGAGGGTTTGTCCGAGCCGGAAGCGTGAGCGACGGGCTTCGGCAAGACCGT
>JAYTTN010000613.1:0-16473 GCA_043745295.1 Fimbriiglobus sp. | reverse complement strand
GTGTACTCCCGCACCCCACGGCTCATGGTCGCCATCCACGCGCTCCCCGACTTCGGATCGACGGCCACCCGCCACGGGCAGCAGTCGGCAAGCGCGACCGTCGCCTTCGCTTCGCCGTCCGTGTCGAACCGCAGCAGTTGGTGCGCCTTGTCCCCTGGCACATCCCGGATCCCGACCCACACATCACCGGTCGTCGGATTCACCGCCACCGACGACGCGCACCAGTCAGGCAACTTCTTCTGAACCAGCACCTTGCCGTCCTTCGCGGCCAGTTTGGTGAGGGACTTTTCCGCCGCCCAGAACGCCTTCACCTTCGGGTCGTACATGAGGTCCCACGCGGCCACGTCGTGGGTGGCCACCTTCTCCCCCTTCGGGGAATACACGCGGATTTCGCCGCCGCCGCCGAAGCGGGAATTCGTCGCCGCCCACACGTTGCCCGTCTCCGGATCGACGGCCAACGCCGTCCCCTTCACGCCTTCGATGACGGCCAGTTCCTTGCCCGCGAGGTCGAACCGCCGCACCCGGTGGGCGACGTTCTCCAACACCCAGATGCTCTTGCGGGTCGGGTCGGTGGCGATCATCCGGGTGCCGCTATAGGTCTGGGCGTTGTTGAACCCGGACAGGTGGAACCGCTCCTTCCCGTCGGTGCCGAAGAATTGCAGGTTGTCCTCGTAGGCGGCCTTGCCTTTGAACACCCGATCCGAATCGTCGAGGACGAGAATGCCGGCGGTCTTGGCGGCCTCTTTCGGCACCGGCGCGGCGGGCGCGGCGGCGAGGAGTCCGAGTAGGGCGAAGCCGGCGAGGGGGGTCTTCACGGGTGGCGCTCCGGGCACATCGGGGGTGTGGCCAGCATACCCGCGCCCGCGCGGCGGGGGAAGTGGGCCGCGCGGACTGGACGCATGTGTGTCACGGTCGTTCATACACGAGTAGCCCGTGCGACTCGACGAACCGGAGCGGTATTTTCGGGTTGTTGATGTCTCGTTTGGTGGCCTTCCACTGCTCTTCCCATTTCAGAAAGTACGGCTCCAACTGGACGGGAGTCAGGCGGTAGATCTTCACCAGTTCGATGTGTTCGTAGACGGAAAAGTACCACGCCGCGACCGCGCGGTACTTGGCCAGGATGACCAGGTTGAGGTGGTGGTGGGTCGAGAAGCTCTTGGTCAGTTTGGCGTTCACCGTTTTCAACTCGTACTCGTTCCCTTGCTTGTCGCGCGCGTCGTTCCCTTCCCGGCCGGGGATGTTCTCCAGGTCGAGGACGATCAGCGTCTGGAGCAGTTTGCCGCCGTTGTCCTGGAAGATGTCGGAGATGCGATGGCGATCCGCCAGCACTTGGTACTCCCGGATGGCTGGCCACAGCCGCTCGAACTCCTCGCGGTCGGTCGTCGGCAGGGGCACGGATACCGTCGGCGGCCGAATCGGGGCGACGAACAGTTCGGCCACCTCGACGCCGAGCGCGACGGCCAATTGCCCCACGGTATCGAGTCGGGCCAGTCGCTTCCCGGTCTCGATCAGGCTGACGTGCGTGCGGTGCAACCCGGAGCGTGTGGCAAGGGCTTCTTGGGACAGCCCGGCCGACTCGCGGAGTTGGCGGACGCGGGCGGCGAAGCGGGCGGGCAGACCGGTCGTACTCATGTTGGCGAGTTGTCCGCGCCGGGATACAATCCGACCACAGACAAAGCGCAACACCGCCGCGAAACGGATTCTCGCCATGCCCGTTGCCGACCACCGCATCCGCTATCGCACGCCACTCGGCGTCGCCGCCGTCGGGGACTCGCTGGACGTGCTGGCGGAGCTGGCCCCGGAGTCGGTCGATCTGGTCGTCACCAGCCCGCCATTCGCCTTGCTCCGACAGAAAAGTTACGGCAACGCCGAGCAGCACGAATACGTGGACTGGCTGTGCCAGTTCGCCCCGCACATCCGACGGGTGTTGAAGCCGACGGGAAGTTACGTGCTCGACCTCGGCGGGTCCTACCAGCGGGGGCGGCCGATCCGCTCCCTCTGCCCGTTCCGCGTGCTGCTTCGGCATGTGGACGACTACGGCTTCCACTTGGCCGAAGAGTTCTTCTGGCATAATCCGAGCAAGCTGCCGTCGCCCATCGAGTGGGTGAACAAGCGGAAGATTCGGGCCAAGGACACGGTGAACTGCCTCTGGTGGCTGAGCAAGACGGACGCGCCGAAGGCGAACGTGTCGCGCGTCCTCGTACCCTACTCGGCGAGAATGAAAACGCTCCTCCGCGATCCGGAAGCGTTCTACACGCCGAAGGACCGGCCGTCGGGCCATACCGTCAGCAGCGGCTTCGCCAAGGACAACGGCGGAGCGATCCCGTCGAACCTGTTGCAAATCCCCAACACCGAGAGCAACAGCACCTACCTCCGCCTATGCAAAGCGCTGGGCGTGGAAGGGCATCCGGCGCGGTTCCCGGTCGGGGTGCCGGAGTTCTTCGTCAAGTTCCTGACCGAGGAAGGGGATACCGTTGTAGACATCTTCGGCGGGTCGGGGACGACGGGCGAGGCGGCCGAACGGCTCGGGCGACAGTGGCTGACGGTGGACATCGACGAGTCCTTCGTCCGCGGGTCGGCGCTGCGCTTCCTCGGCGACCGCGACGACCAGACCGCGAAGCAGTTGCTCGCGCGAATCGACGCCGGCGGACAGCCACTCATCTCTGCCCAGCAGCCGTCGCTGTTCGCGGACGCCATCTGATTCGCATTCCTCACCGGCCGTTCCACAGCACCAGGATGACGGCGTGGCGGGCGAAGTCGTACTTCGCCGCCACCTCGGTCAGCCGGCCGCCGACGCCGGGCCGCACGGCCGCCTCGAGCCGCCGCCACGTCGGTTCGGGGACGAACAGGAAGGACGGCTCCGGGCGGTCCAGGTAGTCGGCCACCAGCCCGATCAGGTGCCGCTCGCGGTCGGCCTCCGGCACCGCGACCGACACCGTCAGGCGGTCCACCTTCCGCCCGACGTAGTACGTCAGGCTCGGCTGCGAGAAGTCCAGGCTGCCGACCCGCACGTCGCGGTCCAGTCGCCGCGCGCCGGACCGCGCCACCAGTTCCTTCGTCGCCTTGAACCGGTCCACCACGGCCGGCGGGAAGGCGGCCGTCAGCCCGACGAACAGGACCGTGGAGGCCGTCAGACTGACGACCACCGCCGGCCGGTTCCCCCGCCGCAGGAACGCGGCCATCGCCGCCGCACCGAGGAGGGGGAACGCCCCGATCCACGCCCACGCCGCCAGGCCGGGGAAGGCGCGGAACTTGTCCGCCGGCACCGGCAGTGGGATCGCGCCGCCGGCGACGAGTAAGCCGAGGGTCACGGACAGCCCGGTGACGGCGACGCCGGCGATGCCGGCCGGCAGCACCCACCGGGGCGGAGTCGTTTCCCCCCGCGCCCACCGCACCAGGAACCGCGCCGTCAGCAGGGCGAGCGCCGGGTACGCCGGGGCGATGTAGTGCGGCAGCTTGGTGGCCACGGCCGAGAAGGCGAGGAAGTACGCGCCGACCCAGAGCAGGAGGAAGCGGCTTGAATCTTGTTCCCCTCTCCCCAGGGGGAGAGGGGTTAGGGGTGAGGGGGACTCCTGCGGAACCGGCCCCGTATCCGACCCACCAGTCATCGGACCCGATTCCCCCTCACCCCTGCCCCTCTCCCCCAGGGGAGAGGGGTTCCAAGCAGTTCGGACCGTCGCGTACAGGAACGCGCTCCACGGGGCGAAGAAGGCACACACGGCGATCAGGTAGTACACCACCGGGCCGCGGTGGTTTTCCATCGGCTCGGCGGTGCGGCCGAGGTTCTCCTTCAGGAAGAACGTCCGCAGCCATTCGCCCTTCGTCTCGGCCGTCACCATCGCGTACCACGGCACCGCCACGAGCGTCCACGCGAGCATCCCCCACAGCATCCGCCGGTCGAGCAGCCGCCGCAGCTCGCGGTTCCAGGCGAACCAGCCGAACACCACCGCCGACGGCAGCACCAGCCCCACCGGCCCCTTCGTCAGGAACGCCAACCCGCTGGCGATCCCGCACGGGACGAACCAGCCCCGCCCGCCGTTCGCCGTGCCGAGCCAGAAGCAGTGGAAGTACAGCACCGTGAAGAACAGCAGCGTCGCGTCGGGTGTCGCCGCGTGCGCCAGCTTGCACACCTCCAGCGACGTGACCGCGACGACCCCGGCCAGCACCCCAGTGGCGGCGTCGAACATGCGCCGGCCGAGTTCGTACACGAGCAGGACGGTGCCGACCGTCAGCACCGCCGACGGCAGGCGGGCCGACCACTCGCTCTCGCCGAACGCGGCGTAGCCGAACCGCATCAGCCAGTACAGGAACACCGGCTTGGCGGTGCGGAGGTCCCAGTTGAACGTCGGCACCACCCACGTGCCGGCCTCGCGCATCTCGCGGCCGCACTCGGCGTTCACGCCCTCGTCGTCGTCCCACAGGCTGGTGGTGCCGAGGAACGGGAACACCACCGCGACGGCGACGGCGATCAGCAGCAGGTGGTGCCCGGCCCGGTGAGCGAACATGCGCCGCATGGCGTGCCCCGTCGGAAAGGGGCGATGATACGCGACGGCGGACGGCGGGGGAACGCGAACTGCGGCGCGGGCGGGTATACTGGAATGAACCCCGAGGGCCGCGCCATGACCGAGACCGCCACCGATCTAGATTGGGACACGCTGCCGGAGACCGTCCGCGACTTCCTGACCGCCGCGGCGGGCGGGACGGTCGTCAAACGCGCCGGGATGCCGGTCGGGCGGTGGGTGCCGATCAAACCCCCGCCGACCGACGACGGCGAGTGGACATCGGCCAAGAACCAGCGGCGGTGCGACCTCATCGACCGCGACATCGACGGCACCGTCACGCCGGAGGAGTTACAGGAACTGGACGGGCTGACCCACCAGCTGCGACGATATGTGGATCGGGTCGCTCCGCTGCGGCTGGAGCCGCTCCGGAAACTTCACCAAGAGTTGCTCGATAAAGCCGCCGCCGCTCAGAAAGGAGAGCCGGCGTGAGTCAGCCGTTCGACTATCCGGCCACTCCGCACTCGCGCCGCCACGGGCCGGTCGGGTACTCGGATCACACGAGTTTCCGCCCGTGGCTCCGGGACGAATTCGCGTTCCGGTGCGTCTACTGCCTGACCCGCGAGTCGTGGGGCAGTGTGACCGGGCTGTTCGACATCGATCACTGCGAGGCGGTGGCCGCCCACCCGGAAGCACGACTGGCGTACGACAACTTGGTGTTCGCCTGTGCCGGGTGCAACGCGAAGAAGGGCGATCAGCGGGTGCCCGATCCGCTCGCGGCATTCACGTCGGAAACGGTCCGCGTGCTGGCCACCGGGGAAATCATGGGTTCCACGCCGGAAAGTCAACGGCTCATCCGCGATCTGGATTTGAACCGAAAACAGCTCAAGGATTTCCGGCGTCTGGTCATCGATGTGGCGCGACTGAGTCAACACCACGACCCCGACCTGTACCGCCGGCTGATGGGCTTCCCCGACGACCTGCCGGACCTGTCCGCGTTGCGTCCGCCGGGCGGCAACACCCGTCCGGAAGGAATCGCCGAGTCGCACTCCGCCCGCCGTCGGCGGGGCGAGCTGCCCGACACGTACTGACCCGTCTCACCCCCGCCGCGCGCCCTTGATTTTCCCCGCGCCGATCCGTTTCGTATGCGGGTAGCCCGTTTCCCCCCGCGAGCGTTCCCGACATGGCGGACTCTTCCCCCCGCGACCGGCTGGCCATCGTCGTCGGCGGCGGCCCGGCCCCCGGCATCAACGGCGTCATCAGTTCCGTCACCATCGAGGCCACCCACCGCGGGCTGGAGGTGATCGGCATCCGCGACGGGTTCAGCCACCTCATCGAGCGCGACACGTCCAAGGTGGTGCCGCTCGACATCCCGGCCGTCGCCCCGTACTACCTCCGCGGCGGGTCCATGCTCCGCACCGCCCGCACCAACCCGACCGCCAACCCCGTCCACATGGCGAACGTCCTCGGGTCGCTCGCCGACCTGGGGGTGACGCACCTGGTCACCATCGGCGGCGACGACACGGCGTACACCGGGTCGCAGGTGTACGCCCGGGCCGGCGGCAAGATCAAGGTGGCCCACGTCCCCAAGACCATCGACAACGACCTGCCCCTGCCCAAGGGCATCCCCACGTTCGGCTTCGAGACGGCCCGGCACCTCGGCTCGCTCACCGCCCGCGCCCTGCACGAGGACGCCCGCACTACCGGCCGCTGGTACATCGTCGTCAGCATGGGCCGCGCCGCCGGCCACCTGGCGCTGGGCATCGGCAAGGCGTCGGCCGCCACCCTCACCCTCATCTCCGAGGAGTTCCCGCACAAGAAGGTGACGCCGAAGGCCATCGCCGAGATCATCCTCGGGTCGATGATCAAGCGGACGGCCGCCGGCAAGGACTACGGCCTGGTGGTGCTGGCCGAGGGGCTGCTCGACAGCATCGGCGAGAAGGGGCTGAAGGCGATCATGACCGAGGAGCAGATCGGCCGGTACGGGAAGATCGTCAAGGACCCGTTCGACAACCTGCGGCTGGGCGAACTCGACTTCGGCCGCATGGTGACGGACTGGCTGGAGGCGGAGATGACGCCGCTCGGCCTGAAGTCGTCCATGATCGCCAAGGACCTGGGGTACGAGCTCCGCTGCGCCGACCCGATCCCGTTCGACGTGGAGTACACCCGCGACCTGGGGTACGGGGCGGTCAAGTTCCTCATGTCGCCGGAGGCGGCGGAGTACGGGGCCATCGTGTCGGTGGTCGGCGGCGAACTGAAGCCGCTCCGGTTCGAGGACATGATCAGCCCGGCGACGAAGAAGATGCGGACGCGGGAGGTGGACGCCACCGGCGTCACCTACGAGTGCGCCCGCCGGTACATGACCCGGCTGGAGGCGGCCGACTTCGACGACGCCGGCCAACTGGCCCGGCTGGCCGCCGTCGTGAAGCTGTCGCCGGAGCAGTTCCGGGCGCGGTTCGGCCACCTGGTGGGGTGAGCGGGCGGCACCGTCCAGTCGTGCGCAACGACTGTCTCGCCAGCGAGTTGAAATTCCGTTCGCTTTCGCAACAGGTTTTCCTAACCCGTTCCCTACTCCCTCGTGTGAACACTCGCGTGAGGTGTTCGCCCACCGTCCCTCCCTGAGGACTCCACCGTGAGTCGCCTCACCCGCTGGCTGACCGCCAAGTCGTCCGCCCCGGTCTCGCCGCCCCGCTTCCGGCCCCGCCTCCAATCGCTCGACGACCGCATCGTCCCGTCGTTCCTGACCACCCTGGCCAGCACCAACGGCGGAGGATCGCAGGTGGCCGCGTCCACCTTCATCGCACCGGCGCTCAGCGCGGACGGCCGGTACGTCGCCTTCCTCAGCACCGCCGCACTTGTGGCCGACGACACGAATAACGCATTCGACGTGTACCGGAAGGACCGCACGACCGGGGAGGTCGTGCTGGTCAGCCGGGCCGACGGGGCGAACGGCGCGGCCGGCAACGGCAACGTATTCGACGCTCCCAGCATCAGCGCGGACGGCCGGTTCGTGGCGTTCAGCAGCAGCGCCAGCAACCTCGCCGGCACCGACCCCAACGGCACGAACGACGTGTTCGTGCGGGACACCGCGAACGGCACGACCACGCTGGTGAGCGTGCGACCCGACGGCAACGTCGGGAACGGGGACTCGACCCTGCCGCACATCAGCGCCGACGGCCGGTTCGTCTCGTTCGCCAGCACGGCCACCAACCTCGTGTCGGGCGTCACCACCGCCGGAATCAACGTCTTCCACCGCGACCTGGCCGCCCGCACCACCGGGTTGGTCAGCGCCGCCGCGGACGGCACCCAGCAGAACACCGGGGCGAACGCGAACGCCCGCGTGAACGCCATCACCGCCGACGGCCGGTACGTGGCGTTCCGCAGCAGCGCCAGCAACCTGGTGGCCGGCGACACCAACGGCCAGGACGACGCGTTCGTCGTCGATACCACGACCTCCGCCGTCGTCCGGGTCAGCGTGGCGACCGACGGCACCCAGGGGAACGGCTCCTCCGGCGACGCCCTGGACATCAGTGGGGACGGCCGGTTCGTCGCCTTCACCAGCGACGCCACCACCTTCGGGGCCGGGAACGCCAACGGCGTGCGGGACGTGTTCCTGTACGACCGGGTGGCGAACACCACCACGCTGGCGAGCGCCGATGCCGGCGGGACCGCCGGGAACGGTGGTTCGTTCGCCGTGGCGATCAGCGGCAACGGCCGGTTCGTCGCCTTCGCTTCGGACTCGAACAACCTGGTGGCCGGGGACGGCAACGGCGTCAGCGACGTATTCGTGAAGGACCGGGTGACGGGGGCGATCACCCGCGTGAGCGTGTCCACCGTCGGCACCGAGGGGAACTCCACCAGCGGTGGCTTCGGCGTCGCCGTCAGCCGGGATGGCCAGTTCGTGGCCTACGACAGTTCCGCCACCAGCCTGGCCCCGGACACCAACGCGACCGCCGACATCTTCGTCACCCAGCGGCCGCTGCCGGTCAGCTACGCGGTCGGGGTCGCGGCCCACCCGACGGCCAGCCCGCTCGTCAACGTGTTCGGCCCGACCGGCCAGACGAACAGCTTCCTGGCGTACCCGGTGGAGTACAAGGGCGGGGTGTTCGTGTCGATGGGGGACGTGACCGGGGACGGCATCGCCGACGTGGTCACCAGCACCGGCCCCGGCGGGACGGCCAACGTGCGGGTGTACAACACCGTCGGCTCGTCGCAGAACAACCTGCCCCTGGTCACCAGCTTCTTCGCCTACCCGCAGGCGTTCCTCGGCGGGGTGAACGTGGCCATCGGGGACGTGAACAACGACGGGTTCGCGGACATCGTGTGCGGCGTCGGCAAGGGCGGCGGGCCGAACGTCCGCATCCTGGACGGCAAGGCGCTGCTCGCCCTGGCCGCCAAGAACGACGGCTCGCTGGAGAAGAACTTGCTGAACTCGGTGGCCAACGGCGGGGCGCTCCTGGCCAGCTTCTTCGCCTACGTGGAGTCGTTCACCGGCGGGGTGCGGGTGGCGGTGGCGGACGTGGACGGGGACGGGTTCGCGGACGTCATCTGCGGCGTCGGGTCGGGCGGCGGGCCGAACGTGCGGGTGTTCAACGCCAAGACGCTGCTCGCCCCGTCGCTGGCCGCGTTCCCGAACCCGACCTTCAGCTTCTTCGCCCTCACCCCCGCCTTCACCGGCGGGGTGTTCGTCGGCAGCGGGGACTTCAACAACGACGGCACGCCGGACATGCTCGTCGGCGTCGAGAGCGGCGGCGGCCCGGCGGTGACGGCCATCGACGGGAAGAAGTTCAACCAGGCGAACAACGTCGGCCAGACGACGGCCCAGCTCGCCAGCTTCTTCGGGTTCAGCCCGAACCAGACCGGCGGCATCCACGTCGCCGGCACCGACCTGGACCAGGACGGGTTCGCCGACTTCATCGTCGGCACCGGGCCGGGCACTGCCGGCCTCGTCCGCGGGTTCAGCGGGAAGACGGGTGGGCAGATCCTGGCGGACAGCGTCCCGTTCGGCGCGAACTTCACCAGCGGCATCAACGTCGGGTGAGCGCGGGCGGGGCGCACGCGCGCGGCCTTCCATACAACAGAGGACTGCTCCGCCGGAGTCGCCGTCATGCCGTGGGTGGTCGGGATCGACGAGGCCGGGTACGGGCCGAACCTCGGCCCGCTGGTGCAGGCCGCCGTCGCCGTCCGCCTGCCGGACGACGACCCGGCCGGGTGGGACGCGCTCAAGGCCGTCGTCCGCCGCGCCGGCGGGCGGTGGGGCCGCGACGCCCGTCTCGTCATCGACGACTCCAAGCGCGTCTACCACGGCACCAACGCCCTCGGCAAACTGGAACACGGCGTCCTCAGCTGGTTCGGCTTCGCCGGGCTGACGCTCGCCGACCTGCTCGCCCGCGTCGGCCTGCCCGACGCCCTGCCGGACACGCACCTCGAAGGCTGGTTCGTCCCGACGGCCGAACTCGAACGGCACACCAAAGCCTCGCCGCAGCCGGACTTCGCCGCGCACGGGGTCGAACTCGGCCCGGTCGCGGCGAACGTCGTCCACCCGCCCCGGTTCAACCGCGCGGTCGCGGCATCGGGGTCGAAGGCGGTGGTGCTGAGCCTGGGACTGGTGGAACTGCTGAAGCACGTCCTCGCGCACACGCCCGGCGACGACGAGTTGCGCATCCTGTGCGACAAGCAGGGCGGGCGGAACTACTACGCGCCGCTGCTGCAAGAGGCGTTCCCCGACGGCTTCGTGTGCGCCGAGGTGGAGCGGATGGACGAGAGCCGCTACCGGGTGGAGTTGCTGCCGCGGCGGGTGGTCGTCCGGTTCACCCCCCGCGCGGACGCCGGCAGCGTGGCGGTGGCCCTGGCGTCGATGACGTGCAAGTACGTCCGCGAACTCTGCATGGGCCAGTTCAACGACTACTGGGCGGCGCGGGTGCCGGGCCTGACGCCGACCGCCGGCTACCCGGTGGACGCCGCCCGGTTCCTCGCCGCCATCCGCGCGGCCATGACCGCCGAGGGGCTAAGCGAGGACGCCGTGTGGCGGGTGAAGTAGTCGGGTTCGCCGCGACACGGAGGGGAGCGAATTCACGGCGTTTTGTCGGACTCGTCGTCTTCAATCCGGGACACCCGCGTCAGGATCGCCGGGGTCGCCGCACCGAGGTGGACGTACAGGAACAGCGGGAGCTGTGGGGAGAAGTAGGCGACGGCGATCCCGCCCGACAGGACCGCCAGAACGAGTCGCACCGACCAGAACAGCCGCGTTTTGTACTTGCCAGGGACGGCCCCGCGCGGCCCCATCGCTTGCAGGATGAGAACCACCTCGACGGCGATGCTCCCGCAGAACCCGAACACGAACGCCAAGTACCACGTCGGTTCCATCGCTTCTCACCCCTCGTAGGCCAGCGCCAGGCGGACCCGTTCGAGGAACCGAGTCACGCGGTTCCGGCGCGGCAATCGGGCCACCCAGCGGGCGGCGCTGGCGTATGCCGCCAGTCCGGCAATTCCCGCGAGCGGGAACAGCACCCCGCCGAGGTCGCAGATCGACCCGACGAGGACGGCGTTCGCGGACAGGAGAAAGAAGAAGAGCGCGGCCGACCGGGGATTGGTGGGGTACGGTCGCGTCACGGCGAGGGACCGCAGCGGAGCAGGCGGTGTCCCACTCCTTTCGGAACTCGGAGCGGGTGGGTCGGGCAATCGCACGACGGCTGTGGACATCGGCGTTCCTCCACTTCGATCGGGTGGTGGTATTCTACCGCGACCGGGCCGGTGAATGCAAACCCATTCGACCCCTCGGGTGCGGCAATTGTTGTTGGCGAGCGGGGGGCGTCAGCCCCCTGTTGTGTTCGACATCCCCACGGAAACAGGGGGCTGACGCCCCCCGCTCGCCTGAACCTGCCAAAATCAATGGCCGCACCCCAGCCCCTCACACCCACAGCTGCAACACCCGCACGGCGGCTTCGATCCACTGGTCGAAGGCGTCGTCGGCCGCGAAGGCGACGGGGCGGCCGTGGCCGTCGGTCAGCGGCGGGCGCGGCCCGGACACCGTCAGCGCCGCCGCCACCGCGCCGTCGGGGGCGAACGCCACCGGCGCGGCCGACAGCAGCAGGCAGTGGACTTGGTTCATCCGCGACAGCCCCGCGCATTCGGCGGCCGCTTGCGCCAGGGTGTCCACGGTCTTCACCGCCGCCGCGCCGCGCGCGATCGGCTCCCGAAGCAGCAGCGCCAGCAACTCGGCCTCGTCGGCCAGCGGGTTCGGCTTCCCCGGCGGCACCACGAACAGCAACTCGAACCGCAGCGCGTCGGCCGTCAGCCAGTCGGTCAGCCGGCGGACCAGCGTCAGCACCAGGGCCAGCGCCAGCACGATCCGCTGGGCCGGCAGGTCGCCGTCCTTGAACCGGGCGGCGGTCAGGCCGGGGTCGAACACGAACGCGAACACCCGCCGGCGGCGGAGGAACTGGTTCTCGTCGCGGGAGTAGTAGAACAGCTCGTCCCGCACGAACTTCACGTCGAACATGTCCGGCCGGTCGGCGTCGTCCGTCTCCATGAACGCCAACTGCGAGTGCAGCAGGCTCTCGATGCTGCCTTTCGTGCTGATGGACGAATACCCACCGACCGGATACTGGTCGTCGTCGGTCACTTTGGTCGGCACCTCCTTGCGGCCGGCCAGCGGCCGCACCGGTCGGGCCGGCAGCCGCTCCTCGAACCGGGCGGTCAGTTGCAGGATTTGCCGGTGCGCGACGTACTGCCCCATGTCGGCCAGGGCCGTCCGCTGCTCCAGCGCGATCACGTCCTCCGGCCCCAGCACCTCGGCCATCCGCCGGGCGACGCTGACCAGCCACTCGTAGTGCGCCACCAGCAGCGGCATCGGCCCGTCGGCGGCCAGGGAGTCGTACCCGGCGGTCAGCACTTGGTCCGGCGGCTGGGCGAGCAGCCCGCGGACGACGGCCGGCGACAGTTCCACCCCGCCGAGCCGGCCCCGCTCGCGGAGCTGCCGCACGACGAACGCCACCCCGCGCGGGCGGTCGGCTTCGGGATACCGGCGGAGCGCGTCGGCGGCCCGCTCGAACGTCCAGTCGGCGTACACCTTGCCGAGCAGGTGGTCCTCGTAATTGCGGGCCAGGGCGTGCGGCCAGCCGGGCACGTCGGGGAAGTCCTTGGCGGCGCGGCCGCGATCCGTACCGAGTGCGACAGCGGCGAGGTCGGCGACGAACCCGACCGGCGGCAGGGGGTGGCCGCCGGCGGCGATCTCCAGGGCGATCTCCAGCGCCGGCTTGACGCTGGCGGCGGTCGGCCGCAGCACCCGCTGGAGCCACAGCCCCTGCAACAGGTAGGTGCGGGCGGCGTCGCCGTCGCGGAGTTCGACCAGTTCCATAGCGTCGGGCCGGGCAGTGAGGGGCGGAGGCGATGGGGTATTTTACCGAAGTGCGAGGTGGGGCCAACGTCGGAGGTGGTGTGTCGTGGGAATCCGACATTCTTCACCGCGGAGCGGTGGCGGAGTGTAGCCAGGGGTGAAACCCCTGGTGTCGTAGTTTCCTTGAAATCCATGCATCCCGGAGGGATGCCGGACGGTCCGCCACCCCTCCGGGGTGGGTCTCATTTTCCCAACTGCTTCCAGGGGTTTCACCCCTGGCTACACTCCGGCACGCCTCCGGCGTGAAGACGAGCCAGCCAGCACTCGAATCGTCACCCCTCCAGCACCGCCCGCAACTCCGTCAGCAGCCTGTCCACCTCGGCGGGGGTGCCGACGGTGATCCGCAGGCCGTCGCCGAAGCCGGCGTAGGCCATGTACCGCACCAACACGTTCCTCGCCTTCAACGCCTCGTAAAGCGGCTTCACCGGGCGGTCGCTCCGCCGGCACCAGACGAAGTTGGCCTGACTGGGCGTGACGGTGAAGCCGAGTTCGGTCAGCGCCACCGTCAGGCGGCCCCGCGTGGCGAGGATCCTGGCGCGGACGCCGGCGTAGTACTCCTGGTCCTCGATGGCGGCGGTGGCGGCGGCGAGGGCCAGCGCGTCGCAGTTGTACGAGTCCTTCACCTTCACCAGTTCGCGGACGAGCGCGGGGTCGGCGACGGCCATCCCGAAGCGGATGCCGGCGAGCGCGTAGAACTTGCTGAACGTCCGCGTGACGACGAGGTTCGGCACCGTGCCGATCAGCCCCAGTCCGTTGGTCTCGGCGAACTCGGCGTAGGCCTCGTCCAGCACGAACGGGCCGTCCACCTCGGCGGCCAGCTCCGCCACCGCGTCGGGCCGCAGAACGGTGCCGCTCGGCGAGTTCGGGTTGGCCAGGAAGGTCAGGTCCGCGCCGCGGATGGGCCACGGCCGCGGCGGCGTCCAGTCCGGGGTGAACGGCACCATCTGGAACGTCGCGCCCTGAATCTCGGCCAGGGATTTGTAGAGGATGTAGCTGGGCGTGAGGGACGCCATCCGCCCGCCGTCGGGCACGAACGCCCGCGTCAGGATCGTGAGGATGTCGTCCGACCCGTTGCCGATGAGGATGGCGTCCGGATCGACGTTCAGCACTCGGCCGGCGGCGCGGCGGAACGTGTCGCCGAGCGGCTGCGGGTACTTGCGGAGTCCGTCGCCGGTGAGTGCGGCGCGGACGGCGTCGAACACCGTCGGCGACGGCGGGTACGGGTTCTCGTTGGTGTTCAACTTGACCACGGCCGGCGAGTTCAACTGCTCGCCGGGGACGTACCCGGACATGGCGGCGATGGCGGGACGGAGGGGCATGGCAGGAGACAGGAGTCAGGGAGCAGGAATCAGAGGGCAGGGAGCAGGGAGCAGGAGGCAGGGAGCAGGGAGCAGAGGGCAGGGAGCAGGAGGCAGGGAGCAGAGGGCAGGGAGCAGAGTGCCGGTTGCCGTGGCCCGACTTCTGGCCGTCATTCTGTCCCCTGCCTCCTGACTCCTGATTTCTGACTCCTGATTTCTGACTCCTGTCTCCGTCACTTCTTCAGCGGGGCGGGGGTGCCGCTTTTCAGCGGGGCGGGGGTGCTGCCGGCCTTCTCCGGCTTCGGCTTCGGGCGGGCCTCCGGGCCGGTGTCGGCGGCCCGCTCCTCGACGCTCTTGGCGTGCGCCGTCAGCCCCTCCTTGTTCGCCAGGTAGACGATCTCGGTGGCGATGTCCCGCAGCCCCTTGCGGGTGTATCGCAGCACGCTCGTCCGCCGGCGGAAGTCGTTGGCGTTCAGCCCGCTGGCGAACCGCGCCGTCCCGCCCGTCGGCAGCACGTGGCTGGGGCCGCCGGCGTAGTCGCCGACCGCCACCGGGCTGAAGCTGCCCAGGAAGATGGCCCCGGCGCAGTCGATCTCGTCGGCCACCGAGTCCACGTCCCGAATCTGGATGTGCAGGTGTTCGGGGGCCAGGTCGTTCACGCACTCGATGGCCTCCCGCTTGTCCTTCGTCAGGACGAACGCGCCGAACCGCTCCAGGCTGTCGCGGGCCAGGTCGCCGCGGGGCAGCTTGGCCAGCCGCTTCTCCAGTTCCACCTGCACCTCTTCCAGCAGCGGCTCGTGCCACGTCACCAGGATGGACACGCCGGGCGCGTGTTCGGCCTGCGCGATGAGGTCGAGGGCGACGTACTTCGGGTGCGCCGAGTCGTCGGCCACCACCACGATCTCGCTCGGCCCGGCGAGGCAGTCGATGGCCACGTGGCCGAACACGAACTTCTTGGCCAGGGCGACGTACTGGTTGCCCGGCCCGGCGATCATGTCCACCGCTTTCAGCCCGTCCACCCCGTAGGCCATCGCCGCCACGCCCTGCGCGCCGCCGAACTTGTACACCTCCGTCACGCCCAGTTCGTGGCACGTCGCCAGCATGTCGGCGCTGCCGGCCCCGGTCGCCGTCGGCGGCATGGTGACGACGATCTCCTTCACCCCGGCCACCAGCGCCGGGACGACCGTCATGAGCAGCGTGGACGGGTACGCGGCGACCCCGCCGGGGCAGTACACGCCGACCCGCCGCAGCGGGCGGTACCGCAGGTGCAGCTCGTGCATCTGCGACGACCGCAACTCGGCGTCGCGGTGCATCAGCCCGGACTGGAACGACTCGACGTTGTAGCGGATGCGGCGGATCGTCTCGATGAACTCCGGCGCGGCGGCGGCGTGGGCGGCGGCCAGCTCGGCGACGGGGACGCGGATGCCGTCCGGCTTCAGCTTCACCTTGTCGAACTGCTCGGTGAACTTCAGTACCGCGGCCAGCCCCTTGTCGCGCACGTCCAGGCAGATGCGCTCGACCACCTTGACGGGCGACAGGGATTCGCCGAACACGGCTTGCGTCAACTTCTTGGCGGCGGGGCTGACGATCTCCGAATCCAGCCGGAATTGCGCCCGCAGCTTGGCCAGTTGGGACGCGGCGTTGTTCGCGGTCAGGTCGATCCGCCGCATCTTCAAGGCTGTCATGAACTTACCTCGGATCGGCCGCTCCGCGAACGGGAACGTGAAGGGCCGGTGTCGCATCAACTGTATTGGAATCACTTTATGAATAATGGGCCGGATCCGCCACGGAACGGCTACGAATTCCGACTCGGAAA
This sequence comes from Fimbriiglobus sp., assembly GCA_043745295.1. Taxonomy (GTDB): domain Bacteria; phylum Planctomycetota; class Planctomycetia; order Gemmatales; family Gemmataceae; genus JALHQU01. The sequence continues at coordinate 462 of JAYTTN010000613.1, read as the reverse complement.
CTCGCATAACCGTATGCGAATGTGCCGGTTGCGCGGATTCGACGAAAATCGCGGGCGAACGGCGCAGCCAAACACAATAGGTGTTACTCAGTTGGCGGGTTTTCCAGGGTCTGGCAAATTTTCCTGGCGGTGCGAATCGGCGTGTGTTCCCAGGGTGCGCGGCGCGACCCTGGGCGTCGGAATGTAACGCCTTCGGCGTAACAGACCACTCGTCAACCCCAACGGGGTTGTACTGGGTCTGGCAAAACTTTCGGGCGCTTCGGGGTCGGGTGGGTCAAGCTGGAGGCATCCCCGCGCCCCGTCCGGAGTTGCCGCCGACGGAACCGGTGCCCGAACTCGACCGCGACGCCGTCGCCGCCGCCCTCCGCGCCAAGTTGGAGGCCGTCCTCGGCCGGGTCGCCGACGCCATCAACGCCGCCCACGGGCACGTCATCTCCGGCAGCGAACGCCCGGTGCTCGACC
>JAYTTN010000612.1:0-16487 GCA_043745295.1 Fimbriiglobus sp. | reverse complement strand
GTCCCCGATCGCGACGTTCACCCCGCCGAGAAAATCGTCCTCGTACGGTGCAAACCCGATCACCAGACTCCCGGTCCGGGCGTCGAAGATCTCGACCGCGGGGCTGTAACCCACCCCGGCCCCGGTCACGATCCGAACGGGCCCACCGTCCGCGGACCCGATCACGGCGACCGTCACTCCGCCCCGTTGGCTCGCGTCCGCGGCGAAGAACCCGAGCAACTCGGCCCCGGTCCGCCCATCAAAGACGCGGACGTGCGGGCCGCCGCCGGCCCCGGCCCCGGTGATCAGTTCGGCGATCCCATCGCCATCCAGATCCCCGGCGGCGACGTTGACCCCTCCCAGGAAACCGGCATCGTAGGCGAAGAAACTGCGGATGAGTTTGCCCGTCGAGCCGTCGAACACGCTCACCCGCGGGCCGCCGCCGACCCCCGCCCCACAGATCACGTCCGGCGTCCCGTCCCCGGTCACGTCGGCGAGCGCGACCGACACCCCGCCGAAGAAGTTCGGGCCGAACGGAGTCAGGGTGCGGATCACCCGACGGGTGGCCGCGTCGTACACCGTCACCGTGGCCGGGCCGCCTGGACCGTTCCCGAGTGCGTAGGTCGTCGGGACCGTCGGCGTCCGCGACGAAGGCACCGATGGCGGGAGGGTGATGGTGAGGCCGCCGGCCGCGGTCAAGCCCCCGGCGTCGATCGCCGTGACCCCGATCCTGTAACGCCCGTTCACCGCGAAGGTATGCGACCGGCTGAACGCGGTCGCCCCGACCGCGAGCGGGAACGACTCCGTCGTTCCGTCGCCCCACACGACCGCGACGGTGAGTTGATCGGAAGTACCGGGATCCGCGACGGACCCAGTGAGGGTGACCGACCCGTCGGCGTTCGGAGCGGCCACCAGACCAGACAGCGTAGGAGGAGCCCCCGCCACGGCCGCGGTCGCGGTCGCGTCGGTCCGGGCTCCGTCCTGATCGAGGGCCTTGACGCGGACGTCGTACCCGCCGATTCGGGCGAGCGCATAGGTGTGGGTGAACGAGAATGGCCCGGCCGTTGCGGCGGCCGACGATTCGGTCGCCCCGTCTCCCCAGTTCACGGTGAGCAGGAACGAACTGCCGGAGCCCGGATCGGTAATCGTGCCGGTCAGCGTTACGGGCGACCCCTCGGGAGCCGGGGCCGCGCTCAGGCCGGAGATCACCGGCGGGGCGTTGGCAACTGTCGCGGTGGCCGTGGCCGGAGCCGCCGCCGCGAGTTCCAAGTCCGCCGCAGTGACCTGTACGGCGTACCCGCCAGGCTTCGTCACCGCGTACCGGTGGGCCTTCGAGAACGCTGGGCCTCCCGTCGCGAATGTGTCGGCTGCCCCGTCGCCCCAGTCCACGGTGACGGTGAACGTGTCCCCCACCCCGGCGTCGGCGATCCTCCCGGTCAGGATGCTGTCGCTGCCCTCGCCGGCCGGTGACACCGCGATGTCACTGAGGACCGGTGGAACGTTCGCGACCTGCACGACGGCCTGGGCCGTCGCGGTCTCGCCGAGGCTGTCGGTCACTCGGAGCGTCACCGCGCGACTCCCGGGCCCGTTCAGCCCGGCGGCCGAAAAGGTCGGGGTCGGGCCCGCCGTCTCGAACGTCCCGTTCCCGTCCAGGTCCCAGGCAAAGGCGGCGATCGATCGCCCGGTCCCGGTCGCCCCGCCGCCTGCGAGGGTGACGGCTCCGCCCTCGGCGACGGTGTACGGTCCGCCGGCGTCGGCCGTGGTCGGGTTCGAGAAGTCCCAGTTGACCACCCCGGCGAGGTCGGCGGCGGACAGCCCGGAGAGGAAGTCGCCGCCTGGGGCCGGGTTGGCGTTGAACGCCGGGGCCGCGGCGATTAGGTCGGCCCGGCTCTCGCGGACCTGGTGGAAGAATAAGAGCGACCGCGACTGCCCGGCCGGCACCGTCACCGAGTAATCGGCACGAACCCCCTCCACGCCGGCGTTGTCGAACGCAACCTGGGAGACGCTCACCGGCAGGGCGACGGGAGCGCCCGGGCCGGCCAAGACGTGATCGACCGCGAGCGTCCCGCCGGTCGGATCCGCGTCGTCGGTCACCACCCACCGATCGGCTGCCGTGAAGGCCGTGTCCCCGGAACTGGTCGCAGCCGTCACGCTATTCGCATCCGACCCGAGGTTGGTGACCCAGGCGACCGAGACGGTGAGGTCGGCCGACCCGGAGTTCGACAGGGTGATCGCGGTCCGAAGGGTCGGGCTGCCGCTCAAGGCGGTGTACCGGACGGTCACGTCGAGCCCGGCGAGAGCGACCGGTCCGGCGGTCAGGGTCTGCCCGTTCACATCGACGTTCGCCGCGATGACCGGCTGGCCGTCCACGAACACGACTCCGCCGCCATCGAAGGCGTCGGTTCGGGCGGTCGCGTCGATCGCGGCGTCCACGACTCGCAGGCCGGGCGAGTTGTCGGCCGTGCCGGTCGGGTCACCGGTGTCCGTCCCACCCTGGTCGTCGATCGTCCAGGTGACCCCGGACGCAGCGAGATCCGCCGCCCCGAGCGTCAACGCCGCGGGGGCCAACCGATCATCCAGCCGTTCCAAACTCAGTTTCGTTCGCCGCGTCGTCATCGGGAGAGCCTCTGTTGGTAGCCGTTTCGGGTTCGACACTGCCGTCACAGTTGGAAGTTCGACCCGCCGTAGCTGAACGTGCCGTTGGAGTTGAACGCGAAGTCTTTCAGGTAGTACACCGTGCCGAGGAGCGTCAAGCTGCCGCTGACCTTCCCGGAGAAGTCGACGGACGTCGAGCCGACCTTCTTGGCGATCGAGACGGATATTGTGAGGCTTGCGTTGGCAATGGCGTTGTCCTTGAACAGCTGGACAGTGGTCGTCCCGGAGAGTTCGTACGACCCGTTCGCGTTCACCCTTCCGCTGAGGGTGATCGTGTTCTTAAGCAAATGGAACGTGGCGGTCCCGTCGAATGTCGCCTGGCCGTTCGAGTAGCCGAGTGCGAACGACCCGGACCCGAGGGAGAACGTCCCGAGGGTGAGATCCCAGACGCCCGACCCTTTGAAGTTCCCATCCGTCGCCACTTCGAGCGAACGGACGGTCACGCGCGAGTTCAAAAAGGCCACCGGGATCGAACTCTTGAGCGACACCGCGAGCTTTCCGGCGGTCACCTTCAGATCGTAGCTGGCCGCACCGATGAAGACACCCGACCCGAGGGTCAGCCGGTCGACCTGGACGACCCCGGTGTAGCTCCCACCATCGCCGGCGAAGGTCAAGGTGGGGAGCGACTGGCCATCCCCGGTCGGGAAGACAAGCTTGCCACCGGAGAGGGTCAGGTTGACCGCCGGGCCGCCGGCCTTCGGGGCCACGGACAGATCGAGCGAGGCATTCTCGATGCCCAAGAAGCTCGGCCCGATCCGCGGGAGGTTGGCCCTCAGGGAGAACTTGCCGTCCGTTCCGATTTCGAAGTTGTTCACCGTGGCCGTGATAAGGTTGAACAGCGAGAGGGTCGGGGTCTGCCCGCCAATGCCCTCCAGCCGGATGTGGAAGACGCCGTCCTGCCGCGACAGGACGAGCTGGCCGCTCAACTTGATCAGGTCGCCCACGTTGAGATTCGCCGGGGGCAGGGCCGCGCGGAAGTTGCCGGACCCCAGCGCCACGTCGATCGGCACACCGAACGTCGCGGTGACCGTGCGGTTCCCGACCGGGAAGGTGAGCGTCGGCGGCGACAGGGACAGGGCGAACGTCTTCTTTGAAATATTCGACACCAGCCGCCCGGATGGGAATGTGAAGCTGGCCGCCGGGCCGGTCGCCGGGCCGATCCGGACCGTACCTCCAACCACGGCGACATCGAAGTTCCCCGCGCCGTCCATCGCGAACGTCGGGACCGAGACCAGCGGCGTGCCCCGCCAGACGAGTTGCGCCCCGGTCGCGGACAGGCTGACGACCGGTTTGCCGGTGGTGGTGTCGGCGACGAGGGCGAACGTCCCATTTAAATCCAGCCCACCGAAGTGGAGGCCATCGCCGAGGCTGACCGTCAGTCGTCCCCCGCCGCCGAGGGTCAGGTTCCCGTTCAGTTGTGCCGCTTGGGAAACGAACGGGATCTTGAGGCTCCCGTTCGTCAGAGCGACGGTGGCGATTCCGTTCAGGACGGAGAGAGTCGTGGTGCCAGAAATGCTCCACCCGCCCCAGACCAGTGCGTACGCGGACGACGGGCTCGTGATCCGGGTGAACGACACGCTTCCGTCCAGCGCCAGAAGTGGGTTCGCAGTAGCGGAACGAGTCGAGAGCCGGAATGCCCCGGACAGGGTGTAGTTGTCGCCGAGGAACGCCACCTTCCCGCCGGTCGAGAGGTAGACCCCGTTCGCATCTCGGCCGACCGCGAAGGCCGCGGCCTTGACCGTGAGCAGGCCGAGGAACCCGTCGAAGGATGCGAGCGAGACGGCCATGCTCCCATACCCGTTCTTGTCGAAGTCGCCCGTCAGGGCGGCGTCCGTGAACACCTTCAAGAGCGAACTTCTGGCCTCGACGTGGAAGGAGTAGCCGCCGGTCGTCACCTTCTTCAGACTCAACTTGAGGCCGGTCGTCAGGGGCACCGGCCCGAGGGCCAGGCCGGTGCCGGAGGCCAGGGTCACGGTCAGTAGCTGAATGCCGTTCTGGTCCATCAGCCCGGAGACATTGGCGTTCGAGATCAGCCCCGGGATCGAGAGCGTACCCGTGACGGCGATCGCGTATGTAGTGGCGTTCCCGGTGAGCTTGAAAGCCAGCGTCGCCCGACCGAGCACGGTGAACCCACCGAGGTTCAGGCCGCTGCCGAACGTGACATTCAGGCTCCCGGACCCGAGGGACGAGATGCTGCCCGAGATTCCCAGCAATGGGATGCCGGTCTGCCGCCCGCCGACGTTCAGATTCAGCTGCCCGTTCACCTCTTCCGTGAGCACGCCGCTCTCGCCGGCCGTCCGGACCAACCGGAAGAGCGGGGTGTTGCCGAGTTGAACCAGCTGGATCGCAGCCGAGCCGGTCCCGATCGCGTAGCCTTCGGGCGGTAGGCTGAGAGTCAAGTTCATTGACCCGTCGGTGCCGAACGACCCTGACACCGAGAACGAACCGGACCCGAACCACCGCGGCGGGGACACGGTGCCGATGAAGTCGATCCGGGCTTGGAGTGTGCCGGCCAACCGAGTGATAACGAGGGTGTACGAGCCGGATAACGAGAAACCGTCGACTAGGCCGAGGACGGATGTCGTGCCGGACACGGTGACCGTTAGGCTGCCGGTCAGGTCGCCGTTCAGTTCGCCGGAGATGACGACCGTCTGACCGAGCAGCGTCCCGGAACCGGCAACCGTCAGCCGCACCGTCCCGGTTTGGTTGGACAGGGTCAGGTTCGCCGAATCGATCTTCAGCCCGCCGACGGTCGAGAACAGCCCCGTGAATTGGGTGACGGTCGCGGTGGCGGTGAACTGCGGGATGATTTTTCCCGCCGTCGGCGGGCTCAGGTCGAACTTGAACGCGGCGTCGTCCACCAACCCGGGCAGCCGGAGGTGGGTTTCGAGTTGCAGCCCGCCGGTTCGCTTCAACACCTCGGTCGAACTGGTGTCGAAGGCCGGCGAGTAGGCGCGGAACGTCGCGGTCGCGGTCGGAAGAAACACGTCCGGGTTGATTCCCCATGCCCGGAGGGCGGGCAGCAGGTTCGCAGTTGTGTCGAGGTCCAACCTGGCTTCAACGGTCGGCACCTTCAACGTGGTCGGGACGCCCGTGGTCACGTCCTGCTGGCGCGAGCCGAGGCTGAACAGGACCGACGCATTGCCCAGCCAGGAGATGTTGCCGCGGATGAGCAGGTGGGTGAGGTCGGCCTCCATCCGGGCATTGGCGAACTCGATGCCGAGCAACTTGCCGTTCAGCACGCCTTCGAGGTAGGCCTTGTGCAGGATGTCGGCCACGTCCTGCGGGGTCTTGCCGTCGGCCAGCCCGATCTTCGGCTTCAAGCCGCCCGGATCGCCGGCCACGAGCTTGCCGAAGTCCACCAGGTTGAATTGGAGGACCGAGGAGAGCGACGGCAGGAAGAACTGCGCGCGGCCGACTTCCTTCTCGGACTGCAGCGCGTCGCGGATCGAACTCAGCCAGTCGAGGATGGCGAGCGGGTCCGAGGGCGGTGCCCCGACGCCGTTGAACGCGGCCACGGGGTCGGTGATGAACTCCGGCAGGGTGAGACTCGAATACGCCAGGAACCCGCCGTAGGTATTGAGCGCGTCGTAGTGGGCCTGGCTGCCGACCTGCACGCGGTCGGTCGAGATGCTGTTGTTGGCGTCCGGCCCGAATAGTTTCTGGACGTTCGCGTCGAGGAAGCTCCAGTTCGCCGGGAACATCAGCGCGCCGGTGCGGAGCAGGGTCAGCGGGCCGAACGACAGCCCCCCCTCGAGCTTGGCGCTCCAGTTCCCGGCGTTTGGGTCGATCGGCGGGATGCCGTTGATGAGGGCGTCGGCAATGACATCGCCGTAAGGGTAGTTCAGCTTGAAGGTGCCGTCGAACGTCAGTTCCGGGAAGGGGAACGGTGCCGTCCCTAAGGAGGGGCCGATGACCGGCACCAGCGACAAGAGCGCCCGGATCGGGACGTGCAGCTTCAGCCCGACCCCGAGGCTGCGCTTGTCCAGCGTCACCTCGCCGTCGATCGGCGGCTGGCCGATCGGCAGGCCGAAGATCACCGGCTGAATCTTGCCGCGGATCAGGAACTGCGGGTCGAAGTTGGTCATGAGCTGCTCGACCAGCGCGTCCGAGGAACTCTTGACGGCGTCTTGAAGCACCTTGCTGAACGCCAGCATCACCCGCTGGCTGTCGCTGGTGAACAGATCCCGCACCTCCCTCGAAAACGAACTGATCAGGTTGGTGAGGTCGCCGAGGGCCGCGATGCCCAGGGGGCGCTCCAGCAACTTCCCGGCGGTGTAGAGCACCTCGCCGACCACTGCGGTCGCCAGCTTCAAGCCCTGCTCCAGTTCATCGAGGGTTGGGGCGTTGGTGAGCAGCTTCGTCGCGCTCGGCAGCAGCTCGTGGACGCGGGCGATGAAGAAGGTCTTCAGCTCGACGGGCGATAAGCGATTTTTCGCGGCGCGTCCGAGGTCGTCCAGCGTGCCGAAAATCAGCTTCGAGAGCGGCCGATCGTAGTCCTGGCGCAGCCGGGCCACGACCATGTCCAGACTGTTGTGGAAGAACGTTTCGGCCTCCGACGCGGTGCCGTCCACGAGCGTGTCCACGAACGCGCCGATGGCGGTCAGGTACGCCGGGACGACGCCCTTGAATGAGGCGAACGTCCCGGCCGTCCCCTTCGCCGGGAACAGGAAGCCGAGCGGGTTCGACGGGTCCGGCACCTGGATCAGGCCAGCCAGCACCGGCTCCAGAATCTGGCCGAAGTCGGCCAGCAACTTCACGCTGGCGAACGACAGGCCGAGGACCCTCAGGTTGCCGACGGCGAAGAACTTCAACCCGCCGGCCGGAGTGAGGAACTGGGTGCCGAGGTAGGCCCCGATGGTCAGGTCGCCACTGACCACGCCGGGCGCGTAAGGGGTGATGACCGTCCCCTTGAGGGCGATCGCAATCGACTGGTTCCAGGTGTACTGCTGGGGCTGGAGTCGCGCGAGTTGCGCCTTGATGACGGCGTCCGTGATGGTCGTGGTCGGCGCGGTGAGGTTGCCGATGTCCTCGGGCTGCGACGGCGTGACGATCTGGGTGACGCCGAAGGTCAGGCTGCCGCTCGCCCCGGAAAGGAGCATGATGCCGAACGGATCCAGCGGGATGCCGAGCGGGATGTTCAGGGTGGCCAGCACCGGGCCGCGGTCGGAGATGACCACGTCGATACCCGCGCCCAGACCCTCGTAGTCGAACTCGCCGACGAGGCGGCCGAAGTAAACCGTCGCCCCGGCGGCGTCCGTCACCGAGCCGAACGAGAACAGGCCGCCGATCCGTACCGGGCCGAGGTCGAACGGCAGCACCCCAAAGCTGACGCCGCCCAGGTTCTCGATGGGGAATTGGCCCTTCGAGAGTTTCTCGACGCTGAGTACCACGTCTTGGATCGTCGCCACCAACGGCAGGATCGGCTGGCCGCCCGGAGCGACCTTGCTGCCGTCGAAGCCGCCGGAGAAGATCACCGTGAAGTTGGCCAGGTTTTTCACCCCGATCGGGTTGCGGTCGGCGTCCTCGAGAAACATGTCGCCGATCTTCAAGCCGAGCTTGTCGACCCGCACCGGGAACCAGGAGAAAACCCCGTCGATGCCCTGCTGGAACGACAGATTCACGCCCAGGCCGTTGAGCTGCGGCAGCCCCTTCTGGGTGATCTTCAGGTCGCTGATGGTGCCGGTGATCCCCAGCGGGCTGAGGCTGTCCGTCGGTAGCCCAAAGCTCAGCGACGCCGTGCCGATGGTGGCGAGCGCGGTGCCCGGTTCCTTGCTGAAGTTGAAGACGACGTTGTCGGCCGAGAGCTTGACGTAGTCGCCGAAGCCGACCGAGACGTGGCCGACGTTGATGCCGTCCAGCCCGAGCTCGAACGTCGGACGGGAAGTCGCGGCCGGCGCGATCGGCGCGGTAAGCGACAGGTGCGACTGGAACCCGATGTTGTCGAGTTGGAAGACGTTCGCCAGCTTCGCGTGCAGGCCGACTTGCACGTCGGTGGCCAGGTTGAGCGAGATCGTTCCGGCCACGTCGTTGCGGACGTAGCTGCCGTCGGCATGCAGGGCGAACGAGTCGATGCTCACCCCGCCAGCGTCGCTGAAGCCGCCGAGCGCATCCGTACTCTCAACGGTCACGTCGAGTGAGGCGGTCGTCACGAGTTTGCTATCCACGATGCCGCCGAGGGTGAGCGCCCCGCTGAGCGTCACGACCCCGATTTGCAGGCCGGAGAAGCCGAGGTGGATCGGCCCGAACTGTTGGAGTTGGATCTTGCCCTGCTTGATCGAGGTCACGTTCACGGCGGCGGAGAACTTCCCGTTGATCGTGTCGCTTCCCACCGAAATGATCGGCGTGAACCCGAAAGTCTTGGTCATCTCGCCGATGTTGAATTGGCCCGTCACCGACACGCCGAAGGCGTCGAAGGAACCCGCGTTCGGGAACGTCAGGGCGATACTATCCAGCTCGAAGGGGAGGAATTCGGCGATGCCGAGCCGGCTCGTGTACCCCGCCGGCAGGGTGACGCTCACCCCGCCGAGCGAGAACGCCCCGTCGGCCCGGAACGTCAACTGCGAGATCGCGGCGGTTGGGGCTCCGCCGAGAGCCTGGCTGAGGAAGTCGAGGCTCGCGGTGGCCGAGTTGAGGTGGAACACCTGCGTGTCCGCAGGCAGGTTCGGGCCGGCCTCGATCGCCAGCCCCGCCACGCTGAAGCTCAGCAGGTTGCCGACGTGCAGTTCGGCCTGCCCGGCGTGGAAGGTGAAGTGGCCGGTGCTGTCGAGCGCGCCGGCGATGTCGGTGGCGGACGCGATCGTCGTCCGGTCGGAGTCGGTGGCGCCCTTGCGGAACAGTTCGATGGAGGAAGGTGGCGGGGGCGGGGAGCCGGGCGGCGGGGGCGATGTCGGATCCGAGTTCGGCCCCAGCTTCAAGCTCGCATCGAAGTGCGGGGTCTGCCAGTCGGTCAGTCCGAACGTGGCCGAGAGCGCGATGTTCTTCAACTGGAGCCCGAGACTTCCGAGGGCAACCGTTCGGTCGTCCACGCCGACCGTGCCGGTGATCGAAAACCCGTTCCCGCCGATCGACCCTTTCAGTCCGAGGGTGATGTCCCCATTCGTCGCGCCGTCCGGGTTGACCTTGATCTCCCCCTCGGCCGTCACCTTGATGTCGGAGATGCTGTTGAACGTGCCGGAGATGCCGAGCGAGAGTTTCGACACTTGGAACTTGTCCAAGGTGAAAATGTGGTCGGATGCGGTGAACGAGATGCCCCAACCACTCGTTTTGCCGATGTGGCCGGACAGTTCGATCTTCGCATTCGCGTTCGCGTCGCTGTTCTCGGTCGTCGGCGGCGAAGTGAACTTCAGCCCCGGGACGGTGAGCGTCGCCTTCACGGAGGAGACATCGAGTGTGGCAATGTCGCCGTTGCGGGTCGCGAATGCTCCGTTGGCATAGGTCGTCGTGGGATGCACCGGGCTGCCGGCCGGGTCGCCGAGCGTGGCCCCGAACGATGCGTCGAACGAGCCCTTGGCTTCAGTGAGTTTCAGGTGGTTGGCGACGATGTCGAGCGGGTCGGCGGCGAACGAGAGCGCCACCGGCAGGTTCAGCCCGGTGCCGGTGTTGACGAAGAACCCGGACGAGTCGATCCCGACGGTGAAGGTCGCGCTGCCGCCGATCGTTTTCCAGGACAGGGTGCCCGGGATACCGGGAAGGAACGGCAGTACGAATCCGGTCTCGAACCCGGACACTTCCGCGATGGCGAGGGTGATTGTGGCCTGGATCGGGATGGCCGCGTTCGGGTCCACCGAGACGGAGGTGAAGTGGAAGGTGTTCCGCAGGGTCTCCGCGTAAGTCGCGGCATTGTCGGAACCGCTCGCCGCGGAAACCATCGGGAGAAGACTCGTCAGCGCGGCGGTCAGGCCGTTAGTGAAGGTGGCCGGCAGGACGGGCAGGTACGTACCGTCCCCGTTCAACTTCACCGCCAGGTCCGGTAGGTGCGCGGCGAGGATGCTGTTGAACCCATTGGCAAAGGCCGCACTGATTTCGAGTAACCCGCCGGGAGAAGCCGCGTCGAACGCAATCGCCACGCCGCCGCTGGAGTAAATCGTTCTCGCCGTCAAGTCGGACGGCAAGTTGACGACGGACACAGTCGAGAACGTGCCCGCGATTGTCCCGGCGGAAACGAGCGTGAAGCTCGTCCCCGCGGTCGGAGTGTACCCCAACGTGAGCCGCAGCGTGCCGCCGAGGGTGGCGGAACCCTCGACGGTCAGGGCGTCATAAACCGTCGCGGAAAACGCGGTCAGTTCGAGGACCCCGCCCGCGGCTTGGGTGAAGTTTCCGGCGATGACGCCCGGCCCGAAGAGGCGGCCCTGGTTCTCGACGAGCCCGCGGGCATGGACGTTCGTCCAAACTTCCGCCGAGAGGTTCCCCGCGGACCCGGCCACGGACACGAGATCGTCCTTCCCGTCGCCGTTCACGTCTCCGCTCGCGATCGCGAACTGCGCCCCGGTGCCGAGGATCGTGACGGGGTACGCCCCGCCGCCGAGATTTTCGATCAACGCCAGCCCGGCCGTCGTGTTCACCGCGACATCCGGTCGGCCGTCCCCGTTCCAATCCCCGACGGCGAGGTGGTCGGCGAACAGATTCGCGCCGAGGTCGAGATCGATCCGCGCGCCGAACGCACCGCCACCCGCATTGGGAAAGATGCCGGCGACCGACACGGGATTCGCCGCGGTTCCGCCGTCGCTGATGGCAATCAGGTCGAGTTTGCCGTCTCCGTTCAGATCGGCCGCCGCCACCCGCATCAGCCCCGGCGCGGCGGCGTAGTCGGACCGGTCGAACGCACCACCCCCGGACTGCCGCAGGACGACCACTCGATCTCCGGAGGCGGCCCCGATCAGATCGAGTTTGCCGTCGGAATCGATGTCCGCGGCGACGAGGCTCTTCAGAAACGGACCACCGGTTGAAACGTTCGACTGGCCGAACGACAGGGTTCCGCCGATCGACGTGTTGGTCAGGAGAATCACCTGAGACGCGACGCCGATCCCGAGTGCGATGTCGGCTTTCCCGTCGCCGGTGAAATCGCCGACCGCCACGCTGGTGGCTCCGAGTGCGGAGACCGGCACATCGACCGGTGGCACCGCGAAACCGCCGGCCCCATCGCCGACGAACACGCCAATCAAGGTCGAACCGAGGGGACCGTCTCCGACCGCGATGAGGTCTGGGAGCCCGTCGCCCGTGACATCCCCGAACGCGAGGTGGGTCGGGGCAAACGGAGGTTCGAGGACGCCCTCGGTGAACGTCCCGTTGCCGTTGGAGAACAGGAAGTGGATCAATCCATTGGCGCGATCGGCCAAGGCGAGGTCGGCGTGGCCGTCGCCGTTCAGGTCGGCGACCAGGATGTCGTTTGCCGCGGAGATGGCCGTGGCAACGGGTGCCGTGAAGGCGAGGGGCCCGCGGGCGCCGAGCGTTCCGCCGTCGAGAAACAGATTCGCCCCGGACTCGATCGTGGCGGAGGCGATGCCGAGCGAACTTCCGCCGAGGGCGAGGATCGGAGACGCCCCGGACCCGCCGAGGTCGAGTACCTTCCCCGCCGCCGAACCGGTGAGCGTGACCAACGAACCCGAACCGGCGATCGAAACGTCGTCGGCCGCGGTCGGCACCGACCCGCTGGACCACTGGTTGGCGTCCCTCCACAATCCGGTTCCGCCGAGCCAACTCACGGCCGGGGTCGTGCGATCTTCCAGGTATTCGATCCCGAGGCAAGTGGCACGCCGGACGGTCGTATCAGGGCGCTTGCGGGACGTGCGAAATAATTTCATCGGGGCGTTCTCCCACCCGCGGCCGGGAGTTCCGGAAGCGGGGTTACCAACCTAGTAGGCCGGGTCGGTGGAGAACCTTGCGAACGGGAGGCGGATTTTTTCGACTCACGGGCGGTCGTGCATCCTTGGGTGGCACCGGTCTCCCGACCGGTGCCACCAAGGGAAACATCACGGCTTGGCCATATTGGTGAGGTTCCAGAATCGGAGCGTGGAATCGGCGGAGACCGAGGCGAGAGTTTTCCCGTCCGGCGCGAACGCGACCTGCCAGACCCTTGCGTTGTGACCGGCGAGCCGAGCCAGCGGGCGGCCGGTGGCCGCGTCCCGGATCTCGATCCCGCCGTCGTCCCGGCCAACCGCGAGCCGGGACACATCGTGGGAAACCGCCCCGCAGGCGAACCGGTCGCCGGCACCCGCTGCCGTGGCCAGTACTTTCCCGGTCGCCCCATCGCGAACTTGTAATGTGTTGTCCGCCCCGATCGTGAACGCCCGCTTGCCGTCGGCCGACACCGCGACCGCCTCGCGGGCAGGCGGGTCGAGGCCCTTCCCGCCTAACCGCACGGCCAATTGCTCCGCCGAGGTCAGAACCACTTTCCCGTCGGCCGAGCAGATCACGGTCGAACTCGGCTTAAAGATCGGCGACCAAAGCCCCTCGAACCGATCGACGGGCTCGAGTTCCTTTCGCCCCGCTAGGTCCCAGCGACGAACGATGCCATCTTTCCCGCCGCTGAACAGCGTCTTGCCGTCGCCGGTCGCGGCGAGATGCCCGACCGACCCGGTGTGCCCGTCCAACTGGTACAGCTTCTTTCCCTTCTCGTCCCAGGCCCGGATCGCGGTCTCGCCGTCTCCGCCGGAGAGGATCGTCCCATTCGGGAGGACCAACACCGTCCCGACGTTTCGAACCCCACCCGGCCATTCCCCGAGTTTCTCTCCCGTCGCGGCATGCCAGACCCGGATCATCCCGTCCCACCCGCCGGAAACGAGACCCGACCCGTCGGGGGTGAAGGCGAGCGTACGGGCGACTCGGGTGTGGGCGACTGGGGCGAACGACGCGGTCAGCACCGGAACCATCCGTTCCGCCCGCTGCCGAGCGGCTGCGGCCAGGATCTGTGGCTTGACCCCGGCACGCTTCTCGAGGTCGGCCGCGAGGCCGAAGAGAGCCTGTTTCGCCTTCGCTCCATCGTCCGCCCGCATCGCTTCGCTCCAATCGGCCACGGCCTTGCGGTCGGCGGGATCGGGCCGGTCGGTCAGGACGCGGAAGTCGTCGAACCAGACGTCTCCGTTCCCCGCGACGAGTTCGACGAAACCGAGGGCGATCTCGTTCGGTGTGGTCGCTTCGCGGCGGTGTGCGACCGGTTGCCCGTTCACCCAGGTGGTCGCTTCGACCATCCCGCCGACCACCTCGTACCGGATCATCACGTCGGCCCACGGGCCAGGGGCGACGAACGATTCGTCGGCGAGGAACCGGTCGGCGGACCGCGGGTCCGGGGCGGCCTTCAGATTCAACTGGAATCGCCACTTGTACGCATTGACCGGGGTCGTCGCGGCATGCCGCACGCGGGCGGCGAGGTAGAACGGCGGCTTGACCCCGAGCGGCCGGTACGCGCTTGCCGCCACCTTTGCGGTCGGATTGAGCAGCAGACCCTTTCCGGCCGCCGGGTTCGTCGCGTCGATATTCGACGGTAGCCCGGCGGTCGTGGGCGTCAGCGTCCAGCGGGACAGCGACCGCTCGAAGTCGTCGGCCCAGACCTGCTCGAACCCGTCGGCGCGGATCGCGGGCGGGGTTTCCCGAATCGGTCCGTTCTCGACCGTGATCACGTCCCCCGGCCGCGGCACATACTCGGCCTTTTGCCCGTCCGGCACCTCGAGCCGGGTCTCCGACCCGTCCTGGTGTTTGATCCGGAGGATCGCGGCCCCGATGCACAGGATTACGATGGCGGCCAGAGCGGCGGCCCACCGGGCGGTCCTCGGGCGGCGCGCCGTGCCGTCGCCGATCGCACGCAGTTCCGCAGCGACCGCCGCAGCAGACGGCGGGCGGCGGGTCCGATCCTTGTCCAACAGCCGGGCGACCAGCGCAGCCAGGGCCGGGGGCACGTCGGGATTCAGCGACCGCAGCCGGGACGGGGCTTCCGTTGCCAGCGAGGTCAGGGTGGCCCACGCCGTTTCGCCGGGGAACGGGAGTCGGCCGGAGGCCAGTTGGTAAAGGACGACGCCGAGGCTGAACAGATCGGTCTGGCCATCGAGCGGCGCTTCGCGGGCCTGCTCCGGGGACATGTACGCCGGGGTTCCGGCGAGTTCCCCTGGGCGTGTCAGGTGGGCCTCGTCCGCCGGTTTGGCCAGCCCGAAGTCGAGCAGCTTCACCCGGCCGGATGGCGCTTCCAACCAGACGTTTGACGGCTTGACATCGCGGTGAATCAGTCCCTTGTCGTGGGCCGCGGCCAGCCCAGAGGCCACTTCGCGCCCAATCCGCAACACTTCGAGTACAGGCAACCTCCCCTCGCGGCGGAGCCGGTCGTCGAGGGTCTCGCCGTCGAGCAATTCCATCGCGAGGAACGGGGTGCCGCCGGCCTCGCCGACTTCGTAGATGGTGACGACCCGATCGTCCTGAACCGCCGCCGCGGCCCGCGCCTCACGGAGGAATCGGTCCCGGGCGGTGGCCCGACGAGCGAACCGCGGGCGGAGGATCTTCAGGGCGACCGCTCGGCCGAGTCGGTCGTCTTCGGCCCGGTACACCAGCCCGATCCCACCGGTTCCGAGCAGCCCGAGCACCCGATACGGGCCGAGCCGGCCCCACTCCCCAGGGCCTTCCGGTGGAGCGAACGGCGGCGACTCGTCCGCCCCGGTTTCGTCCCCGCCCGCGGTCGCCCCGCCGGTTCGGTGCCGGATCCGGTCGAGGATCGCGGGTAGGTCGGGGTCGGTGGTACGGCCGGCGCCCGCCCGGAGCAGAGTGGTGAGTCGATCCGGGCCGCCACTTGCAGCAGACCGGGGAGCGCAGGAGGGGCAGGTCTCCAGGTGCCGAGTCAGTTCCTCGCCCTCCGATCCTGGGATCAAGCCGTGGAGGAGTCGGTCGAGTGTCGAGGCTTCAGGGCAGTCCGTGGTCGGATTCATGGGTCACCGGGCGTGGGCGGATACTTCCTAGTAGGCCGGAGCGGTCGCGAACCTTGCGAACGGCGAGCGTCAGTCCAGATCCACCAGACCCTCCAGTTCCTCCCGGAGCCGGCGAAAGACCCGGGACTTGGCAGCATAGACGGTCCCGACCTGGAGTCCCAGGGCGGCGGCGACAGCGGCGGCCGGGAGGTCGTTGAGAACGTGTTGGCGGAACGCCTCCCACGCAGCCGGCGAGAACTCCCCTCGGATGAGGTCCAGTCCGCGGTGGACCATCACCCGGGCATATTCCTGCTCCTCGAATGGGTCCGGGCCGGCGGGGGCCGCCGGCGGACGGCTTTCCATCGTCGCGGCCATCCGGCCCGCTTTCCTGGAGTTGTGCTTCCACTGGTTCAGAGCGACGGTCCGCAGCCAGCCGCGGAACGAGTGCCCCGGGCGGTACTCGAATGACGGCATCCGCCGGACGAGGACTACGAGTACGTCCTGAATCAGGTCGGCGGCGTCGGCCGGCCCCAAGCCGAGGCGACGGGCCCAATACAGCAGGAGAGGCGTGTAGAGGTCCACGAACCGTGGCCAGTGAGGCGATTCCGGTTCCCGAAGGCGATGCAGTAAGGTGACGGATGTCGCGATCATTGGGGCGGATTTCTCCGCGCACTTCAGGAGGGGGACGACTGGAATAGCCTTATCATACCGGTTCGGAGGTCAACCGAGCGATCGGGCCGGAGCGGAGATGATGGAATGCCGATGGCCCAAGGGAGGGCAGCGACGGTTGCGGGTCCCTGCTGATTGTGACCACGCGACTTCCGTCGGCCCTGAACCGATAAGGCGGCAGGATGGAACAGAGCTTTCTCACTAAGGACCGTCGATTTATCAAGTGTCGGGATTACTGTGGGATGACCCGATAGTTCCATTTGGGAATCTTCCGATCGAACGCAGTCATCATCGTTT
>JAYTTN010000611.1:0-1177 GCA_043745295.1 Fimbriiglobus sp. | reverse complement strand
GCGAGCGGGGGGCGTCAGCCCCCTGTTGTGGTCGAAATCCCCAGGGAACAGGGGGCTGACGCCCCCCCGCTCGCCCGGAGCCGCCAAAATCAATTGCTGCACCCTGAAACGCGGGGCGACCCAGGCTCGCAAGAACAACTGATGCCGATCCCCGCTATCCTGAATGTATCGCCTTTCCCCCGCGAGTGTCGCCCATGCCGCTGCCGGTTCGCCCGCTACCGACGGTTCAGAAGTGGGACTGCCACGGCTGCTCCGACTGCTGCCGCACCTACGCCGTGGGCGTGTCGGAGGCCGAGCGCGCCCGCATCGAGGGGCAGAAGTGGGAGGACGAGCCGGCGCTGAACGGCGTGCTGCCGACGGTGTACGACCCGAGCATGGGCGGATACCGGATGAACCACACGGCCGACGGCGCGTGCGTGCTGCTGGGGCCGGACAACCGCTGTCGCATCCACGCCAAGTTCGGGTCGGCGGCGAAGCCGATGGCGTGCCGCGTCTACCCGTTCGTGCTGGTGCCGGCCGGCGACCACTGGCGGTTGGGCATCCGCTTCTCGTGCCCCTCGGCAGCGGAGAACAAGGGCCGCCCGCTGGCCGATCACGCGGCGGATTTGAAGGCGTATGCCGGACTCGTCGAAGCCGATGTCGGGGCGCAACTGAAGGATCAGCCGGTGCCGCCGCTGCAACCGGGGCAGGTGCTGCCGTGGGCCGACCTGCTGCGGTTCACGAAAGCCATCCTCGACCTGCTCCGCGACGAGGCACGGCCCATCGAGCGGCGGCTGCGGATGGTCGCGGCGCTGGCCGACTTCTGCAAGAAGGCGGTGTTCGAGACGGTCACGGGCCAGCGGTTGACCGAGTTCCTGGACATCGCCGTGGCGATGGCGGAGGACGACGTGCCGGCCGACCCGGAGTCGATTCCGAAGCCGGGGTGGGTGGGGCGGATGCTGTTCCGCCAGATGGCGGCCGTGTACGCGCGAAAGGACAACGGGCCGAACAAGGGCATCGCCAGCCGGGGCAAGTGGACGCGGTTCAAGGCCGGGTGGCGGTTCGCGCGGGGCCGGGGACGGGTGCCGAAGCTGCACGGCCGGTTCCCCGACACCACGTTCGCCGTCGCCGAGATGCCGGCGGGGGATCTGTCCGCCGCCGGGCAGGCGCTGCTGGCGCGGTTCTATCGGGTGAAGGT
>JAYTTN010000610.1:0-4365 GCA_043745295.1 Fimbriiglobus sp. | reverse complement strand
GTAGGGCACCCACGAGGGGTGCCCCTACGAATTCGGCTTCGCCTGCTCGGCCCGCAGTTTCCGCTCGACGGCCACCTTCAGCACCAGCGTGACCAAGGCCAGCATGGTCAGCAGCGAGGCCACTGCGAAGGCGGCCGCCTGGTCGCGGGCGTTGATCCCCTGGAACAGCTTCTCGATCCGCAGCGGCACCGTGTCGGTCTGCCCGGCGATGCGACCGGACACGACGTAGATCGCGCCGAACTCGCCCATCGCGCGGGCGTTGCACAGGATGACGCCGTACAGCAGCCCCCACTTGATGTTCGGCAGCGTCACCCGCCAGAACATCTGCCAGCCGTTCGCGCCCAGGCTCCGGGCGGCAATTTCCTCTTCCGGGCCGTTCGCCTCCAGCACCGGAATCAACTCCCGCGCGACGAACGGGAAGGTCACGAATGCCGTCGCCAGTACCAGCACCGGCGGGGCGAAGATCACCTGGTAGCCGTGATCCTTCAGCCACCCGCCGAGCGGCGTGCCGAGGCCGAACAGCAGCACGAACACCAGCCCGGCGACCACCGGCGACACGCTGAACGGCAGGTCGATGAGCGTGATCAGCACCGTCCGTCCGCGGAACCGGAACCGGGCGATGGTGTACGCGGCGGCGATGCCGAAGAGCGTATTCAATGCGACCGCGACCGGCGCGACCATCAGCGTCAGGAAGATGGCGTGCCGGGTCTCGGCATCGTCGAACAAGTAGCTGAAGTAAGCCCCCACGCCGTCGGCGAAGGCGTTGGCGAACACGCTCGCCAGCGGCACCACCACTAGCACGCCGACGATGCCGAGCGTCAGCGCGACCATCGTGTACCGCACCCACCACGGGTCGGTGCGCGGCCGGCGGGCGGCTGTCAGCGGAATGTTACTGGTCATGGCGGCGGCTCCACCGTCAGTGTTCTGCTCGCTCCGCGAGCGGTCCTTTGCGGGGGGCGAAGACCGCTCGCGGAGCGAGCAGAGCACTTTCCCGAATCCGCGTGTCACTGGTCATGGCGGCGGCTCCACCGTTCCAGCACGTTCACCGCGATCAGCAGAGCGAACGACGCGGCCAGCAACACCACCGCGATGGCGGCCGCCTCCTTGTACTCGAACGCTTCCAGCCGGGCGAAGATCAGCCGCGGGGCGATCTCCGTCTCGAACTGCTTGTTACCGCTCACGAACATGACCGACCCGTACTCGCCGATGGACCGGGCGAACGCGAGCGTGAACCCGGTCAGCGCCGGTGGGATCAGGCTCGGCAGCAGCACCCGCCGGAACGTCTGCCAGCGGCTCGCGCCCAGCACGGCGGCGGCTTCCTCGGTCTCGGCGTCCAGGTCTTCCAGCACCGGTTGCACCGTTCGCACCACGAAGGGAAAGCCGGTGAACACCAGTACGAGAACGATACCAGTGCGGGTGTACGCCGCTTCAAAACCCAGCGGCACGAGGAACTGGCCGAGCCACCCGTCCTTGACGTACAAGCTCGCGTACACGAGACCGGCCACTGCCGTCGGCAGCGCGAACGGCACGTCCACCAGCGCGTCCACCAGCCGCTTGAGCGGGAACTCGTACCGCACCAGCGTCCACGCGACGATGACGCCGAGGACGAGGTTGATGGCGGCGGCGGTCAGAGACGCGGTGAAAGTCAGTTTGTACGCCGCCACCGCGCGGGGGTGCCACACGGCCGCCCAGAACTCGGCGAAGCTCAGGTCGGCGGCCTTCAGCACGGCGGCGGCGAGCGGAATCATCACGAGCAGGCTGAGATATAGCATTGTATACCCCAGGCCGAGGCCGAACCCCGGCAGCACGCGGCGGGCGGAGGTTTTCATCTCCCACTCCGGTCGGCATAGATGCGGTCGAACACCCCGCCGTCGCCGAAGAATCGTTTGTGGACGGCATCCCAGTTCGGCCCACACGCCGTGGCGGGAAACAGGTCGATCTTCGGGAAGCGGTTCAGTTCCGGCTCGATCCGCCGGCGGAGCCAGCTCACGTTGTTCGGCCGGTGATGGTGCTTGGCGATGATCCGCTGCGCCTCCAGCGTATACAGGAACTTCAGGTACGCCTCGGCCGTCGCGCGGCTGCCCTTGGCGTCCACGACGCGATCCACCAGCGCGACGTGCGGTTCGGCCCGGACGCTGACCGGCGGGTGGACGATCTCCAATTCGCCGTTCGATTCCTGCACTTCCAGGAACGCCTCGTTCTCCCAAGTCAGGTGAACGTCGCCGATCTTGTGCTTGGCGAAGGTGATGGTCGCCTCCCGCGCCGCCGCACCCAGGACTGGCACGTTGCGATACACCGTACTCACAAACGCTTCCGCGTCCGCCTCGCTCCCGCCGCGCGTCACCACCGACCCCCACATGGCCAGGAAACTCCACTTGCCGTTGCCGGAGGTCTTCGGGTCCGGGGTGATGACGCCGACGTTCGGCCGGGCGATGTCGGGCCAGTCGAGGAGGCGCTTCGGGTTGCCCTTCCGCACCACGAACACGATGGTGGAAATGTACGGCAGCGACCGGTTCGGAAACTTGGTCTCCCAATCCGCGTCGATCAGCCCTTTCTTGCGGATGGCGTCGGTGTCGGTCCACAGGGCCAGCGTCACCACGTCGGCCGGCAGCCCGTCCATGACGGCCCGCGCTTGGCTGCCCGACCCGCCGTGCGACTGGCGAATGCCAATCTTCACGCCGGTTTGTTTCTCGTGGTCCGCGACGAACGCTTTGTTCACGTCGCGCCACAGCTCCCGCGTCGGGTCGCAGGCGACGTTCAGCAGTTGTTCGTGCCGGGTGAAGCCCGACGCCACCACCCACACGCTGGCGGCGATGACGTACAGGGCGAGGAGCGAAAGCAGCAGTTTTCGGAGCATGGACCGGACTCCGGACTCGAATGTTGATATACTTTATCGGCAAAGGCTGATTGGCAAGGTGAACGGAGCCGAGAATGTTCCTGTCCGCGAAAGCCGAGTACGCCTGTCTCGCTCTGCTGGAGCTAGCGGCACAGCACGGCCACCCGAAACCGATCCGGCTGAGCGACGTGGCCGAAAAGCACGGGTTGAAGAAGCCGTTCCTCGTGCAGATTCTGTTGCAGCTCAAGGGGGCGGGGCTGGTTGCCAGCACGCGGGGCGC
The DNA here is from genome assembly GCA_043745295.1 of Fimbriiglobus sp. Lineage (GTDB taxonomy): Bacteria > Planctomycetota > Planctomycetia > Gemmatales > Gemmataceae > JALHQU01. The sequence continues at coordinate 1,249 of JAYTTN010000610.1, read as the reverse complement.
GACCGGGGGCTACCAACTGACGAAGGAGCCGGACGAGATCAGCCTGTGGGACATCCTGACCGTGGTGGACCGGCAAGACGGCAGCGACGACCGCGACCTGACCCCGTCGGCCCTGACCGGCGCGCTGAACTCGGTCTGGAAGCGCATCTCCGCCGCCCGCGAGGACATCCTGCGGGGAACCACCCTCGCCGACCTGCTACCGGACGATGTCAGCGCGGACTACGTCATTTGAAATGCCGGCGAAGGAGTCGTCTGTCTTCAGCCCGAAGGGCTATCTCCTCCAGCCCAGGGCTTTGCCCTGGGAAAGGTATGGAAAAATGCCTTCGAGCCTGAAAGGCTCACTCCATTCCCGTGAGCGAGCCTTTCAGGCTCGAAGGCATTCCGATCCCGGAAACCCAGGCCGTAGGCCTGGGCTGGAGGAGACAGCCCTTCGGGCTGACAGAACCCCGCACTCGGACAAGGTCATCGACACGACCGCCACCCACGGCCCTTGCGGGCCGGGTTCGCCAAGGCCGGGCCATCCGCCCGCGCTCTCGCCGGGCACCTACACTGACTGCGTACCCCGAAGCCTTTCCCCGACGCGAGACCCCGTCATGCCGTTCACCCTGCCGACGCTCCCGTATGCCTTCGCCGCGCTGGAGCCGCAGATCGACGCGACGACGATGGAAATCCACAGCCAGCGGCACCACAAGGCCTACGTGGATGGCCTGAACAAGGCGCTGGAAGCCGCCCCGGACCTCGCCGCCAAAGACATCGTCACGCTGCTCCGCGAGATCAAGAGCGTGCCGGACGCCATCCGCCAGGCGGTCACCAACCACGGCGGCGGGCACCACAACCACAGCCTGTTCTGGGAGATCATGGGGCCGAACGGCGGCGGCGAGCCGACCGGCCCGCTGGCCGAGGCGATCACCGCCGCGTTCGGCGACTTCGCCAAGTTCAAGGACACGGTGAAGCAGAACGCCCTGACGCAGTTCGGCAGCGGTTGGAGCTGGCTGGTGTGGGACGCCGCGTCTGCGAAGCTGGCGGCGGTGAAGAAGCCGAACCAGGACAGCCCGCTGATGGACGGCCATGTCCCGCTGCTCGGCGTGGACGTGTGGGAACACGCCTATTACTTGAAGTACCAGAACAAGCGGGCCGACTATGTGGACGCCTGGTGGGGCGTCGTCAACTGGGCGAAGGTGAGCGAACTGTTCACCGCCGCGAAGGCCGGGAAGTGAGCCACCGGAGAATGGTCGCCGGGAGCGTGCGG
>JAYTTN010000609.1:0-1179 GCA_043745295.1 Fimbriiglobus sp. | reverse complement strand
CACCCCGCCCGCCGCCCGCCCCGCCGGTCGCGGTCGCCGCGCCCAGATTCGTACCGTACAGCGGCACGGCGAACCCGCCGGGGTTCACGACGGAGGTGGCTACGGTGGTGGCGCTCCCCGCCCGGCCCTGGAACATCGGGTTGGCGTAGTACTTGCCGATGCCGTTCGCCGCGGACACCCCTTGCGGGGCCTGGGCGACTTGCGACGGCGCGGCGATCGTCACCGAGCTGAGGCCGGCGGTGGTGGCGGTGCCAGCCGTGCCTCCGCCCGATCCTCCTGCCGCCCCGCCGCCGCCCCCGGTCCCACCACCCAGCCCGCCGAGAATGCCGCCCAAACCGCCGGCCCCACCCGTCCCCCCGCCGATGGCAGTGCCGCCCGTGCCCCCGGTGCCGCCGCCCGCCCCGCCGGTGCCACCCGCGCCGCCGAGTTGGGCCGCCGCGCCGCCGGCCGCCGCCGCCGTCGCCACCGCCGCCCACAGGCTGCGCTTGAGGAAGTTCATGACCGACTCCTGGGAACGAGGGTCGAGACCGGGCCACATCTTCGGATTGTATCGTCGATCTTACCCGACGGGTTCAGAAAGAACGATGAGAAGTTGAAGGGGACTGCCCCCAATAGAGGATTGTCGCCGTATGGGAAGTTGCGGACGGGGTCTCATACCTGCCCCATTACTGATTCGCAGGTGATCCGGGCTGTCGGTCGCGGTCGCGGTCTCCGCCGTGGAACGAGGCCCGACCGCCGGACACCTGTCCGACGAAGATGTCGGGCCTCCCCGACCGCGACCTACACAAACGTAGCCGGGCCAACCTGCGTACCAGTAGAGCCGACTGCGGACTGGTGTCGCGGTGTTCTTCACCCGGACGGACGGCCGACGCGACCGACGCTGTTCGGTAGAGCCGACTGCGGACTGGTGTCGCGGTGTTCTTGTTCGCCCGCCGCGCCAGCAAGGGGCCAACCGCTCAGGGGGTTCGCCCCTTGCTGACGCGGCGGGCGAACAAGGCAATACACCACCCCGAAGTCTGCTCTGGAGCAAGAGAACCGGGGCCGACGGCCGGCAACGGGGTCACGGGCAGCGGCGCGCGACGGGCGGTCAACCCGCGTCCGCCTTCGCGGCGGACGAGCCGAGGAACGACGTGAGCGTCCGACCGCCGGTCGGCAACGCTTGCGCGCCGCGACCGCCGG
>JAYTTN010000608.1:0-1180 GCA_043745295.1 Fimbriiglobus sp. | reverse complement strand
GAACACTCCGGCCTCCGAGCCGGTGGACCGAGAATCGAGGTGCGGCGTGGCGAACGAGGCGGAAACTTCCCTGGCCGGTTTCGTCGAGGCGTTCGGCATTGTCGCCGGTGCGTCGCTGGGCGTGGCCGCCCTCGCGGTCGTCCTCGTCCGCGCGCTGAAGCTGCCGCTGATTCCGAAGTGGCGGGAGCCTGGCGCGGTCTGGCCGGGCGGAGTGGTGCTGGCGCTCTTCCTCGCGTACTACGCCGCGATGCCGATGGCGATGTTGGCGCTGGACCAGTCCGGCGCGTACCAGCGGCTGTATGGCCCCGACTTCCCACCGATGTCCGCGAAGGCCGAGGACAACACCGACACGGCCCTGCGGAGCGGGTACAACCAGCTCCGAGCGATCTGGGCCGGGTTCCTCGTCGTGCCGCTTTTGGTCGGGCTGACGGTCTACTTGCGCGCCGCAGTCTTGAATCGGCCGCCGGTGCTGAAGGAGTTCGCCGCGCCGCTGCCCGGCCGCGTCGTGTTCGCCGTCTGGACGGGGCTGATCCTGGTGCCGGCGTCGTTCGGCATTCACGCCCTCACGCTCTGGTCGGCGGAGCAGTGCGGCGTGGAACTCGACCGCCACCCGCTGACCGTTCTGACGCCAGCGGGCGATGGCTACGGCGGGGTCGTCTTCGCCCTGTCGGTCATCTTGTTCGGGCCGGTCGTCGAGGAGCTGCTGTTCCGCGGGCTGATCGTCAATTGGGCCGGCGGCGAATGGCATCGGCCGTGGGTGGTGATGGTCTTCGCCGGCCTTCTCGCCTCGCTCCGCGGCACGCGGCTGGACCCGCAGTTCGGCCCGACGGTGTTCATCGCCCTGCTGGGCGTCGGGCTGTACGTCATCCAGCGGTTCGCGTCCCTGGTCTGGCCGAGGTTCCCGACCCGCACGGCCGCCGCCGTCTGGTCGTCGGCGGCGCTGTTCGCCGCCGCGCACTCGGCCGTCTGGCCGACGCCGATCCCGCTGTTCGTCCTCGCCCTCGGCCTCGGCTACCTGACCGCCCGCACCCGCGACATCACCGCCGCGGTCGTCGTCCACGGCATGTTCAACGCCGTGTCGTTCGTCTACCTGCTACGCGGCGGCGCGGGCTGATGCGGCCGGTGTTTCCACCGGCAGGCCCAGCACCTTGCGGTAAACGGCCATCGTCTCGCGGGCCGC
>JAYTTN010000607.1:0-16528 GCA_043745295.1 Fimbriiglobus sp. | reverse complement strand
CGCTTGCCGACGGCGGTCTCGGCGAGCAGGCCTTCCACCAGGTATTTCTCCGGCTCCTTCGCCGGCTCGTCGGCCTTCTTCTCCGGCTCGCCGGCGGGCGGTGACACGTCGGGCACCGACACCGGCGGTTGCGCCGGGGCCACCGGGATGGGCATGGCGACGGCCGGCGCGGCCATCCGCACCGGCGGCATCGGGTCGGTCAGCGGGACGACGGGGGCCTGGGCGGTGGCGAAGGCGGGCACGGCCAGCAACCCGGCGACGGTGCGGCGGAACGAAGCAATCACGGTTGCCTCCGATTGGGTGACACGGGGAACGCTTGGGGGAGTCTGCGTAGTGGTGTCAATCGGACGGCAAACGACGGAAACTCTTGCGAGGAACGGTGCGGCCGGTTGTGCCGAAGAAGGCGGCGGTCGGCGGATCGCTACCCGCCGGGCGACCCGCACACCTTCCGGGAATCGGCGCGGAACGGGTCGGAATTACTGAAGACTCAGGTCCACCGTCGCCCCGCCGGCTTTCACGCTCAAGCGGAGGCCGGACGTGTCGGTCGTCTGGTACTTGGCCGGCACCCCGGCCCCGGTGACGATGACGACGTACTCCGCCGGCGGCAGAGTGGCGAACTGGTACTTCCCCTCGGCGTCGGTCTTGGCGGTGAACGCGCGCGGCGTCGGCAGGGTCAAACTGACCAGCGTCACCTCGGCAGTGGCCAGCGGTTTCCCCTTCAGCGTGACGACGCCCAGGAGGACCGGCGCGACCGGTTTCGGGTCCAGATCTTTCGGCTTCGGGTCGGCATCTTTCGGCTTCGGCGTCGGGTCCGGCGTCTTCGGCACCGGCTCGGCGTCCAACTTCTTCGCCTCGGTTCGCAGGTCGGCCCGCACCAGTTCGATCACCTCGTGCAGCTTGAACGCCTTCGCCTTGTCGCCGTCCGCCTTCTCGGCCTCGGCCAGCCCGTCGGCGATGGCCTTCTGAATCGCCGGGTGGTGCGCGACGAACGGCGACACCGCGCCGAGCGCCGTCTGGTACACCTTCACCGCGCCCGCCGCGTCGCCGGCGTTGTACAGGTCCGCGCCGCGGTCGTGCAGCACGCGGAGGACATCGACCGCCTTCTTGCTCAGGTCGGCCAGGGTCGGCGGCTTCGGGGCGGGCTGCGCGACGGCGACGGCCGGCAGCAGAATTAGCAAGGCGAGGAGAAGCGACTTCACGGCGGGGACTCCGGAGAGGGGCGGTCAGGCGAGTGAGGGCGGGGGTCTGGAGTCGATCCAGTCTCGTGCGATAATCGACGGAGAGAGTGGGTCGAAATCCGTGTCGGTGGTGAGTAACCGCGCCCCGGTGATGACCGTCGTCGCGGCGATCCACAGGTCGTTCTTGCCCAGGAAGTGCCCGCGTCCCGCCATCGTCGAGTCGATTACGGCGTAGGCATCAATCAGGTCGTCGGCCGCGATCGGGATTCGTTTGAAGTAGCCGAGGAGAAACGCCATCTGGTCGAGTTTGGTTTCACCCCAGCGGTGCTGCACGGCGAGGGACCGCAGTTCCCCAACCGTCACGACGGAGATCAGTGGCGTCGGTTCGATCGCGAGAAGGTTGTATTCGGAGCGGATACGACTCCACACGGCATCCCCGCGTACGGAATGGACGAGGATGTTCGTGTCCAGGAGGTAAGGGACGGATGCCATCATGACAACCGCTCCAGCGCCGCGAAGATTTCCTCGTCGGTCTCATCCCCCGGCCACATCCCGACGACGACATCCTCCAGGGTTTTACCCGGCGGCAGCGGGCGGGGCGGGATGGCGGTTCGCATCACCGCCTCGCGGGCAGCGGCGATCTGCTCCGGGGTTCGGTTCAGAAAGGCGCGGAGCGCCTCTTCGGCGGGGCCGGTTCCGGCTTCCTTGTCGGCCAGCTTCTGGAGCCAGTCGCCGACCGACAGGCCGGCGCGGGCGGCCTTCGCGCGGACCCGCGCCTCGCCCTCGTCGGTCAACTCGATGGTGTGCGTGTGCGTCGTCGGGGTCATATCGCCTCCGGGGTCGCGGTGCGGGAATTGTACTCCCTCACCTGCGGTGGCGGTAGCCGGTGACGGCCGGCTCGTTCGCCGGGCTGGTGCTGTACAGAAAGCGGGCCGCCATCTCCTGGATGACGACGGTCGGCTTCTCACGCTCGATCAGGGCCGTCGGGAAGTGGTGCGTGCCGACGGCCGCGACGCGGGGGAAGTCGGTGCCGACGAACGGCAGCAGCGCATCGCCGAACGAGTCGCGGAGGAACACCACGTTCGGCCCGGCGGCCGTCGGGTTGGCGAACGCCAGCGGCGGCAGGTGCTTCGGCTTCATCGCGTCGGGCAGCAGCGCGGCGAAGGCCGGGGCTTCGTCCGCCGCCACCGCTCCGGCCGGCGGCAGGAACTGGCGGCACGGCTCCGGCGCGCGGTCGGTGTCGCCCGTCAGCCGTAGCAGGTCGCCGGGATGATCGTAGTCCCGCCGCCGGTAGTGGCTCTCCGGGCGCGGTCGAAAGTTGCCGAATTTCACCGTCAACGTTTCGCAAACGGCATCGTACCCGACCCGCGACCCGGCCGGCGTCCAGTGCGAATCGGTGGCGAAGTAGAGCGGCTCCGGCCCCTTCTCCTTCGCGGCCAGGAACGCCGGCAGCAGGTTCACGCACGACACCCCGGCGTCGCGCAGCTTCTGCGCGGCGCGGGCGAGCGGCTCCGGCGGCGGGTGCCGCTTCGGGTGCCCGGTCAGGTAATCCGGGTAGACCGCCGACTTTTCCGGCACCAGCACGACGACGTAGTCGATGCCCCGCTCGGCCAGGTACGCCCGGCGATCCGCGAACGCCTCGCACCAGCGGTCCACGCGGTCGTTCACGGTGCCTTTTTCCGGGTGCCGGACGAACGGGTCGGCGACGTTCAGGTAGACCCAGCCGTCCTTGCCGACCCACGCCTGCGACGACACCGGCATGTCCAGCCAGCGGAACGTGGCGTGCCGGTGCCAACTCAGCAGCACGTCGCGGTAGCCGACGCGGTCCTTGAAATACATGGAAAACCACCGCGGGAAGTCCTGCAACACGTGGCGCTTCAAGGCCAGCGGCGGGAGCGGGTGCCGCGCGCGGTTCTCGTCCAGCGGCGGCGGCTCGCGGAACAGGAAGCCGAACAGCGGGATGCCGAGGCCGACGAACAGCACGGCGACGGTGGCGAGATTCGCAACGCGGCGGACTCGCGCGGGCAGTGGCGTTCCCACGGGCGGCGCGGGGTTCGGCGCGGAGACGATCACGTCCACGCAAACGACAACGGGGCGAACGGGTGGCGGGGCGAGGGTAGGCATGAGGCATGTCGCGTGTGCTGTGGACGCTCCCTTCGGTCGCGGCGACGACAGGCCTTGTCGTCGCCGCGACCGAAGGGAGCGTCGGGCTAGAATTTGATGTAGATGAACGGCGAGTACGTCGTCGCCACCACCTGCACGCTGACGGCGACGAGCAGCGCCGCCAGAGCCAGCACGCTCACCGGTGCGGCCACGGCTTCCACCAGCGCCGCTTGCAACTCGGTCATCCGCTTCGTCATCGCGTCTTTCTTCGCCAGCAGCCACGGCACCACGGGCAGGCAGGCCAGCACGCCGACCGGCAGCGCGACCAGCAGCTTCGGGTTCCAGAGGTCCGCCGCGACGGTCGTTCCGCCGGTGAATCCCAGCATCGCCGCGTAAACTCCCGCCGCCTGTTCGAGTCCCGTCGAGCGGAACAGCACCCACGCGGCCGTCACCGCCAGCAGCGTGTACAGGTGCCGCAGCGGTGCCCACGTCCGTTCCAGCAGCGTGCCGAAGCCGGCGCGTTCGAGGATCAGGAACCCGCCGTGCATCAACCCCCACAGGACGAACGTCCACGCCGCGCCGTGCCACAGCCCGCACAGCAGGAAGACGACCAGCAGGTTGCGGTAGGTCTTCCAGCGACCGCCGCGGTTGCCGCCGAGCGGGATGTACAGGTAATCGCGGAACCACGTGCTCAGCGACAGGTGCCACCGCCGCCAGAAGTCGGTGACGCTGGCGGCCGTGTACGGGTGGCGGAAGTTCTCGGCGAAGTCGAACCCGAACAGCTTGCCGAGGCCGACGGCCATGTCGGTGTAGCCGCCGAAGTCGAAGTAGATTTGCAGCGCGTAGCAGACGACGCCGAGCCACGCGGCGGACGCGGACAGGTCGCCCGCCGGTGTGCGGAAGGCGGCGTCGGCCACCTCGGCGAAGGTGTCGGCGAGGAGCAGCTTCTTCGCCAATCCCACGATCAACCGCCGGCACCCCTCGGCGAACCGGTCCAGCCCGACGGAGCGTTCCCGCAGTTGCCCGGCGAGGTCGGCGTACCGCACGATCGGCCCGGCGAACAGGTGCGGAAAGAGGAACACGTACAGCCCGAACCGCAGCAGGTTCCGCTCGGCCGGGATGTCCTTTCGACACACGTCGAGGACGTAACTGAGCGCCTGGAAGGTGAAGAACGAGACGCCGAGCGGCAGGCGGACGTTCGGCGCGGCGAACGGGGTGAAGCCGAGGAGTTCGCCGACGGCGGAGGCGTTGGCGGCGAGGAAGCCGGCGAACTTGAACCAGGCCAGCACGCCCAGGTTGAACCCCACCGCCAGCCACGCGGCGGCGCGGGGACGGGATTCCGCCAGCCGCGCGAATGCGTAGTTCGCCAGCATCGACCCCAGCAGCACGAACACGAACCGCCAGTCGTCGGCGAGACAGCCCCAGACGTAGACGAAGACGCTGGCCGCGAACAGGAATGCGGACGCGGCGGCGTGCCGTCGCCCGCGCCCCGGCAGCAGCCGCGGGACGACGTGATACCCGACCAGCACGGCCGGCAGGAACAGGTACAGGAACACCGGCGCTGTGAATTCCACGACGGCCCTCGCATCCGTGCGCGGGGAGTGTACGCCGAACCGGACGCGCGGTGCAAGGCGAGGCGGGACACGGCCGGGTTTACGGCAGCAGGTCGGCGACGGGGAGGGCGGCAACCGGTTGCCCGTCCAGCACCAGCGGGACGGACTGGCCGGGGGCATAGTCGGTGCGGGCGCGGTACGCCGGCGGGTCGGTCGTCGGGTCGGGGTCGGTGTAGACTTCCAGTTGAGTATCGACGACGTTGACGATCCAGTAACCGGGGATTCCCGCTCGCGCGTACACCCTCTGTTTCACGACGCGGTCAAATTCCAAACTCGCGTCGGCGAACTCGATCACGACACCGACCTCCGACGCTCGAGGGAATTGCTTGTCGTAGTCTTCGAGGCTGCCGCGAACGACCGCGGCGTCCGGTTCCGGCTCGCTGTCGCCGAGCGTGATGGCCGGGTTGATGCGAACGTGCCAATCCGTGCGGTTCAACTCTAGCCGCATGAAGGCGTGTTGTGGGTAACACTCCCGAGGCGTCATCGGGCGGAACTTCCAAAGGATCAGCCCTTCCAGCAGTTCGCCCGGCTCGTAGTCGCCGAACGCGCCGGCCTTGATCATCGTGCGGTATTCGTCCACCGTGAACCGCCGCAAGCGTGCAAGGTCCGTGAGGGAAAACCCCGGCGGCTGTTGTGAGTACGGCACATTCCCCATCGCCCACAACTCGCGTGCGGACGGTACGTGTACTGCCGTACTCATGCGATCACCTCTAGCGGTGTGATACCGCGCCGGCGAGCGCGAAAAAGCCCAAGCCGGGATCGGCTCGGGCCGCGCGTCAGGACGAGCACTCGCTCTCGCAATTCCGCCACGGCCGGCGAGGTCATGCCTTCCGCCGACGGAGCCGACGGCCGACCAATCCCGCCAGCCCGATCCCGGCCAGCACCAGCGTCGCCGGCTCCGGCACCGCCGGCGTGACCCTGAGTTCGGTAATGGTCTCATAATAATAAATCGTGTCAGCTGACCAGTAACGCACATGAGTTTCAATGCGGTACTCGTTGCCGCCAAGGAAAAGGCGAGTAATCGGAACGTATGTCGTAGCGTCGAGGTAGCGGTCATACGAGTAGTCTCGCCCAAGGCTTGTGATCACGTTGAATTGGCCTGACTCTCCGGTCGCCACATCCACGATTGTGGCGACTCGCTCATATTTGCCATTGAATTTACGATAGATGGAATCAATCCGAGGCCTTGGATAATTGATTATCCCGGTGAAGTAGAGCCGTTCGGCAATTCCGGACTGTTGGATGTTTGGGTCGGATTGGAAGCTCTCTTCCTTAAAGCGCAACGTGCCGAGAATCGGAACCTCTGGAATCACCCAGGTGGCGGATGGGACAGTAATCGTCCAGGTGATCGGCTCGGCGTGGGCGGCGGTGGCGAACAGGATGCTGGCGGCGAGGGCGAGGGCGATGCGGGTCATGGGGTCGGGTTCCGGTGAGTGACGGGTCGGCGGAGACACTAACCCAGGTCCGAGGAGGCCACAAGGCGAACATCCGGAAGGCGAACGGCGCGACGTGAGTCCGCCGGTCCAATACGATGCGATCCGAGCCGGAAGCGTGAGCGACGGTCTTCAAGACCCGTCACTCACGCTTCCGGCTCGGATCGGAACCGGCGGACTCACGTCGCGCCGCTCGCCCCTTCGTCACTTGTCCCGCTTGCCGGCCTCGCCGAGGGCGGCTTGGGCGGCGGCCAGCCGTGCGATCGGCACCCGGAACGGCGAGCAGCTCACGTAGTCCATGCCGATGTTGTGGCAGAACACGACGCTGTCCGGGTCGCCGCCGTGTTCGCCGCAGATGCCGACCTTCAGGTGCGTGCCGTGCTTCGCCTTGCGGCTGTCGCGGCCCTTCTGGATGCCCAGCTTCATCAGCTCGCCGACGCCGTTGAAGTCGATCGTCTGAAACGGGTCGATGGGCAGGATTTTGTGCGCCAGGTACGTCGGCAGGAACCCCTTGATGTCGTCCCGGCTGAAGCCGAACGTCATCTGCGTCAGGTCGTTCGTGCCGAAGCTGAAGAACTCGGCCTCGGCCGCGATGGTGTCGGCCACCACGCACGCCCGCGGCAGTTCGATCATGGTGCCGATCTGGTACTCGACCGTCACCCCGGCCTTGGCCATGCACTCGTCGGCCACCTTGATCGCCCGCTGCTTGAGGACGACCAGTTCCTCGACGACGCCGACCAGCGGGATCATGATTTCGGGCAGCACCGTGATGCCCTTCTTCTTGACCTCGATGGCGGCCTCGATGATGGCCCGCACCTGCATGTCGCCGATCTCGGGGAACACCAGCGGCAGGCGGCAGCCGCGGAACCCCATCATCGGGTTCATCTCGTGAAGCTCCTCGACCCGCTCGAAGATCTTCTCGACGCTGACGCCGATCTGCTTGGCGACGGCCTCCGCGCCGGCGCGGTTGTCCTTCTGCGGCAGGAACTCGTGCAGCGGCGGGTCCAAGAGGCGGATCGTCACCGGGTAGCCGTTCATGGCGGTGAAGATGCCGACGAAGTCGGCCTTCTGGAACGGCTCGATGCGGGCGAGCGCCTTCTTGCGGCCCTCGACGGTGTCCGACAGGATCATCTCGCGGACGGCGGCGATGCGGTCGTCGCCGAAGAACATGTGCTCGGTGCGGCACAGGCCGATGCCTTCCGCGCCGAACTCGCGGGCCTTCAGCGCGTCCGCCGGGCTGTCGGCGTTGGTGCGGATCTTCAGCGTGCGGCTCTTGTCCGCCCAGGTCATCAGGGTGCTGAAGTCGCCGGTCATGGTCGGGGCGATGGTCTCCACCTTGCCGACCATCACGTCGCCGGTGGTGCCGTTGATGGTGAGGAAGTCGCCGGCCTTGATGACGTTCGCGCCGATGGTCACGGTCTGCGCCTTCTCGTCGATCTTCACCGCCTCACAGCCGACGACGCACGGCTTGCCCCACCCCCGCGCGACGACGGCGGCGTGGCTCGCCTTGCCGCCGGTACTGGTGAGGATGCCCTTCGCCAGGTGCATCCCGGCCACGTCCTCCGGGCTGGTCTCCTTGCGCACCAGCAGCAGCGGTCGGTCGGGGTACTTGGCCGCGATCTCGACCGCCGCCTCCGCGGACAGCACGACTTGGCCAGACGCGCCGCCGGGGCTAGCGGCGATACCCTGCGCCACCGGCATCACCTTCGACTTCGGGTCGAGTTGCGGTTGCAGCAGGTGGTTCAGGGAATCGGGCGGCACGCGCTTCACGGCGTCCGTCTCGGTGATCAGGCCTTCCTTCGCGAACTCGACGGCGATGCGGACGGCGGCGGTGCCGGTCCGCTTGCCGGAGCGGGTTTGCAGCATGTACAGGACGCCGTCCTGCACCGTGAACTCGACGTCCTGCATCTCCTTGTAGTGCTTCTCCAGCGTCTGCCGAATGTCCATCAGCTGCTTGTACACGCGGGGCATTTCGCTGTCGAGCTTGGCGATCGGCTCCGGGGTGCGGATGCCGGCCACCACGTCCTCGCCCTGGGCGTTGATGAGGTAGTCGCCGTAGAACACGTTCTCGCCGGTGTTCGGGTCGCGGGTGAAGGCGACGCCGGTGCCGGATCCGTCGCCCATGTTGCCGAACACCATCGCCTGCACGTTGACGGCGGTGCCCTTCAAGCCGGTGATCCGCTCGATGCGGCGGTACTCGATGGCCTTGTTGCCGTTCCACGAGTTGAACACGGCGTTGATGGCCAGCATCAGTTGCTGCTTGGCGTCCTGCGGGAAATCCTGGCCGACGTGCGCCTTGTACACGGCTTTGTACTTGAGCACCAGCGCCTTGAGGTCGTCGGCGGACAGCTCGGTGTCGAGTTTGACCTTCCTGGCCTCTTTCATCGCGTGCAGTTCGTGTTCAAACTTCTCGTGCTCGCAGCCCATGGCGGTGCTGCCGAACATGTCGATGAGCCGGCGGTAGCTGTCGTAGGCGAAGCGGGGGTTGCCCGTCTTCCTGGCGAGACCTTCGACCGACGTATCGCTCAACCCGAGGTTGAGAATGGTGTTCATCATACCGGGCATGGACAGCGCCGCGCCGCTGCGGACGGACACCAGCAGCGGATCGGTGGCGTCGCCGAACTTCTTGCCGAACTCGGCCTCCACCTTCAGCAGGGCGGCGTCGATTTCGGGGACGGCCGCGCCGGGCAATTTCTTGCCCTGTTCGAGATAGGCCGCGCAGACTTCCGTGGTGATGGTGAAACCGGGGGGCACGGGGATGCCGATCTTGCACATCTCGGCGAGGTTGGCCCCCTTTCCGCCGAGCAGCTCCTTCATCTTGCCGTCGCCGTCCGCCGATTTGCCGCCGAAGTAGTAGACGTGCTGGGTACTCATCTCACCGGGTCTCGCGGAATGAAGAGGGGTCACGGTCGGCGGCCTGCGGGGAGAGCGCGAGCCGCGTCAGCGGGCGTTTTACGGACTGGCCGGGCCGATGGCAAACGGATGCCGGGTGGAGTAGAATGATGACACCACAGGAAGAACCGTCGCCATGCGAACCAGAATCGATCCCGCGAACATCCCGGCCGAACTGCTGCCGCGGGTCGAATGCTTCGCGGAACTGTTGGAAGAGAGACTGGCGGTACTCCAGTCGTTCGAGATCGAAGCGGTGCTGAGCGCCGCGCCGTTGCACCTGGAGCAATCCGTCCTCCTCCGGATGGGGGTCCGGGATGACGAAGGGGTGATGCGGTGGGACCACGAGCGGTGTCTCACGCCCGATAACCTCGCGGCGGGCGAGGTGCCGATGGGCCGGCTGGCGAGTCACGTCGTCTACCAATTCGTCGAGCATGTGTCGGCGATCTTCGGGGAAAACCTCCGGCGGAAGTTGGCCGAAATGCAACGGCGCGAGCCCGTCGCGGTGGGGGCGTAACTCGTGGCAACGAATACTGAACGGCTCGACCAGCACCAGAAGGAGATCGCGGGCGTTGTCACGGACCTGGCCCGCTTGCGGGAGATCACGCGAGCCGCCGAAACCGCCATCGCGAGCCGAGTCGCGGGCATCGAAGACACCCTGAAACAGGTGCGACTCGAGTTGAGCGACACGCGGACGGCGGTTGCACGCCAAGATGAGCGGCTGAAGGCGTTGGAGAAGCACGCCGACCACCCGGCCGCGCTCGCGGCGCACGACCAGCGGCTGAAGGCGCTGGAGAAGGGCACCGACCGCCTGTGGCAGTTCGCCCCGATTGTCCTCTCCGCCCACGCCCTGCTCACCGCCATCATCGTCGCGTTCGTGAAGAAGTGACCCGCCGTTCCCGGCACCCCTCCCAGGTCACTCATGCCCGCTCTCGCCACCCCCGTCCTGCCGAAAGGGTCGTTCCACGGGCCGCACGTCGCCCCGTCCGCCATCCGCGCGTCGCCGCAACTGGTCGAGGCCGCCGCCGCGGAGACCGAGGACGCGCTCCGCGCACTCGGCTCGACGAAGGACGGGCTGTCGGAAGGTGACGCCGAGCGGCGGCTGAAGGACCACGGGCCGAACGTCGTCGCGGCGGACCAGCGGCACCCGCTCCTCCGCCTGCTCCGCCGGGCGGTCGTCAACCCGCTCGTGATCCTGCTGGTCGCGCTCGCCGGCTCCTCGCTCGCCACCGGCGATCTCCGCGCGGCCGTCGTCATACTCACGATGGTGGTGCTGGGCGTCGTCGTCCGGTTCGTGCAGGAGGCCCGCGCCGACACCGCCGCCGCCAGGCTGCGGGCGATGATCAGCGTCCACGCCACCGTCCTCCGGGACGGCCGATCGCGGGAGATCCCGGTCGCGCACCTGGTGCCCGGCGACGTGATCGAGCTGGCCGCCGGCGACATGATCCCGGCCGACGTGCGGCTGCTCGCGTGCAAAGACCTGTTCGTCGTGCAGGGGAGTTTGACGGGCGAGTCGTTCCCGGTGGAGAAGCACCCGACCCGCGAGCCGGCCGGCGACCGGTCGCCGCTGGAGTACGCCTGCGTCTGCTACCTGGGCACCAGCGTCGAGAGCGGCACGGCCACGGCCGTCGTCGTCGCCACCGGGCTGACCACGGTGCTGGGCGGCATCTCGTCCGTCCTGGCGGAACAGCAGCCGCCGACCAGTTTCGACCGCGGGATGACGCGGTTCACCTGGCTGATGATCGCGTTCATGGCGGTCATGGTGCCGACGGTGTTCGTCGTGAACGGGCTGACCAAGGGCGACTGGGGCGAGGCGTTCTTCTTCGCGATGGCGGTGGCCGTCGGGATGACGCCGGAGATGCTGCCGATGATCGTCGCCGTGTGCCTGTCGAAGGGCGCGATGGCCATGTCCCGCAAGAAGGTGATCGTCAAGCGGCTGTCGGCCATCCAGAACCTCGGCGCGATGGACGTCCTCTGCACCGACAAGACCGGCACGCTGACGCAGGACCGCATCGTCCTGGAGAAGTACTGCGACGTGACCTTGAAGCAAGACGACGAAGTGCTGACGCTCGCCTACCTGAACAGCCACTTCCAGACCGGCCTGCGGAACCTGATGGACCGGGCCGTCCTGGCGCACACCGAGGTCCACGCCCACCCGTCGTTCGAGGGGTACGCGAAGGCGGACGAGATCCCGTTCGACTTCGCCCGGCGGATGATGTCGGTGGTGGTGGCGAAGCCCGACGGCGGGCACCGGCTCATCTGCAAGGGCGCGCCGGAGGCCGTCTACCCGCACTGCACGCACTACGAACTCGGCGGCCAACTGCACCCGGTGAACGAGACGATCCGCGCGGAACTGAAGCGCGAGTTCGACCGGCTGAGCGGCGACGGCTTCCGCGTGCTGGCCGTGGCGTACCGCGACGGCGACGCCCGGCCGGTCTACTCGAAGGACGACGAGCGGGAGTTGACGCTCCGGGGGTACGTCGCGTTCCTCGACCCGCCGAAGGACTCGGCCCGCGAGGCGATCGCGGCGCTGGCGGCCATCGGCGTGGCGGTGAAGGTGCTGACCGGCGACAACGAGTTGGTGAGCCGGAAGATTTGCCGCGAGGTCGGCCTCGCCACGGAATCGGTGCTGCTCGGCGCGCAGGTCGCGGCCATGACGGACGAGGAGTTGGCGGTCGCCGCGACGACGGCGACGCTGTTCGCCCGCATGTCCCCGGCCGACAAGCAGCGGGTCATCCAGTGCCTGCAAGGGGCCGGGCACGTCGTCGGGTTCCTGGGCGACGGCATCAACGACGCGCCGGCCCTCCGCGCCGCCGACGTGGGCATCTCCGTCGATACCGCCGTGGACATCGCCAAGGAGTCGGCCGACGCCATCCTGCTGGAGAAGAACCTGCTGGTGCTGGAGGAAGGTGTCCGCGAGGGGCGGAAGGTGTTCGCCAACATCACCAAGTACGTCCGCATGGGGGCGAGTTCCAACTTCGGCAACATGTTCAGCGTGCTGGGCGGCAGCGTCTTCCTGCCGTTCGTGCCGATGGCCCCGATCCAGATCCTGGCGAACAACCTGCTGTACGACTTCTCGCAGGTGGCCATCCCGACGGACGACGTGGACCCGGAGCAGATCGCCGAGCCGCGGCCGTGGTCGATGGGGGCCATCACCCGGTACATCCTGTTCATCGGGCCGTGCAGCTCCGTCTTCGACTACGTCACCTTCTTCGTCATGCTGTACGCCTTCGGCTGCTGGAACCCGGCCAACGCCTCGCTGTTCCAGACGGCGTGGTTCGTGGAATCGCTGCTGACGCAGACGCTCATCATCCACGTCATCCGCACCAACCGCGTGCCGTTCCTCCAGAGCCGGGCGAGCTGGCCGCTGCTGGCGACCACGCTCGCGGTGATGCTCGTCGGCGCGTCGCTGCCGTTCTCGCCGCTCGGCCCGTACCTGGGCTTCGTCCC
Organism: Fimbriiglobus sp.; assembly: GCA_043745295.1. GTDB lineage: Bacteria > Planctomycetota > Planctomycetia > Gemmatales > Gemmataceae > JALHQU01. The sequence continues at coordinate 3,862 of JAYTTN010000607.1, read as the reverse complement.
GCTGCCGCTCGCCTTCTGGCCGATCCTGGCCGGCATCCTTCTGGGGTACGTCGCGCTCACGCAGGCGGTGAAGACGTGGCTGCTGCGCAAGGGCTGGGTGACGGGGTAACCGGGCAGGTGGGCGGGGCGGTTCGGGTCGACACTTGTCTCGGCAAACGGTACACTCAAGCCGGTTTCCTCCTGGTCCTGGTGACCCATGCTCCGCCCGCTCCCCGCCCGGAAGTCCGCGACGCCCGCCTTCCGCCCCCGGATGGAACGGCTCGACGACCGCATCACCCCGACGGCGGCTCCGTTCATCAACTTCGCCGATCAGCAGGCGTTCGCGGCCGGCACCGCCCCCGTCGCCACGGCGGTGGGCGACCTCAACGGCGACGGGAAGCCGGACATCGTCACCCTCTCCGCGACTTCCGGGGCCGTGTCGGTGCTGTTGAACACCACGCCGGCCGGGGCGACCACTCTGACCTTCGCCGCCCCGCAGGCCGTCGATCTCGGCGTCGCCCCGCCCTTCACCGGGCGGGCGCTGGCGGTGGGCGACCTCAACGGCGACGGGCGGCCCGACATCGTGGTCGTCGGAGACACCGGCGAGACCGGCTCCGGGGTGCTGGTCGGACTGCTGAACACAACGGCGGCGGGGGCGACCGTCACGACCTTCACCCACGGCGACTTCAGGTTCCCGCCGACGCCGGTGTCCGCGCACCCGGTCTCCGTGGCGCTGGGCGACTTCGACGGGGACGGGCGGCTCGACATCGCCACAGCGGACAGCACCTCGAACGCGGTCACACTGCTCATGAACGCGATGCCGCTCGGCGGAACCCAACTCGCCCTCAACCCCTTTTTCCAGTTCGCCGCTGGGTTGCGGCCGGCCGCGATCACGGTGGGCGACTTCAACGCCGACGGCCGGCTCGACATCGCCGTCACCAACCGGGCCGACAGCCAGGTCGCCAACCAGACCGGCGATGCGGTCTCGGTGCTGCTGAACACCACGGCGGCCGAGGGGCAGCCCGTCACCTTCACCGCCCCGCAGTCGTTCGCCGTCGGGGCCAACCCGGTCTCGATGGCGACCGCCGATTTCGACCGGGACGGGCGGCCCGACCTCGTCGTCGCCAACGCCGGTGCCGCCGGCCAAGCCGGGACGGTGACGGTACTCCTGAGTACTACGGTCGCCGGCTCGAACACCGTCAGTTTCGCCCCGCAGCAGAACTATTTCGTCGGGGTCGGGCCGACCGCGCTGACCGTGGGCGACTTCGGCGGCACCGGCTTCCCGTCCATCGCCGTCACCAGCGCGACCGACCGCACGGTGTCGGTGTTGCAGAACATCGGCGGCTCGTTCCTCGACCAGAGGACCTACGCCGTCGGGGCCGGGGCGTCCGCGATGGCGAGCGGCGACTTCAACGGCGACGGCCGGCCCGAACTCGTCGCCGCCAACTCCGCGGACGGCACCGTGTCGGTGCTGCGGAACACGTCCTTCGGCGGGCTGTCGCAGGCGGTCGTAGGGACATCCGACAACAGGGATCTCCTGGCCGCGTTCGGTTCTTCCGTCACCAGATCCGCCGACAGCAACTGGCAGATCCTGCAATCGTCCCCGGTCAACGCCGTCGCCGCCACGTCGGGTGGTGGGGTCGTCTTCAGCCAGCCGCCATACCACGCCGGGCCGGCGCTGGGTCAGGGTGCCGACTTCATAGGCGGCATCTGGCACTTCACTCCAACGGGCGGCTGGCAGCAACTGGCGAGCGGAGTTGCGGCGACGGCCCTGACCATCGATCCGCTCGGGAACGTGTGGGCGTCCTTCGCCGGGTCCGGGGTGGCGATGTTCCGCCGCCCCGCCTCGTACCGCTCCGACTTTGCGACCGGGACGTGGGCCGGGCTGCCCGGCATGACCGCCGCCGCGAACCTGCTGGCGGTGAGCGCGAACGGCGACGTGTTCGCCGACTTCACCGGCCTCGGCGTGTACCGCTACCGCTCGATCACCGGGTGGCAGCAGATCAACGGGTACGACGCCACGTCCCTGAGCGTGGACGCGAACGGCTCCGTCGTGGCCAACTTCGCCGGGTTCGGCGTCGGCCAGTACATCCCCTACGCGCACGGCTGGCGGCTGCTGTCGTCGTCGGTCGCGACGGCCCTGACGGTGGATGCGTCCGGGACGGTGTTCGCGAGCCTGGAAGGCGGCGGCATCAGCCGGTGGTCGGCGGCCACCAGTTCCTGGACGACGGTCGCCGCCAGCGCGCCCGCGACCAGTCTGGCGACCGACATGTTCGGCAATGTGTACTTGTCGTCCACCGGGTACGGGGTGTGGAAGTTCGTCCCCGGCATCGGCTGGACGCAGGTCCGCACGGGCGACGCCGGAACCCTCGGCGTCTTCCCGGCCAAAGACCTGTACGGGCCGCACGACACCTTCGCCCCGCCGGCGGACCCGATTCCGCTGGCCACTGGCAACGCGGGCTGACGGAAGAGACGGCAGGAGAGTCGGTGGCAGGGCGGAAAATCCCGCCGGCCGGCGTCGTCCCCCTCGCAGTCATGTCCGCTCGCGCCTTGGCCGAACTCATCGACGCGCATTCCGCCGCCCTCGCCGTGTACGCCCGCCAGTGGTGCGGGTCGCCGGACGACGCGGTGCAGGAGGCGTTTTGCAAGCTGGCCGCCGCCCGTCCGTGGCCGGACGACCCGGCCGCGTGGCTGTTCACCGTCGCCAAACACGCGGCGATGGACATCGGCAAGGCGGAGCGGCGGCGGAAGCGGCGGGAGGGGGCCGTCGCCAAGCCGGAGCGGTGGTTCCACGAGCCGGCGGCGGACGGCCTGGACGCGGCGACGGCCGTGGCCGCGCTGGGGGAGCTGCCCGCCGATCAGCGGGAGGTGATCGTCCTGCGGCTGTGGTCGGACCTGACGCTGGAGCAGATCGCCGCCGCGTGCGGGTGTTCGGTCAGCACCGCCTTCCGGCGGTACGAGGCGGGGGTGGCGGCGCTGCGACAGCGGCTGGGGGCGGAGGCCGTCCACCTCTCGTGACCCCGCTCACTTCTTCTTCTCGACCTCCGGCGGCCGCCAGTTCAGCACCAGCCGTTTGTAAGCGAACTTGCCGCCCATGAGGCACGCGAACAGGGTGACGAGCGTCACCACCATGGTGAAGCAGCCGGGGCCGACGTAAAACTGCGGCTCGCCCGTGACGGCGTTCACCTCCTCCTTGTCCAGGAAGCTGCCGGTCAGCCACCCCCGCATCCGCAGGAAGCAGATGGTCGTCACCGCAATCAGCGAGATCATGACGATCAGCCAGACGGCGGCCGGCAGCCAGTGCAGGATGAAGTCGGCCGGCGTGTGGGCGATCACCTTCTTGCTGGCGTGCCGCCGTCGCTGCACCATGTCGTACCCGCAGTTCAGGCACACCTTCGTGTCCGGCGGGTCGAGTTCTTCGGCGCAGTGCGGGCACCGCGCGATCTCCCCTTCCTTGATGACCGCGAACGGCGTCTCGTCGTTGTCGTCGTCGGGATCGACCTTCGGCTTCTCCGGCTCGTCCTGGAACTTGATCGGCGCGTCCGCGTCGGCCGGCGGCGGGGCGGCCTTGGCCGGCTTCGCCTTCTTGGCGGGGGCCGCCTTGCGGAACTCGTCCGGCAGCGGCTTGGCCCCGGCGGCGGGCACCGCGAACACGTGTTCGCACGCCTTGCACCGCAGCTTCTTGCCGACGGCCGTGTCCGGCACTTTCATCGCCTTGTCGCAGTTCGGGCACGAGATGTCGAGGACGGCCATGACGCCTCCGAGGGCGAGCAGTGCGGGAATCCGGCGGTGCCGGGGGAATAAGGGTGCGGCAGCGGAGTTTGGCGAGCGGGGGGCGTCAGCCCCCTGTTGTGGTCGAAATCCCCAGGGAACAGGGGGCTGA
>JAYTTN010000606.1:0-4378 GCA_043745295.1 Fimbriiglobus sp. | reverse complement strand
GGCCGAACAGTTCGGACTCCAGCAGTTCCCTGGAGACGGCGGCGCAGTTGATTGAGACGAACTTCTTCGCCTTGCGGGGGCTGGCGTCGTGGACGGCCCTGGCGAACTTCTCCTTGCCCGTGCCGCTCTCGCCGAGCAGCAGGACCGACACGTCCCGCAGCGCCGCCCGGCGTGCCAGGCCCACGGCGACCCGCAGGCTGCGGCTCTCGCCGACGATGCCCTGGAAGCCATCGACCTCCTGCGGGCTGTGGCTGGCGAGTAGCTGGAGCCGGGCGTCGGCGTCCCGAAGCACCTGGGGGACGTAATCCACCACGAGGTCGAACGGGATGTTCGTCACCCAGGCGTTGCCGTCGTGGGTCTGGAAGAACGTCGCCGGGTGGTACTTGCTCTTGCCCAGGAGCAGCCAGATCGCCGTCATGGTCGGCGTGCCGGGGCTGAGATGCAGGCACAGGTCGAGGGCGTGCGGGCGGGGGACGCTGACGACCGAGGCGAGTTCGGCGTCCACGACCTTGAACACTTCGGGGTAGTCGGTCGGGTTGGTCAGCTTGACGGCGTGCAGCACCGGGTCGCCGCCCAACCACTTGGCGTAGAGCCGGTTCTTCAGGGCGCTGTGGTCGCTGAGGAGATGCACTTCGTCGAACGACTCGTTGTTCAGAAGGCACTTCAGCGGCCCCGGCTGGTCCGGCATCGGCTTCGGCGGGTTCAGCCCCTTCAGCACGTCGCCCTGCTGGTCGGGCGGCAACGACGCCGCCATCGCCCGCAGGTCGGCGTGGCCGATCCAGGAGAACAGGATGCGTCGTTTCGCCATGAGCAACCACCGTGGTTGTTATTTCACAAAGGCGATTGTATCCAGCCGCCGCTTCCCGTGCAAGGAGGGTTCGCCGCCACACCGCCGTCGTGCGACTTTCCGCACGTCTCCAGCGTGGCACTTGCCCCCTGCCGCCTGCGACGGAGAACGTCGAAAAAGCCATGTAATCAAAGTTTATGCAACAAGACACTGGGAAAGGCCGGGGCTGGCGGCACTTCACGAGCGGGGGCGTAACGGGGCATTCCCCCGGTCCCGGAACGGGCGTGGCACGGTGCTTGCGTTGAGAGCGGCGTCGTGCCTCAACAGGATTTGTCCCAACCATCTTAACGGAGGGCTTCGCTATGGCGAGCCGTCATGAAGTGCTGTGCGTCCGCAAGAGCGACCGGGCCAACACCCACGAGCGGATCACCCACATCGGGGGCCGCAACGGGGACGGGACGGCCTGGAAGATCACCCAGGAGGACGCCATCGCCGGGATGGAGAGCGGCAAGTGGGCCTTCTACGTCAGCCGGGGCGGAAGCACGGTCGGCGTGGTCGTGGCCGTCAGCCGCTACCACCACAAGTACCTGAAGACCGAAGCGGACGGCGAACTGCCCGACAACCTCCTCAGCCTGCCCGAATGCCGCTGACGCCCACCCCGCCGCCCCGCCCTTCGCTTCGGCGGGGCCGGTGGACCCGAACCGCCGCCGACCCGTGACCGACCCCCCCGCCCGACCGAGTAACCGCCGATGCCCGCCCCCGCCGTGTCCCTCCCGGTCCTCGCCGCCGACCGCCCGCTGCGGCTGACGCCCACCGACGTGACGCAGTTCGTGCGCATGGAGCAGTGCCAGCGCTACCTGCGGTTCCGGCTGGCGGATCGGGCCGGGCAGGACTTCATGCGGGAGTACGGCGTGGTCCCCCAGCGGATCACGCCCCTGCTGGCGCTGTCGGGCCGGGCCTTCGAGGATGGCGTCGAGGCCGACCTCGGCGGGCGGTTCCGCACCGTCAACTTCGCCGCCCGGCACGGCCTCGACCACAACCGCCCCGACAACAACGCCGAGATCGTCCGGGAGGTCCGCACCCTGGCCCCCGGTCAGTCCGTGCTGCTGTTACAGGCCCGGTTGGAGGCGGAACTGGCGGGCTGGCGGCTCCGGGGCGACGTGGACCTGTTGCGCCTGGAGCGGTCGGCGGCGGGCGACCTCAACGCCCTCGTCACCGACATGAAGGCCACCGCCGAGGTCAAGGTCGAACACCGGCTCCAGGTCGCCTTCTACCGCCTGATGCTGGAGCGGCTGCTCGCCGCCGAGGGGGTCGCCCTCGCCCCGGTCCAGACGGGCATCCTGTTCCGCCCTCCCGTGGACCCGGCCCCGGAGGATCGGGACCGGCTCAAGACGCTGGCCGACGCTGCCCACGACGTTTTCGGGCTGGCGGGGCCGCTCCTCGAAGTCGTCGCCGACCGGGACGCCTACACGCAATCCGCCCACGACATCGTGCTGGGAACGGATTCCGCCGCACGCCGGATCGCCGCAACCCCGTTCGAGGCGGTCCCGTACTGCCTGTCGTTCAAGTGCGACGGCTGCATGTACAACGAGTTCTGCATGAAGTGGAGCGCCGAGGCCGAAGACCTCAGCCTGCTCCCGCACATGACCGGCACGGACAAGGACGCCCTGCGGCGGGTCGGCGTCACCACCGTCCAAGCCCTCGCCGCCCTCAAGGAGTTCGTCCCGGCCCCGGCCACCGGCCCGGCCACCGAACTCGTCCCGGCCCCAGGTCGGGAAACCGAAGTCGGGCGGATCGCCGCCACCTGGTCGGTCGGCCCCCGCCTCGACGAACTGGTCCACCGGGCCAGGAGCTTCCGCCGCTCCGTCCGCAAGGACGGGACGCAGGCGTTGAGCTACATCCCCGGCAAGGGCAACAGCAGTCTGCCGGTGTCGAAGCCCGACCTGAACCCGAACCTCGTCCGTATCTACTTGGACGCCCAGCAGGACTACCTCGTGGGCCGGGTGTACCTGCTGGGGGCGCTGGTCGTCGCCTGCAAGAACGGTTCCCCGGTCGCACGGCGGGCCGTGGTCCACCTGACGGACGGCCCGCCCGACACCGTGACCAAGGAGCGGCAACTCTTCCAGAACTGGACGAAGGAGTTGCTGGAGGCCGTCATCGAGTCGGCCCAGGGCGAGGCCCGGCCCGGCGAGAAGAAGTCGGCCCCGATCCACGTCGTCTTCTTCGACCGCCACGAGCAGCGGCTCATGCTGGAGGCCCTGGCCCGCAACTTCCCGCCGATCCTGGAGGCCACCCCGCCGCTGTACGACTTCCTCACGCAGATCGCCGCCTTCGACTCGCCCATCGCCAGCTATCTCGATGAGGAGATGCGGACGTTCAAGAATTTCCCGATGACGTGCCAATCCCTCCAATCGGTGGCGCAGTATTTGAAGTTCGACTGGAACACGCCCGGCAAGTTCCGGGAGACGTTCAAGGCCCGCCTGTTCGACTACATCGGCAAGCTCGACATCGACGGGCAGAGCGAGTGGTACACCCGCCGCTCCCGGTTCGCCAGTTCGGTCCCGCTGGAGTACGCCTACGCTGCCTGGGGCGAGTTGCCCAAGCCAGCGGCGGGCAAGGGCGACGAGTTCGCCGACTTCCGGGGCGTGACGGCGGACGTGCTGACGGCATTCGAGTCACGGCGGCTGGAGGCGCTGGAACACGTCGCCGCCTCGATCCACGGCAACCCCAACACGCAGAAGACCCCGTTCGTGCTGCCTGACCTCGCCAACTACGAGGACAAGGCCCACGACCTCGCCCACGCCCTGCACGAGTTCGTGACCATCGAGCGGCTGGTCACGCTCAACGACTGGAAGGCGACCCGGCACGCCCCGCCCGAACGCCGGGTGCTGATGGGCGAGGCGTTGCTGCTGCGGTACTGCGAGGCCGACCAGGAGCCGGGGGTGGCCGAGCGGAACCGGGAGAACGAGCGGCGGCGGCAGAAGCGGGAGGCGTTGGCGGCGGCGTTCAAGGCTGCAAACCCCGACAAGCAGTTTCGGCTGAACAAGGACCAGTCCGCCGAGTGCAAGTGGTCGCCGGAGGGCCTTCGGCTGCGGCTGCGGGTCGAGTGCGAGGGGGTGGACTGCGACCTGAACGAAACGCTGCTCATGTCCGCCCTACGGGACGGCGACCGGCTGGTGCTGTACACCCGAATGGCCGTGGACGAGCGGCTGCCGGTGGCCGAGCGGACGGCGTTCACGCCGACGCCCAAGCAAATGCTCTACGGCCAGCGGGCCGAACTGCTGCGGGTCGTCGCCACGCAGAAGGACGCCGCCGGGCGGGTCACGGAGGCGTTCGCCGAGGTCGAGTTGAAGGAGTCCCGTGGCGGGGACTACAGCAAGCCCTACGTCTTCCCGGCGATCAACCGGACGCTGGACGAGGGCAGCCTGTACACGCTCGACCCCTGCCCGAACGAGTGGTACGCCTACTGGTGCGGCCAAGTCGTGAACGGCCTGTGCGACGGGTCGCCGAACGTCCTGTACGACCGGCTGGTGACGGCCCCGCCGCCCGGCGACGGGGCGGGGTCGAAGGGGCAGGCGGCGTTCTTGGCCG
>JAYTTN010000605.1:0-4382 GCA_043745295.1 Fimbriiglobus sp. | reverse complement strand
TTCCGAGGGCACCCCGCGGAACAGCAGGGCACCCACAAGGGGTGCCCCTACTTTACAGGCTGTCACCACACCCACGCCGCGCCGGGAGTTCATCCCCGCTGGTGGCATGACACGCTTCCGAGCGGGTCACGCGGGGCGCGGGCGGCGGCGGGCGACCAGTCCGCTCACCCCCAGGAAGCCGAGTACCACCAGCGCGGTGGCGGGTTCGGGAACCGCCGCCGCCGCCAACGGTTGAACCACCAGACCTCCGTTGACCGTCCGGAGCGCGAACCCATCCGATATGGCGTTCCCTTCGACGTAGAACGTGAGCGTGTTGACCCCGGCCACGAACCCGTTGCTGAGGGTGACGGTCGATCCGTAATTGTAACTGAAATCACTGAGCCACAACCCGGTAACGCGCGGGCCACCGTTCAGGCTGTACTGCGGCTTCCAGGTGCCGCGATCCGCGAACCCCTGTCCTGAGTCATCGGCGGCCCACTGGAAGCTGAGTTGCGCCGTCGCGGGGTCGAACCCGGTCAGGTCGAACGACTGGCGGTAAACGAACAGTACCGGTATGAAGAAGGAGTTGTTGTCGCCGGAGGTGTTGTTCGCGATCCAGTCCGTGCGGGACGGGATGGTCAACTGGACCGCCGTGTTGAATCCGCTCGTCGGGAACATGCCGAAGGTGATTGCGAACGTGTCGATGGTGAACGCAGGAATGTGGTAGACCGTCAGCGCGACCTGCCAGGCCGACGGAACGGTCGTCGGCGAGAAGATCGGGGCGGCGCGGCACTCGCGGTGTCCGATGAGGAACCAGACCGTGAATGCGAACAGGAGTTTGGTGGGGTGCATGGGTGGCTCCGCTGGGCGTGTCGGTTTTCGTTCCGAACGCGAGAAAATTCAATTTAGCCAATAATCACAGTCAGGGCAAGCTCCTTTTTTAGGGGTTTGTGAAAAGGAGGAGGGATCGCCGGGTTATTCCGATTCGCCCCCCAGCCAGCCCGTTACTCCACTTCAAAAATCGCCTCGATCTCGACGGCCATGCCGCCGGGTCGCCTTTCCACTTCGCTTCTTGCACCGCCACTCCGCCGGGTGTAGGCTTCAGCGGTCGCCTCCCTCTCCCACCCGGTGACCGCCATGTCCCTCCGCTCCCGCCGCGAACACCTGCACGACGTCGGCCGCGGCATGTTCCTCGCCACCCTCGGCGGCGGCCTCGTCGCCGACCTCGGCCTCGGTACGGCGACCGCCGCCGACGCGCCGGCCCGCCTCACCTTCGGCGACCTCGACCCGCTCGTGGACTTCTTCCACGAGACGCCGGCCGACAAGCTGCTGCCGAAAGTCGTGGACAAGCTGAAGGCCGGCACGGAACTGAAGACCCTCGTGGCCGCCGCCGCGCTGGCCAACGCCCGCGCCTTCGGCGGCGAGGATTACGTCGGCTTCCACACCCTCATGGCCCTGTCCCCGGCGTACCACATCGCGATGGAGGAAGCCCCGGATCGCCGGCCGCTGGCCGTGCTGAAGGTGCTGTACCGCAACGCCGCGCGGCTGACGGAAGTCGGCGGACCGAAGGCGGAAGTCCTGCTGCCGGTGGCCGCGATGACGAAGGGCGCGACCGGCGCGACCCTGCGCGACGCCGCGCGGAAGGCCGACCTGGCCGCGTCCGAGGCGGCCCTCGCCGGCCTCGCCACGGACCCGACCGCCGCCCTCGACGGCCTCATGGAAATGGTGGACGACGCCACCGAGGTCCACCGCGTCGTCATGGTGTCGCGGTCGTGGGACTTGCTGGCGTTCGTCGGCAAGGAGCGGGCGTCGGCGCTCTTGCGGCAGTCGGTGCACTACTGCGTGAAGGCCGAGAAGGGCGGCAACTACGCCGTGCACTACAAGGAAGTCCGCGCCCTGCTGCCGCAACTGCTGGACGCGCACAAGCTGCCGGGCAAGACCGCCGGCACCCGCGCCGGCGACGACGCCTGGGTCGAGGCGCTCGCGGATACGATCTTCAAGTCGAAGCCGGCGGACGCGGCCGGTGCGGTGGCGGCGGCGCTCGCGGACGGGTTCGCGCCGGACGCCGTCAGCCAGGCCATCGCGGTCGCGGCCAACCAGCTCGTGCTGCGGGACGAAGGCCGCATCGCCGGCCAGACCGCCGCGAACAAGCCGGTCGGCAGTTGCCACGGCGACTCCATCGGCGTCCACGCCTGCGACTCGGCGAACGCCTGGCGGGCCATCGCGCGGGCCGGCGGCGCGCGGACGGCGGCCACCAGCCTCATCCTCGCCGCGTACCAGGTGGCGTCGGATCGCGGCAACCGGGGCGGCAAGTTCCTGGAGTGGAAGCCGTACCCGACGGCCGAACACCTGGAGGCGGCGCGGGGCGTGTCGGCCGAGGCGCTGCTGAAGGAACTGGACGGGGCGATCCGCGAGAAGCGGCAGGACCGGGCGGCGGCGCTGGCGCACCGCATCGGCGCGGCGAAGTCGGCGGACGCGGTGACGGAAGCGTTCGCCGTGCTGCGCGGGTACGCGATCAGCGAGGACGGGGCGCTGCACGCCGAGAAGTATTACCGCACGGTGACGGAGGAGTACGCCGCGCTGCGACCGGCGTTCCGCACCCGGCAACTGGTCGCCCTGGCCCGCGTCACCGCCAGCGCCTTCGGCCAGCCGGCCCCCGGCGTCAAGGAAGCCCGCGCGCTGCTGAAGGTGTGACCGCGCCGTTCAGTCGCCGTCGATCAGCCGCACGGTGAACTCTCCCGCCCCTCGGCGGGAGGTGATCCACACCGTGTACCGGCCCGACTTGGGCAGCTTGATCGCGGTCAGGCTGCCCGTCGCGGCGGTGCCCCGGTTGTCGGCGGCCAGCAGCACGCCGTCCGGCCCCCGCAGGCTGACTGCCGGCTCGAACGAGCCGGAGCGGACGCTGACGAACACCGTCTGCCCGGCCGTCCCCTCGAACGCGCGGAACTCGGTGCCCCCCGGCGGGAGCGTCCCGGTGCCCCGGCCGCCGACTTTCAACTCTTCGACCTTCGCTTCGGTCAATTTCAAGCCGAACTCGCCGCCGCCGCCGTCCCCGGCTGAGGACACTTGCAGGCGGTACAGTCCCGCGCTCATCGCCATGTGCGTGACCCGACTGACGGAATCGTCCTCTCCGCCGGCGGCCACGAGCGTTCCCGTCGCGTCGTACAGTCGGAGGACGGGGACGAACGTCTTCGACGCGAGCGCGACTTGCAGGAGCTGGCCCGGCACCGCTTTAATGCTGTAGAACGCCGAACCGCCGACGGGCAGTGCGCCCCCGGCTTCCTTGCCCGGAACGACCGGTACGCTGGGGTCGGCCACGCGCACCGTGTACGCGGCGTTCGACCCGGCCACCATCTGGAACTGATACCGCCCGTCCCGGCCGAAGTGCGCCGCGAAGCGGAGTTTGCCGCCCCGGCTGGCGACCGGCAGGAACTCGATCTCCGGCCGCTCGTTCGGTCGGGACAGCCGCTGCTCGACGGTCTTGTCGGTCGGCGCGAAGATCAGCCGCGCCTGCACGTCGCCCGTCTTGTCCACTTCCAGAACCCGGAAGTCGCCGGGTTTGCCGCGAATGTTCCACACGTCCGCCTCGCCCCGTTCGAGCTTGGCGGTTTGCTCCTTGCCGTCGGCTAGGTCGTGGCGGCGGGCCTCGCGGACGACGAGGTCGTACCGCTGGTCGGGTTGCCCGGAGACGATGACGTAGCACTCGCCGTCGTCCTCGACGGGGACGGTGCCGGCCCACCCCCGCGCCTCGCGGCCCTTGAAGTCGAGCGCCCGCCACGCCTCCGAGGACGCGCCCCTCACGTCCGGGACGAGGGTGCGATCCTTGACGGCGGGCAGGTAGTGGTAGCCCTTGCCGTCGCGGTCGAACGTGCCGACCACCGGCTTGCCGGCCGCGAGCGCGGCGGCCTGGAACCGCTGGACGCGGAGCGTGTAGTTGCCGCCGCCCTGGTGCTTGAAGGCGTGGACGCGGATCTCGTACTTGCCCTTCTCCGGCAGGCGGATGGCGAAGCGGCTCTCGCTGCCGGGGTCGTCCACCTCCGCCAGCAGCTTGCCCTCCTTTGCCCCGCCGACGGCCAGTTCCAGAATCGGGTCGAACTCCTTGCTGGCGACGTGGGCGACCACCGTCTCGCCCTTCTCCCCTTCAAAGAGCCAGCGGTCGAGCTGGTTCGGCGTCAGGTACTTGTTCTGCGGGGCGGACCCGGTCAGGTCGCGGATCGAGTCCTGCGCGGCAACCGGGTACGCGAGGACGACGGCGAGAAGCAGTGGGAACGAGGCGCGGGCGATCATGGGCGTCTCCGGAAGGAGGGCAGGGCGGTGCGACCGGGAGTAAGGCAGGTGCGTGAAAAGAGCCTACCGGAGGGCGAGTGGCAGCGGATTTTGGCGAGCGGGGGGCGTCAGCCCCC